>NZ_JBIDBC010000014.1:0-199048 GCF_043202835.1 Streptomyces sp. NPDC048142
CGCTCGCTCACAGCGACCAGCCCAACATGCCCATGGCCGACGACCGGCCGGGATGCCGCACCGCCACACGTTCAGGTGACGACAAAACTCCTATGCACTCTCATTCCGCCCTCTCAGATCAATGCCACCTCTTGCGGGGGCTGAGCGCGAGCATCGGCGTCGTACCAGCAGCGTTTGCTCGCCCGAGCACCCTGAACAGTCACTCGCCCGAGCACCCTGCACAGTCAGAGGCGGGACTCGCGCACTCGGAAGGGGGCAAGGGACAACGAGCACCTCAACTCCAAGATCCCTGGCGGAGTCAAGCTCAGCGGTTTCGAGGCATACGTTTTGTCGGACCACATCTCAAATGCTCTTCTAGAGCGCCGTTGTGACCGGCCACCAGGTTGGCTTGGAACAACTGTGCAGGATGCGGACGGCATGGGAACCTACCTGTTGCGCGAAATGTTCATTCCGTGTTCAGTTATGGAGGAAGACAGCATGAGCTGGAGACAAAACACCGCAATCGGAGTTTCGGCCTTGGCGCTGCTCGCGGGAGTATCACTGGCGACAGCGACACCGGCCTCCGCTGTCGGCGGCTGCGCCTCGAGATACCTCTGCGTTTACGACAGAACACAATTTGGCGGAGAGAAGATAGTTTCCGCCAGCACCAACGCATGCTTCAATTTGTTTGAATTCCTCGATTTCGGATCCGTGAATTCTTACGTAAATAACCTTCCAGTAAATGCTTACCTATGGGAGTTTGACACCGGAACAGGATGGAGCAAGGCTCGTACGCTTGTGGCGGGTAAATTCAGCAGCAGTATCCCGGTTAACACTGCATGGTCGGTATGCATGGGAAATGCGCGACCCTAATAATTTCTGGGCTGCTGGCCAGCCCATGTCCGACGGCTTACAAGGACGGGAAGGTCGACGTCGGCTGCCTCTACCGCCCGGATACACGCGTCGACGGTCGACGCATCGAGTTCCTTTACGTTTACCGGCACCGGCACCGGCGTCAAGGCACCGGAGAAACACCGGACCGGCAGCGTCGTCCGACCCACCAGACCGGCGTGCGGGGCGGTGTCCCGCCCACCGTCCCACCGCGGGGCGGCGTGCGGGGACACCCTTATGCTTTCCGGGCACATCAGCTCTCCGAAAGGCATGCCGTGAACTACAGGGTCCAGCCCACCGCCCAGGTCGACGAGACCGCCGAGATCGGGGCCGGTTCCAGCGTCTGGGAGCTGGCGCAGATCCGCGAGGGGGCCAGGCTGGGCGAAGGCTGTGTCGTCGGCCGTGGCGCGTACGTCGGCACCGGCGTGCGAATCGGTAACAACGTGAAGCTGCAGAACTACGCCCTCGTGTACGAGCCCGCCGAGCTCGGCGACGGCGTCTTCGTCGGCCCCGCCGTCGTCCTCACCAACGACCACAACCCCCGCTCGGTCGACCCGGACGGCAAGCAGAAGCGCGGCGGCGACTGGGAGGCCGTCGGCGTGAAGGTCGCCGAGGGCGCCTCGCTCGGCGCCCGCTCGGTGTGTGTCGCGCCGGTCCGTATCGGCCGGTGGGCGATGGTCGCGGCCGGCGCCGTGGTCACCAAGGACGTCCCCGACTTCGCCCTGGTCGTCGGTGTGCCCGCCCGGCAGATCGGCTGGGTCGGTCACAGCGGGGTCCGGCTGGTCGCGCGCGAGGGCGAGCCGGGGGTGTGGGAGTGCCCGCAGAGCGGGGCGGTATACGAGGAGAAGGACGGAGCTCTCGAAGAGGCACGGACCTGAGCCACGCAGCTGTCTCCCTTCCGTTGCGCAGGGACAGGCGAACAAAATGTGTCCAACTGCATAGCGCATCAGCAGACTTCCTGCTTTTGCCACCCATAGGATGGCCGTTTGCCGACCGGTCGCACCGCCCCTCCGTGCAGTCCTGTCGCGCACGTGATGAGACGAGTGCGGCGGAAGGCCCTTCGTCCGGCCCGGAGGACCTGTCTGTGTCAAAACTGTCTCGTCGTACTGCCTTGGGCGCTCTGGGTATCGGGGCGGTTGCCGTCGCCGGCTATCAGTTGCGTGGTGAGGCGGAGTCCGCGGACATCCAGCGTCCCGAGGCGAGCACTGGCAAGAATCCGGTGGTCGACGAGAACACGGCCACCGGATCGCAGGAATGGGTCGCCGGACACGACGGGACGGTCGCCGCGAACGACAAAGCGGCGCAGATCCAGGGATACGCCTCGACGACCTCCGCCGGTCCCGGCGAATCCATCGACTTCCACCTGTGGTCCCACACCGCACAGGCATGCACTGTGGCGATCTACCGCCTCGGCCACTACGGAGGCCAGGGAGCCCGGCATCTGGTGACCAGCGACCCGGTGGACGTGGAAGCCCGCACCAGGCCCGAGGCCGATGCCGCGACCGGACTCATAGCCTGCGACTGGCCGGTCTCCTGGACCCTGGAGATACCGGAAACCTGGGTGTCCGGGCTGCATCTGGCGGTGTTCACCTCCGACGACGGCTTCCGCAGCTACACCCCCTTCGTCATACGCGAGCCGAAGCGGCGTTCCGATGTCCTGATGGTGATTCCGTTCACGACATACCAGGCCTACAACATGTGGCCTTCGGACGGCCGCATCGGGAAGAACCTGTACAAGGGTTTCACCCCCGACGGGAAGATAGGCGGAAATCCGGAGCGCGCATTCCAGGTCTCCTTCGACCGTCCCTACGCGCATGTCGGGCTGCCCTCGTGGTTCGAGATGGACACCAGTGCGGTCCGCTGGGCGGAGGAAGCCGGATACGACGTCACGTACGCCAGCAGCGTCGACCTTCACGAAGGCCTGCTCGACGCGTCCCGGTACACGGCGATCATTTTCTCCGGACACGACGAGTACTGGTCGAAGGACATGCGCGACTGGGCCGAGGAGGCGGTCGCCGCAGGAACCCACCTCGCGTTCTTCGGATCGAACAACATCTACTTCCACATACGTGTCGAGGCGTCCGGCGACGACCGCCAGAGTCGTGTGGTGACCTGCTACAAGCAGGACGAGGACCCTGACCCCGGCGCGGGCGGAGCAACCGAGCGTTGGCGAACCATCGGCAAGAAGCACCGCCAGGCCGAACAGGGACTGCTGGGAGTCCAGTACAACGGGATGCCTGCCCAACCGGTGCCGCTGGTGGTCCGGGAGAGCAAGCACTGGTTCTGGGCGGGGACGGGACTGCGCGACGACGACCAGATCCCGGATCTGATCGCTGTCGAGGCGGACGGCTTCGACGACTCCATGCCACGGCCCGAGAACGCCGAACAGACGTTGCTCTCCGAGTCTCCGTACAGTGACCGGATGGGCCGGGGCCGCAGGATCCAGAACACAAGTCTGTGCCAGGACGGTGCAGGCACCCTGGTCTTCGTCGCCGGGACGTTCCACTGGCCGCTCGCCCTCAGCGCCCCGGAGCATGTGAACACGCAGATCCAGCGAGCCACGACGAACCTGATGACCAAGATGCTGACAGGCCGGAGCTCTTAGCCGTCGTTCATGGCCCCCGCCGATCAAAGCTCGCCCAAGGTCCGTGGGCCGGGGCCAGCCTGACCTCCCCCGATGGCCTCTGACATCTCCACCCCTGGAAGAAAGTGACGCTCATGGTGCGGGACCTCAAGCCAGAGGCCACAGGTCGAGCCCGGCTGGATTCGCTGACCGGACTACGTTTCTGGGCAGCCCTGGTCGTGGTGCTCTACCACTTGTCCCGGCAGGCCGGTGAGCTGCCCGGGATCAGCGATCTCGCCTGGTACGGACGGAGCGGGGTGACCTTCTTCTTCATCCTGTCGGGGTTCGTGCTGGCCTGGACGTACGACGGCAAGACCGTGCCGACAGGCGTCTTCCTCTGGCGCCGGTTCGCCCGGATCTGGCCCCTGCTGGCGGTGTCGACCATGGCTTCCGTCGCCGTGTGGCGCGCTCTGGGCACCGATATCTCCCTGCGCGGGGTAGCGGCCACACTGGCCCTCGTGAACTCCTGGGTTCCCGAACGCTCCTATCTGGTGGGAGGGAACCCCGCGGCCTGGTCACTCAGCGACGAGGCATGGTTCTACCTGCTCTTCCCGGTGCTGCTGTCGCTCCCCCTGATGCGGAGTTCACGCGGCCGCGCGGTGGTCGCCGTCGCCGTGTGCGCGGGCTCGGTTGGCATCTGGCTGAGCGGCGCTCTGTTCACCGACTCGCTGGTACGGCTGTGGGCGCTCGACTACTTCCCACCGACCCGGACGCTCCAGTTCACTCTGGGCATCGCCGCAGGGCTGGCCGTCAAGCGCGGTTGGCGCCCTCCGTGCGGGCTTCCTACGGCCGTCGCGTTGGTCGCCGTCTGGCACCTGGTGCTGATCCCCTGGTCCGACGCGGTGTCCGACAGTGTCTGGTACAGCCCCTACAGCGCTTCCCACCTGTTGTCCGCGCCGTTCTTCGCTCTCCTGGTCGCGGCGGCGGCGACGGCCGACGTGGAGCGGCGGCGACGGCCGACGTGGAGCGGCGGCGCACTCTTCTGGCCGGGCCCGTCATGGTCAGGCTGGGACAGTGGTCGTTCGCCTGGTATCTATTCCACGAGATCGTGCTCAGAGCTCTGGTGGGAGTGTTCGGCGCCCCGGTGGGAGGTCTCGACATCGTCGGCATCTGGGTCACGACACTGGTATTGAGCCTGGCCCTGGCCGCGTTTGCTTACCATTGCCTGGAACATCCACTCGAACGTCTGCTCCGCAGCCGGGGTCCTGGCGGCTCTGCCCGTGGCCCTCGCGCGAAGCAATCCGTGAGTGCAGGCCTCGACAGCTCCCGTCACGTTCGTGAACGTGACGGAGTTCCCCGTACCTCCACGTCAAACCACTGAGAAGAAGAGCGTGCAATGAAAGTCATCAGCATCGTAGGTGCCCGCCCCCAGTTGGTGAAGCTGGCTCCTGTCGCAGCAGCATTCGCTCAGACGGATCACCAGCACGTCATCGTCCACACCGGACAGCACTACGACGCGGACCTTTCGGATGTCTTCTTCTCCGGTCTCGGCATCCCTGACCCGGATGTGCACCTCGGCGTCGGCTCCGGAAGCCACGGAGTACAGACCGGGTCGGTGCTTTCCGCCCTGGACCCGGTGCTGGAAGCCGAACAGCCCGACTGGGTCCTGGTGTACGGCGATACCAATTCCACGATCGCCGGGGCCCTTTCGGCGGTGAAGCAGCACCTTCCCGTCGCACACCTGGAAGCCGGCCTCCGGTCGTTCAACCGCCGGATGCCCGAGGAGCACAACCGGGTACTGACGGACCACTGCGCCGATCTGCTGCTGGCGCCGACCGAGGAGGCCATGCGCCATCTCGCCGCCGAGGGCCTCGCCGAGCGGTCGGCGCTGGCCGGCGACGTGATGGTCGACATCTGCCTGCGGATCCGGGACGCCGTCCTCTCGGGGGAGCACCCGGCTCCGGCGCTGCCCGAAGGCATCGACCCCGCCGAGCCGTTCCTGCTCGCGACCCTGCACCGCCCGGACAACACGGACGACCCCGAGCGGCTGTCCGCCATCATCGGGGCCCTGGCCTCGCTGCCCGTTCCGGTGGCGCTCCTGGCCCACCCCCGGCTCACAGCCCGCGCCACGCAGCACGGCATCAACTTGACGCAGGGGTCCGTCCACGTGGGCCGACCGCTGCCGTACGCCGGGCTCGTCGCCGCCGTCCTCGCCTCGTCCGGTGTGGTGACGGACTCCGGTGGGCTCCAGAAGGAAGCATTCCTGCTGGATCGCGTCTGCACGACCATCCGGCCGGAGACCGAGTGGGTCGAGACCCTTGAGGACGGCTGGAACTACCTGGTCCCCGACCCCCACGCGATGGCTCCCGCCGAATGGTCCGCCCTCGCCACACGCCCCGCCCCGAAGGTCCCGCGTGGCGCCCCGTACGGCGACGGCACGGCGGCCCAGCGCGTCGTCCAGCTCATGGAGCAGGCCACCCGCCGCGCCTGACCCCGTGAAACCGGCGAAGGGCTCATCCGCTGCCCGCGGGTGAGCCCTTCGCCGTCACGGCCGGTCGGTGCGCCGACCGGCCGCGGTGATCAGCCGAGGTCCTTCAGCAGCCGCTCGTACAGGACGACATACTTCTCCGCCTGTGCCTCCCAGCTCCACTCGTCGAGCATGCCTGGCCGGTCGTACGCGGCGGTGTAGCGGCTCCGGTCGTTGAGGATCATGCCGACGGCCCGTGCCAAGTCCTTGCTGTCCTCGGAACGGAAGATCTCGCCGTTGCCGACGCGCGTGACCTCGTCCGACATGGCCTTGACATCACTGACCACCACGGGCAGCCGCGCCTGCATGAACTCGAAGAACTTCGTGCTCAGCGCGACCTCGTGGTTGACGGGGCCCTTGCGCAGCGGGTGGATGCCGACGTCCGCGGTGGACAGGAACCGCACCAGCACGTCGTACGGAACGTACGGCATCAGGTGGATCCTGTCCGTGACCCCGATCTCGGCGGCGAGCGCTCGCAGGGAGTTCACGTAGTCCCCGTCGAGGTTGTTGATCATGAATGCCGCGTGCACGTCGGGTGTGTGCTGCAACGATTCCACGATGGTATGCAGGCACCGTTGAGGCGCCGCCCCTCCGCAGTAGACAGCCAGGGGGATGTCCGGCCCCAGGCCGCACGCCTCACGGACGTCCCGCGCGCCTTCGGCCGTGGTCCAGGTCTCCCCGTCGGCCGCCGCGTCCGGCACCAGCTTGGGCGGTGCGTTGAGCGTCACCACCGGCCGCTCGGCGAGGCCGTGCGCGGTCTCCAGCATCTCCGCCAGGGCGGGAGAGACCGTCACGATCGCGTCCACGAATCCGATGTGCTCGCGCTCGTAGGCGACCTGCGAGGCCAGCCACTTCCGCGAGCGGCTGGCTTGTGCCAGACCGGGCACGAACTCGTGCGCGTCGTAGACGACCTTGACCTTCCGGCCCGACTGGCGGGCGCGGACCGCCGCACGGGCCGCGACGCCAATCATCCGGAAGTCATGGGCGTGGATCAGATCGGGCTGGAGTTGCTCGATCTTGTCACGGTAGCTGAGCTCGTAGCGGAGCGGCAGCGGGTCGAGCCGGCGCCAAGCCCGGTCTCCCATGGCGGTGCTCCAGAAACGTCGCTCCACCTCCTCCCAGGCCCCGTCCTGATCGCCCCAGCTGCCGGTGCGATCCTTCGTCTGCCGCGTCCGGACCTTGATTGTGGTGCGCCGGAGCTTCCCAGCGGCGCGCTGAGCCAGCAGCGGCAGCTGCTTGGTCTTCGGCTCCTTGGAGATACCGGTGCGCGCATCGACCGCGGCCTTGTTCATCTCCAGTTCAGCCCAGATGACCTTGATACTCCGGGTCTTGAGCAACGCCCGGTCCTGGCTGGGGTAGGACAGGGGGTAGCGGAGTTTGGACACGCGCCGCCTGAGGGTCGTGCGCGGGGGCAGCCGCCTCAGCGGTAGCCGGTGGATCTGGGCGTCGCCGATCAGGTAGCTGTCGGATCCGGAAGAGGGCGCCCGACCGATGAGGTGGACCTCCCACCCCGCTTCCGCCATGGCCCGCGCGCTCTTCTGAACACGTGAGTCACCGTCGATGGTGTTGTCGACGAGCATCACGACTCGTCCAGGGCGTCCTTCTCGCATGTCTTCCATTCTCTCTACTGGCTGGTGTTCAGCCACCGATGACCACGCGGCGTACGCCCGACCAGTTGGCCGGGTCCGTGGTGCGGCGGCCGTCGACCAGGACGCGGACGTCCGGGAGGTCGGCGGCGGCCAGCTCGCGGTACTCGGCGTGGTCGGCCTGGAGGATCGCGGCGGTGACGGCCTGGCGCTCGTGCGGGACGAGGCCGAGGGCGGTCAGCTCCTCGGCGGTGTACATCGGATCCGAGACGAAGGGCACCGCGCCGCGCGCCTTGAGTGCCTCGACGACCCCGAAGACACCGGAGAACGCGGTCTCCTTGACGCCGCCGCGGTAGGCCGCGCCCAGCACCAGGACCCCGACGCCGTCCAGGTCGCCGTAGGCGGCGGCCAGCAGGTCGACGGCGTACGCGGGCATCGCGGCGTTGGCCTCGCGGGCCGAGCGCACGACGGTGGCCTCCGGGTCGTTCCACAGGTACATCCGCGGGTAGATCGGGATGCAGTGGCCGCCGACGGCGATGCCGGGCTGGTGGATGTGGCTGTAGGGCTGGCTGTTGCAGGCCTCGATGACCTTCTTGACGTCGATGTCGTTCTGGTCGGCGAACCGGGCGAACTGGTTGGCCAGGCCGATGTTGACGTCGCGGTAGGTGGTCTCGGCGAGCTTCGCCAGCTCGGAGGCCTCCGCCGTGCCGAGGTCCCACACGCCGTTGGGGCGGGGCAGGTCCTGGCGCCCGTCGAAGTCGAGGACGGCCTCGTAGAAGGCGACGCCGCGCTCGGCGGACGCCTCGTCGATGCCGCCGACGAGCTTGGGGTAGCGACGCAGGTCGGCGAAGACCCGGCCGGTGAGCACCCGCTCCGGGGAGAAGACCAGGTGGAAGTCCTCGCCGGGAGTCAGGCCCGAGCCCTCGGCCAGCATCGGCGCCCAGCGGGTACGGGTGGTGCCGACCGGCAGCGTGGTCTCGTAGCTGACCAGGGTGCCGGGCTTCAGGCCGGCCGCGATGGCCTTGGTGGCGGCGTCCATCCAGCCGAAGTCGGGAGTGCCCTCGGCGTCCACGAAGAGCGGGACGACGACCACGACGGCGTCGGACGCGGCGACCGCGGCCGTGGTGTCCGTCGTGGCGGAGAGCAGGCCGGCGCCCACGGTCTCCTTGAGCTTGACGTCGAGGTCGTGCTCACCGGGGAACGGCTCGGTGGCCGCGTTGACGAGTTCGACGACCTTCTCGTTGACGTCCGCGCCGATGACCTTGTGGCCCTTGGCGGCGAACTGCACGGCGAGCGGAAGTCCGATCTTGCCGAGCGCGACTACACAGATATTCATCTTTTCCTCCTGTCTGGATACCCCGTGCTTTGGCTCGGGGAGGAAACACAGCTCCTGTGGAGCAGGGCAACGAGCTGGGATTCGCCGCACGCTCCGAGGCGTGGACGCTTCGTCAGGAGCGGGTCAACTACAACGCCACCTCCGCGATGCTCACCTCGTGGAAGAAGACCGAGGAACTGGCCTACCTGTCCGAGGTGTCGTCGGTGCCGTTGCAGCAGACGCTGCGGCACTTGCAGATGGCGTTCACCAACTTCTTCGGCAAGCGGGCCAAGTACCCGGCCTTCAAGTCGAGGAAGAAGTCCCGCCGGTCCGCCGAGTACACCACCAGCGGTTTCCGCTACCACGGCAGCTCACCCTCGCGAAGATGCGCGAACCGCTCGGCATCGTGTGGTCCCGTCCCCTTCCCGAAGGGGCATCCCCGTCCACCATGACCGTGTCGCAGGACGCGGCCGGGCGCTGGTTCGTCTCCATGCTGTGCGACGACATCCCCGCACCGATGCCCGAGGCCACGAACGCGGTCGGGATCGACGCCGGGATCACCAGCCTGGTGACGCTCTCCACCGGGGAGAAGGTCACCAACCCCCGGCATGAACGCAAGGACCGGGCTCGCCTGGCGAAAGCCCAACGGAACCTGGCGAAGAAGACCAGGAGTGACGGAGCGAACCGGGCGAAGGCCTGCCGGAAGGTCGCGAAGGTCCATGCCCGCATTACCGACCGCAGGCGGGATCACCTGCACAAGCTGACCACTCGGCTCGTTCGTGAGAACCAAACGATCGTGATCGAGGACCTGACCGTACGCAACATGGTCAAGAACCATTCCCTGGCCCGCGCCATCTCGGACGCGGCCTGGACCACGCTGCGCGGCATGCTGGAATACAAGTGTGCCTGGTACGGAAGGGACCTGGTCGCCGTCGACCGCTGGTTCCCCTCCTCCAGACTGTGCTCCGCCTGCGGAACGCTTCAGGGGAAGATGCCGCTGAACGTCCGCACCTGGACGTGCGTGTGCGGTGTCACTCACGACCGTGACGTGAACGCCGCGAAGAACGTGCTGGCCGAGGGGCTCTCGGTGACAGTCTGTGGAGCTGGTGTAAGACCTCAACGGAGTTCTCCGGGCGGGCAGTCGGCGACGAAGCAGAAAACCCCACGGCACGAGCCGTAGGAATCCCCCTCCATTCAGGAGGGGGAGGATGTCAACGGGTTACTTCCTCTTCGATTTCGATTCGATCGACCTGGACAGCGTTCGGCGCAGCCGTGCGCCCACACCGGGCTTCGGTTCCCGCAGGGGGGCCGTCGTGATCACGAGCCGGCCCTTCGGGTTGGTGTTCGCCGCCACGCGGTGGGGGTCGGTGGTCCCCCAGCGGCGCGCCAGCGGCATCGGCCGGCCTTCGGTGCGGACCGGGATCTCATACGTAGAGCCTGCCACGTCCACGTAGAGGCGGACGCCCCTCTTGGTCCGAGTGGGCGCCAGCGGGAAGCGGGCGGTCAGCAGGGTGCCGCCGCCGTCCTCGGCCGCGTCGGCGGTGAGCGTGCCGACGCGCTCCGGGCGCGGGGTGTCCTCCGGGAGCTTGCGCGCGCCGGGCTTGTCCGCGCTCTTCGGCATGGCGCCCTGGGCGAGGGCGACGACGGCTGAGGAGGCGTCGCCGGTGATGCCGACGCGCAGCTTCACGGTGAGCGAGAGATCCTCGCCGTTCTGCTCCCAGCTCGCCGACACCAGTCGCGTACTCGTGGAGAGCCGGCCCGCCACCGACTCGCCGAGCACCTCGTAGTACCGGTCGTCGAGGCCGACGGCCGCGTCCCGGAACCCGGGGTGGGCGGCGAAGGCGCGGTCGCCCTCCAGCAGGAAGGGCGGCGCCCCGTGCTCGGTCTCCTGCGCGATGGCGCGGGTGAGCTCGTCGACGGCGGCGCTCCGGGCGAGGCCGAAGCGCACCCGGCGCTTGACCCCGGTGCCGTCGCGCAGGCCGTCGGTGAAGTAGGCGTCCACCAGCGCGCCGACGCCTTCGCCCACCTGGCGGCGGGTGTCGGCGTCGAGCGTGGGGAAGTCCTTCTGCAGGAGCTTGGTCAGCTCCCAGTCGAAGTGGCGCTTGAACACGGCGTCGCGCCGCGGACCGGCGGGGATCAGAACGGCCGTGTGCTCCATGATCCGCTGGACGCAGCGGAGCCGGGCCAGGTGGTTCGCCCGGTAGGTGATGTTGCTCGCGTCGCCGCGCTTGACCGCGTAATAGCAGGTGTAGTCGGAGAGCACGGAGATCTTCCGGGCCCGGACGCACGCCTCGATGGTGAACGGCTGGTCGCTGCCGACCGGCATGTCCTCGGGGAAGCGGAGTCCGTGCCTCTCGACCAGTTCCCGGCGGAACAACTTGGTGTTGGCCAGGGTGAAGGGCAGCGCGGAGTCGTCGAGGGTGACGTCGCGGTTGCCGGTGTACAGCTTCTGGTGGACGTAACGCCCGTTCGTGCCGACCATCTTGCCGACGACCACATCGGAATCGTTGGCGTCGGCGCAGGCGACCATCCGCTCCAGCGCCTCTTCGCCCAGGTGGTCGTCCGAGCCGATGAAGTACACGAATCGGCCGGTCGCCAGATCGAGGGCGCGGTTGCTCGGAGCGGCCGGGCCGCCCGAGTTGGGCTGGTGGACGACGGTGAAGACGTCCGGGTACCGCTGCGCGAAGCGGTCGAGCTCCTTGCCGCTGTCGTCGGTCGAGCCGTCGTCGACCGCCACGACCTGCAGCCGCTCATGACCGATGCTCTGGCCCACCAGCGAGTCGAGGCACTCGGTGAGGTACGGCATCGTGTTGTAGACGGCTACGACCACCGTGACATCGGGTACGGTCACCGGCTCGGCTCCTGCCCCTGCTCCTGGTCCGTCGGGATCAGGACCGTGGTGCCGTTGGCGGCGGATTCCAGCACGGAGGCGGCCACCTCGACCGTGCGAAGCCCCTGGCGCATTGTGCAGATGTCGGCGGGCTTGCCCTGCACAGCGTCGCGGAACAGCTCGTGCTCGACGAGCAGCGGCTCGCGCTTGGGGATGGCGTAGCGGATCATGTCGCCCTCGGAGACCCCGCGGAAGGCGCGCAGCGCCTCCCACTCGGTGGTGACCGCGGCGTTGGAGTGGAACGTGAGGTCGGCGGTGAGGGTGTCGGCGATGAAGCAGCCGCGCTCGCCGGTGACCGAGGTGAACCGCTCCTTGAGCGGGCTCAGCCAGTTGACCAGGTGGTTGACCATCGTGCCGTCGGACAGCTGGCCCACGGCGGAGACCATGTCCTCGTGCGGGCGGCCGGACTTGGAGACGGTGTGGGCGGCGATCGACGTGTACGTCCGGCCGGTGACCCAGCCCGTCAGGTCGATGTCGTGGGTGGCCAGGTCCTTGACCACGCCGACGTCGGCGATCCGGTGCGGGAAGGGGCCCTGGCGGCGGGTGACGACCTGGTAGACGTCGCCCAGCTCGCCGGCCTCCAGGCGGGCGCGGAGCGAGAGCAGGGCCGGGTTGCAGCGTTCGATGTGGCCGACGCCGGCCACCAGGCCGCGCGACTCGAAGGCGTCGACGAGGCGGCGGGCGCCCTCGACGGTGTCCGCGAGCGGCTTCTCGACCAGGGCGCAGACACCGGCGTCGGCGAGCTGGAGGCCGACCTCCTCGTGCAGGCCGGTGGGGCAGGCGACGACGGCGTAGTCGACGCCGAGGGCGATGAGCTCCTCGACGGCGGACAGGACGGGGGCGCCCTGGGCCCAGCCGTTCTTGTCGCCCATCGGGTCGACGACGCCGACCAGCTCGACGCCCTCCAGGCCGGCGAGGACGCGGGCGTGGTGGCGGCCCATGGAGCCGAGGCCGACGAGTCCGGCCTTCAGTGCGGCGCTCACAGGTTCTCCCCCAGGGAGTTCACCGCGGCGGCGATCCGCGCCAGGTCGCCCTCGGTGAGCGAGGGGTGGACGGGCAGCGAGACGACCTCGGCGGCGGCCTTCTCGGTCTCGGGCAGATCCCAGGTGCGGCCGGCCTTCTGGTCCGGCTCCCAGTAGGGCTTGAGCCGGTGGATCGGCGTCGGGTAGTAGACCGCGTTGCCGATGCCCGCCTCGGTGAGCCTGGCCATCGCGGCGTCCCGGTCGCCGCTGATCCGCACGGTGTACTGGTGGTAGACATGCCGGGCGCCCTCGGCCACCGGCGGCGTGGTGACGGCCGGGGCGGTGATGTGCGCGTCGAGGTACGCGGCGTTGGCGCGGCGCTGCTCGGTCCAGCCCTCGACCTTGCCGAGCTGTACGCGGCCGACGGCGGCGGACACGTCGGTCATCCGCATGTTGGCGCCGACGATCTCGTTGGCGTAGCGCTGCTCCATGCCCTGGTTGCGCAGCAGGCGCAGGGTGCGGGCCAGTTCCGCGTCGGCCGTGGTGACCATGCCGCCTTCGAGCGAGTGCATGTTCTTGGTCGGGTAGAAGCTGAAGGTGCCGCCCGCGCCGAACGCGCCGACGGGGGTGCCGTTCAGTGCCGCGGCGTGGGCCTGGCAGGCGTCCTCGACCACGGCGAGCCGGTGCTTGTCCGCGATGGGCATGAGCTTGTCCATCGCCGCGGGGTGACCGTACAGGTGCACCGGCATGATCGCGGCGGTGCGCGGCGTGATCGCGGCTTCGACCGCCGCTGGGTCGAGGCCGAAGCTGCCCGGCTCGATGTCGGCGAACACCACGTCGGCACCCACGAGGCGGACCGCGTTCGCGGAGGCGGCGAAGGAGAAGGAGGGGACGATCACTTCGTCACCCGGGCCGATGCCCAGGGCCAGCAGCAGCAGGTGGAGAGCCGAGGTGCCCGAGTTGACGGCGACGCAGTGCCGGTCGTCGACCAGGCGCGAGAAGCCGTCCTCGAAAGCCGCGACCTCCGGGCCCTGCACGACACGACCGCTGCGCAGCACGCGTACCGCGGCCTCGATCTCGTCCTCGCCGATGACCGGGCGGGCAGCGGGAATCGGCTGTTCGTTGATGCTCGTCATGAACGTCCTCCTTGAACACCGCAAGAGCTCGTACCAGGCAGAGCTCCGAGGTGCGGGACGTCTTACCGAGGTCGCGCGTAACCCCACCGGCGCGATGCCGACGCCCTGCCGAGGAATCCGGCCCGGTCGGTATCTTCGCCGGGCCTTGTCACCAACCGTAGTTTTCGTGAGGAACGCTCACACGCATGGCAACCGTCGTCACATTATCAGGAATTTCTTGACCCATTCCTGATCCGTTAACCGGCCCCCGCATCAGTTCTGAAACAAAGCAGGTGTCCCGCTCCGACGTGCTCGGAGCGGGACACCTGAAGATGAACGACCGGTTACGGATTCATCAGCTCGCCGACGACTCGCCCTCCACGGAAGGCGCGGAAGCCGTTACGGACGGCGACGACTGCTCGGCGGCGACGGTCTTCTTCGTCGTCTTCTTCGCGGTCGTCTTCGCCGTCGTCTTCTTGGCGGCGGTCTTCTTCGCGACGGTCTTCTTGGCCGCCGCCTTCTTCGCCGGGGCCTTCTTGGCGGCGGCCTTGCGGGCCGTCTTCTTCGCCACCGGCGCCTCCTCCGACTCGCCGGTCGCCGCGGCCTCAGCGGCCTCGGCTGCCGAGGCCTTCGCCTCGGCCGCCGGCTCGACGACGACGACCGCCGCCTCCTCGGCGCCGGTGGGCGAGCCCGCCGGGGCGGTGACCTTGCGGGTCACCCGGCGCCGGGCACGCGGCGGGGCGGCCACGGGGGCCTCGGCCTCGGGGGCCTTCTCCGCCGGTGCCTCGGGGGCCGGTGCCTCGGGGGCCGGTGCCTCGGGGGCCGGTGCCTCGGGGGCCGGTGCCTCGGGGGCCGGTGCCTCGGCGGCGGGCGCCTCGACGACCGGGTCCTCGACCGCGACCGGGTCCGTGGTGGGCTCGGCCGGCCGGACCGGCACCGCGGCCTCGGCCTGCTTCGGCGAACCCGCCGGGGCGGTCGCCTTGCGGGTGGCCCGTCGGCGCGTACGCCCCTGGGGCGCGGCCTCGACCGGAGCCTCGGGGGCCTCCGGGGCTTCGGCGACCGGAGCCTCGGCGGGGGTGTCGAGGACCGGCTCGGGCCGGGCCTCGGCGACGGGGGCCGGGGCGGGCGCCTCGGCCTTCGGGGCGCCGGCCGGGGCCGACGCCCTACGGGAGGCCCGACGACGGCCGCGGCCACGCGTGGCGGCCGCCTCGGCCTCGGCGGGGCTGCTGTAGAACTCCTCGTCGGCGGTGACCTCGGGTTCCACGGCCACCGGGGCGGCGACCTCCGCGGCCAGCTCGGCCTCGGTCTCGGCGGGCTCGGCCGCGTGCTCGTCGTGGTCGTGGTCCTGCTCGTGACCGGGCTCGTGGCCCGCGCCGCCGCGGCCGCGCTTCTTGGACTTCTTGCCACCACCGCCACCGCCGACGGAGGTCGGCTGCTCCATGTGGACGATGACCCCGCGCCCGTTGCAGTGGACGCAGGTCTCGGAGAAGGACTCCAGCAGCCCCTGGCCCACCCGCTTGCGGGTCATCTGGACCAGGCCCAGGGAGGTGACCTCGGCGACCTGGTGCTTGGTGCGGTCGCGGCCCAGGCACTCCAGGAGCCGCCGCAGCACCAGGTCCCGGTTGGACTCCAGCACCATGTCGATGAAGTCGACGACGACGATGCCGCCGAGGTCGCGCAGCCGCAGCTGGCGCACGATCTCCTCGGCCGCCTCCAGGTTGTTCCTGGTGACGGTCTCCTCCAGGTTGCCGCCCTGGCCGGTGAACTTGCCGGTGTTGACGTCGACGACGATCATCGCCTCGGTCTTGTCGATCACCAGCGAACCGCCGCTGGGCAGGTAGACCTTGCGGTCCAGCGCCTTCATCAGCTGCTCGTCGATGCGGTACGTCGCGAAGACGTCGACCTCGGAGGTCCAGCGCGACAGCCGCTCGGTGAGGTCGGGCGCGACGTGCGAGACGTAACCGTGGATGGTCTCCCACGCCTCGTCGCCGCTGACGATGACCTTGGAGAAGTCCTCGTTGAAGATGTCGCGGACGACCCGGACGGTCATGTCCGGCTCGCCGTAGAGCAGCGTCGGCGCGTTGGAGCCGCTGGTGCCCTTCGCCTTCTTCTGGATGTCCTCCCACTGCCCCTGGAGCCGCTCGACGTCACGGCGCAGCTCGTCCTCGCTCGCGCCCTCGGCGGCGGTGCGCACGATGACGCCCGCGTCCTCGGGAACGATCTTCTTGAGGATGGTCTTGAGGCGGGAGCGCTCGGTGTCGGGCAGCTTGCGGCTGATCCCGGTCATCGAGCCCTCGGGTACGTAGACGAGGTAGCGGCCGGGCAGCGAGACCTGGCTCGTCAGACGCGCACCCTTGTGGCCGATCGGGTCCTTGGTCACCTGGACCAGGACCGACTGGCCGGACTTGAGCGCGGTCTCGATGCGGCGCGGCCCGTGGGCCATGCCGAGCGCCTCGAAGTTGACCTCACCGGCGTACAGGACGGCGTTGCGGCCCTTGCCGATGTCGACGAACGCGGCCTCCATGGACGGCAGCACGTTCTGGACCTTGCCCAGGTAGACGTTGCCGACGTAGCTGGTGGCCTGCTCCTTGTTGACGTAGTGCTCGACGAGCACGTTGTCCTCGAGAACGCCGATCTGGGTGCGCTCGCCGCTCTGGCGGACGACCATCACCCGCTCGACGGCCTCACGGCGGGCGAGGAACTCCGCCTCGGTGATGATCGGGACCCGGCGGCGGCCCTGCTCGCGGCCCTCGCGGCGGCGCTGCTTCTTGGCCTCCATACGGGTCGAGCCCTTGATGGACTGGACCTCGTCGAAGCCGGTGCCCGGCTCGCGCTCCTCCTTCTTGCGGGGCTCGCGGACCTTGACGACCGTACGCTCCGGGTCGTCGGCGGTGCCGTGGTCGGCCTCGGCGGCGGCGTCACCGCTGCGGCGACGGCGACGGCGACGGCGACGGCTGCTGCTCGACCCGGAGGCGGAGGAGTCGTCGTCCTCGTCGCTCTCGTCCGTGTCCTGGGCCCGGCCCCGGTCCTGCCCGTCCTCGGAGCGGGTCTCCTCGGCGCGGTACGGCGCGGGCGCCTCGTCGGCGTTCTGCTCGTCGTCCGTGTCGTTGGCCTCGCCACGACGGCGACGGCGGCCGCCACGACGGCGACGGCGCGAGGGGCGGTCGCCGTACTCGTCGGTGTCCTCGCCCTCCTGCTCGTCCGCCTCGGCCTCGGGGGCCTCCTCGGCGGGCTCCTCGGCACTCTCGACGGGCTTGGCGGCCTGCTGCTCTGCCTCGGCGGCCTCGCCACGGCGGCGGCGACGGCGGCGCGAGCCGCCCTGCGGCGTGGCCTCGGCGGGCGCGGCGGCCTGCTCGACCTCGGCGGTCTGCTGCTCCTCGGCCTCCTCCACCTCGTCGTACGGCGAGGGGGAACCGACCGTGGCAGCGGCGGCGGCCGCGGTCTCGGGGGTCTGGAACATCGGCTCGGAGAAGACCGGGGCCTGGAAGACGGCGACGGCGGGGCGCGTCGCGCGCCGGCCCTTGCGGGACGGCTCCTCGGTCTTCGCGGTGAACTCGGGGCGGCCGGCGGCGGTGGCCCGGCGGCGCTGGCGGCCGCGCGGGGCGGCCTCCTCGACCTCCTCCACCTCGGCGGCGAGCTCCTCGGCGACGGCAGCGGGCAGGCTCTCGCCGGCCTCGACGGGCTCGGCGGCGTTCTCGGCGGGCTCGGCGGCGGCCCGCGGCGTACCGGCGGGCGCGGACGCCTTGCGGGACGCGCGGCGGCGGGCGCGCGGAGCGGGGGTCTCCTCCTCGGCCTCCACCTCGGCGGCGGGGGTCTCGGCTGCGGGCGCCGGCTCGGTCACCGGCTCGGCGACGGGCGCGGCGGCCTGGGGCGTACCGGCCGGGGCCGAAGCACGGCGGCGGGTGCGGCCGCGAGGGGCCTCTGCGGGCTCCGCCCCGGCGACGGGAGCGGCGGGCTCGGCGGCCTTGGCGGGCTCGGCCGCGACAGCGGGCTCGACCACGACGGCCTCCGCGGCGGCCGGGGCGCCCGCGGGGGCGGTGGCCTTGCGGGAGGCGCGACGGCGGCGGGGCGCGGGGGCCTCGGCGGGGATCTCCACGGCGACCACGGTCTCTTCCTCGGGGTCGACGGCCTCGGGGTCGAGGTCGGCGACGGGCTCGGCCGGCGTCTCGACGACCGGGGCGGGAGCCTCGGCGGCCTCCGGCGGACCGGCCGGGGCGGTCGCCTTGCGGACCGCGCGACGACGGGTGCGCGGCGCGGGCGCGGCGGGCGCCTCCTCGGCGGCAGGCGCGGCAACCGGCGCGGGGACCTCGGCGACCGGCGCGGGGGCCTCGGCGGCCGGGGTGCTCTCCACCGGCTCCGGGGCGCCGGCCGGCGCGGTGGCCTTGCGCACGGCGCGGCGGCGCGTACGGGCGGGCGCGGCGGTCTCGGTGACCGTCTCGCCGGGCGTGTCGTCCGCGGCCGGGGCGGCGGACCCGTCGGCAGGTATGGCCGGCGTGACGTCCTCGGCGGGGGCCGCGGCAGCACCGGGCGGGCCCGCCGGGCGGGAAGCGGCGCGGCGCCTGCGGCGCGGCGGCAGCTTGTCGCCGGGGGTGTTCTCTTCGTTGTTCCCGGTCGTGCCGGGTTCGTTCGGCTGAGGCATGCGGGCGGTTCTCCCGTCGTGCTCCCGGGCGCCGCGTCTGATTCCGGTCCGGCATGGTCCGCAGTGGTGCGATACCGCCGTCCGGGGCGCGGGCGCCGCACGGGAACTGATGTCTGGCTCGCCGGTTCCGTATGCGGTGTGCGTACGGCCTGGCGAAAGTCTTGTGGGTCAGTGCGCGGCCCGACCCAGGTGGCTCCCGAGTCGGAGGGCTGCGCTACAACGACCGCCTTACGCGGAACCTGCACCTTCCGGCGCCGTCGCGACGGCTGCCCCGGCGACCGCGGTAGGTGCGGTCGGGGCGGCCTCGCGGTCGGGCGCGAGCGGGTCGGTCACCGTGCCGGACTCCTCGTCGAAGAGCCCCTGCGCCAGCCTCGTCACCGCAGCGGGGACCGTTCCCCAAGCTCTCGGCTGCGCTCGAACAGGGGATACCCCATCCGCCAGGTCGGCCACAGCTCGGAGACCGGACAGGACGTCGTCGGGTCGCACGGCAGGTGTCACGTGCCGCACAACCAGGCGCAGTATCGCACAGGGCCGCTCGCCCGGCCTATCGGCCGGGGCGTCGACGACTCGCAGATCGGCGACGGCGGCGCGGGCGTCGAACGTCCGGATGCCGTTCTTGGCCTTGCGCTGGACCTCCACGGTCCCGGCGTCGTTGAAGGCGGCCACGGCCGCGCGGAGCTCGTCGGGGTCGACGCCGTCCAGGCGCATCTCCCAGACGGAGGCGGTGAGCCGGTCGGCGAGACCCGAGGTGCGGGCCTCCACCGCGTCGATGATGTCGAGGCCGTCCGGCAGCGACTCGTCGAGCAGGGCACGCAGGACGTCGGGGTCCCGCGCCTCGGTGAGGGCGATCTCCAGGAACTCCGCCTCGCTGCCCGTGCCGGTGGGTGCGGCATTGGCGTAGGAGACCTTGGGGTGGGGGGTGAAGCCCGCCGAATACGCCATGGGCACCTCGGAGCGGCGCAGTGCCCGCTCGAAGGCCCGCTGGAAGTCTCGGTGGCTGGTGAACCGGAGGCGGCCGCGCTTGGTGTAGCGCAGGCGGATGCGCTGCACTGCCGGTGCGGGCGGCGGGCCTTCGGGCTGTCGCTTGCCCAGTGGTTCTTCTCCTCGGTGCGGGGCGGGCGCGGTGGCGCGCCGCCCACGAAATGCGGTGGCCCCGGGGTGCCGCTCCGGACTCACTCCCGCTTGACGAATTTCTCGCCGGCCGGAGGGGTCTCGGACGCCTGCGCCGCGCTGGGGACAGTCGTTGTACTACCCAGAGTACGCGCAGGGACCCCCAGCGGTTCCCGGGACGGTGCGCCGTCCGTGCCACCGGCCAGCGCCCGCCAGGCGTCGCGGCGGGCCTGGCGCACGGTTTCCCGGGCGGTCGCGAGGGCCGCACGGGCGGTCCGGCCCGCCTCGGCGGCGGCGCGCCGGGCCGGGGCCCACACGGAGTCGCGCACGAAGTGGCCGACGGGGGTGCACACGGTGCGGTAGGCCCAGGAGACGGGTGCGCCGATCAGGTGCCACGCGAACCAGGCGATGGCCCGGCCGACGGCCCGGGAGATGTACCCGGCGATCCGCCAGGCGACCTCGAAAGCGGCGGCGATCTCCCGGCCGGCCGGGGCGAGGATCCGGCGGTACGTCCAGGAGGCGGGGGCGACGAGCAGCGTCATGACCAGCCGGAGGAGCACGGTGCCCAGCCCGCGTCCGGTGGCCGCGATCCCTCGCCAGACCTGGCCCAGGACCCAGGCCGTACCCCGCCAGGCGTGACCCAGGACCCAGGCCGTGCCCTGCCACAGTCTGCCCACGGTCCAGGCCGTGCCCTGCCACAGCTTGCCCAGGACCCAGGCCGTGCCGTGGTCGAGCGGGGTGAGGACCTTCCCGTACAGCCACACCATCGGCACGACCAGTCCGTAGCGCACCACCGGGACGAGCGCGTACCGCCACACAACCACCACCGGCAGGACGAGCAGCATGGCGACCAGCCAGAGGAGGCCGGTTCCCAGACCGCGTGCCGCGGGGACGAGCAGGGCGGTGCCGATCCACCGCAGGCCGTGGCCCAGCGGGGTGAGGACCGAGGTGTACAGCCACCTCAGCGGAATCAGCACCAGGACGCCGATCAGCGTTCCCAGCAGCCAGCCGATGGCGCCGAACAGCCATTCCAGGCTCCGCCCCAGCGCTCTGGCCAGTGCGGCGAGCGCCCGTGCGGCCGGGGGCAGCACGACCCGGTCGAAGGTGTGCCAGCCGGCGGCCAGGACGTCCCAGACCATCCGGACGGGCAGGACCACGACCAGCACCACGATGCGCACCACGACCCTGACCAGCCTGTTCGGGGCGGTCCCGGGCGCGTGGCGGTCCAGCTCCTGGTGCTCTTCGTCGTCCATGCCGTGAAGGACGCGAAGATCCGGTCCGCAGTTGCCGGAACCGGGCCTTCGCGTCACCGCGCCGTCGTCGAGGGGCGGGCTACTTGTTCACGACGCTGAGCGGCAGGAGCTTCTTGCCGGTCGGGCCGATCTGGATGTCCAGGTCGAGCTGCGGGCAGACGCCGCAGTCGAAGCAGGGGGTCCAGCGGCAGTCCTCGACCTCGGTCTCGTCGAGCGCGTCCTGCCAGTCCTCCCAGAGCCAGTCCTTGTCCAGGCCGGAGTCGAGGTGGTCCCAGGGCAGGACCTCCTCGTAGGTGCGCTCGCGGGTGGTGTACCAGTCGACGTCGACCCCGAACTCCGGCAGCGTCTTCCCGGCGCAGTTCATCCAGAGGTCGTAGCTGAAGTGCTCGCGCCAGCCGTCGAAGCGGCCGCCGGACTCGTAGACCGCGCGGATGACGGAGCCGACACGGCGGTCGCCGCGCGAGAGGAGGCCCTCGACGATGCCGGGCTTGCCGTCGTGGTAGCGGAAGCCGATGGAGCGGCCGTACTTCTTGTCGCCGCGGATCTTGTCGCGGAGCTTCTTCAGCCGGGCGTCGGTGTCCTCGGCGCTGAGCTGCGGGGCCCACTGGAAGGGGGTGTGCGGTTTGGGGACGAACCCGCCGATGGAGACGGTGCAGCGGATGTCGTTCTGGCCGGAGACCTCGCGGCCCTTGGCGATGACGTTGACCGCCATGTCGCCGATCTGGAGGACGTCCTCGTCGGTCTCGGTGGGCAGGCCGCACATGAAGTACAGCTTCACCTGACGCCAGCCGTTGCCGTACGCCGTGGAGACCGTGCGGATCAGGTCCTCCTCCGAGACCATCTTGTTGATGACCTTGCGCATCCGCTCGGAGCCGCCCTCGGGGGCGAAGGTGAGACCGGAGCGGCGGCCGTTGCGGGTCAGCTCGTTGGCCAGGTCCACGTTGAACGCGTCGACGCGGGTCGAGGGCAGCGAGAGGCCGACCTTGTCCTCGGTGTAGCGGTCGGCGAGGCCCTTGGCGATGTCGCCGATCTCGCTGTGGTCGGCGGAGGAGAGCGAGAGCAGGCCGACCTCCTCGAAGCCGGTCGCCTTGAGACCCTTCTCGACCATCTCGCCGATGCCGGTGATGCTTCGCTCCCGCACGGGGCGCGTGATCATGCCGGCCTGGCAGAAACGGCAGCCGCGGGTGCAGCCGCGGAAGATCTCCACCGACATCCGCTCGTGCACGGTCTCCGCGAGCGGGACGAGGGGCTGCTTGGGGTAGGGCCACTCGTCGAGGTCCATCACCGTGTGCTTGGAGACCCGCCACGGCACACCGGACCGGTTGGGCACGACACGGCCGATCCGGCCGTCGGGGAGGTACTCGACGTCGTAGAAGCGCGGGACGTAGACGCCGCCGGTCTTCGAGAGCCGGAAGAGCACCTCGTCGCGGCCGCCGGGGCGGCCCTCGGCCTTCCAGGCGCGGATGATCTCGGTGATCTCCAGGACGGCCTGTTCGCCGTCGCCGACGACCGCGCAGTCGATGAAGTCCGCGATCGGCTCGGGGTTGAACGCGGCGTGGCCGCCCGCGAGGACGATCGGGTGGTCCACGTCACGGTCCTTGGACTCCAGCGGGATGCCCGCGAGGTCCAGGGCGGTGAGCATGTTGGTGTAGCCCAGCTCGGTGGAGAAGCTCAGCCCGAAGACGTCGAACGCGCCGACGGGGCGGTGGCTGTCCACGGTGAACTGCGGCACGTCGTGCTCGCGCATCAGCGCTTCGAGGTCCGGCCAGACGCTGTACGTGCGTTCGGCGAGGACGCCTTCGCGCTCGTTGAGCACCTCGTAAAGGATCATGACGCCCTGGTTGGGGAGTCCGACCTCGTAGGCGTCGGGGTACATGAGGGTCCAGCGGACGTCGCAGCTGTCCCACTCCTTGACGGTGGAGTTCAGCTCACCGCCGACGTACTGGATGGGCTTCTGCACATGCGGGAGCAGAGCTTCGAGCTGTGGGAAGACCGATGCGGCAGACATCTCGCGAACCTTCGTAGCCGACAGGGGTGACCATCCAGCGTACCCCGGCGCTCAGTGCTTCAGATCCGCGCGCAGTCCGGGGGCGGCGGCGCGGGCCCAGACCTCGGGCAGTTCACGCTCCCGGGCCTCGGCGGCGGCCTCCTCCTGTCCGTACAGGAGTCCCCAGGTGAACGCGGTCTCCCCGGCCGCGTGCGACTGGATCGCGAGGGTGCGCAGGGCCTCGCGGGCGACGACGCTGTCCTGGTGGTCGCCGAGGAGGCTCTGCACGGCCTTCACGCGTTTGGCGAAGCGCTTGGCGGGTTTGCCGAGTGCGGGCCGGGCCGCCTCTCCCGCGTACCGGGCGCGCTTGGCGGCCTTGCGGGCCTCGTGCAGTGCCGCGTCGCGCTCCGGTCCGGGCGGCAGGCGAAGGGCGTGGCCGACGCGGGTGGCGAGGCGGCCGTAGTCCTTCAGCACCGCCCGGGGCAGGGCCTTCTCCGGTGCGCGGCCGGCGGCGGGCAGCAGGGGCGGGTCGGCGCTCAGCGCGTCGAGGGCGTCCAGGAGGTCCAGATACCGCTTCCCGTCGAGTACGTCGATGATCCTGCGGCGCGATCCGGTGCGGCGGGCGGCCGACCAGGCGCGGAGGCGGCCGCGCACCGGGCCGAGGGCCAGGGTGGCGGGCAGGGCCTCGACGCGGGCGCCGATGCGTTCGTCCAGGACTTCCTGGTCGCGGTCGAGGCCCAGTTCGGCGGCGAGCCACTTGAGCTCCGCGCCGAGCGGGTCGGTGACCTCGCGGTCGAGGAGCTTGCGGTGGGTCTTGAAGGTGCTGCGCAGCCGGCGGGTGGCGACGCGCATCCTGTGCACGGAGTCGGGCAGGTCGCGGCGGACGGCGGGGTCGAGGTCGACGATCGCCCGGATCTGTGCGCGTACGTAGGCCAGGACGTGGTCGCCCGAGGTGTACGGCGAGTCTTTCTCCCGTCCGTTCTCGTCGCGATTCGGTGTCGTCTCCGCCAGTGCCCTCGCGAGCTTCGACGAGGACTCCGAGGGGCGTACCCCGGCCTTGCGCAGCCGCTTCTCGACGGCGTCCAGGACGGCGGGGTCGCCGTCGTCGGCCAGCTCCACCTCGATCTCGGTCCAGGCGGCCGCGGTGCCGGTCCCCTCCCCCGCGAGCCGCTCGGCGCGCACCCGGTCGACGCTGACCTCGGCGAGGAGGGTGCCGTCGGCGGTGGTGAGGTGATGGAGGTCGCGGGCGGAGAGCAGCCGGACGACGGGGGTGATCTCCGCGTGGCGGACCCGGGAGCGGAGCAGGGCGGCCAGCGGGCGCGGCAGGGTGTCGGCGAGGGGTTCGTGGATCTCGTCCCGGATGCCGGTGGCGACGGGGAACTTCAGGTGCCAGCCCTCGTCGGCCCCGCCGGTCCTGCGGCGCAGGGTGAGGGCGTCGGCGGCGAGGCGGAGGTCGGCGGTGTCGTAGTAGACGGCGTCCAGCTCGGTCGGACCGCGGTGGACCATCCGGTCGACCCCGGCCGCCCGGGTCAGGTCGGGCAGCCGGGTGTCGTCGGTGGCCTCGTACTTCCGCTCGATCTCGCGCTTGGTGTCCGCCATATACGGACACCTACCCGCGACCGCCCGGGTTCAGGCGGAGAGCGGCCGTTGCACCCGGATCGACTGGAGCAGTCCGATCGCCACCCAGACGGCGAACATCGAGGATCCTCCGTAGGAGACGAAGGGCAGCGGCAGCCCGGCGACCGGCATGATGCCGAGCGTCATGCCGATGTTCTCGAAGGACTGGAAGGCGAACCAGGCGATGATCCCGGCGGCGACGACCGTGCCGTACAGCTCGGTGGTCTCGCGGGCGATCCGGCACGCGCGCCACAGGACGACGCCCAGGAGCAGGATGATCAGACCCGCTCCGAGGAAGCCCAGCTCCTCGCCGGCGACGGTGAAGACGAAGTCGGTCTGCTGCTCGGGCACGAACTGACCGGTGGTCTGGGTGCCTTCGAAGAGCCCGGTGCCGGTGAGTCCGCCGGAGCCGATCGCGATGCGGGCCTGGTTGGTGTTGTAGCCGACGCCCGCCGGGTCGAGCGCGGGGTTGGCGAAGGCGGCGAAGCGGGCGATCTGGTAGTCGTCGAGCAGGCCGAGCTGCCAGATGGCGACGGCTCCGGCCACGCCCGTGCCGAGCAGGCCGAAGACCCACCGGTTGGAGGCGCCGGAGGCCAGCAGGACGCCGAGGACGATGACGGCCATGACCATCACCGAGCCGAGGTCCGGCATCAGCATGACGACGGCCATGGGGATGGCCGCCAGACCCAGCGCCTTGGCGACGGCGCGGTGGTCGGGGTGGGCCTGGTCGCCCGCGTCGACGCGGGCCGCCAGCAGCATCGCCATCACCAGGATGATGGTGATCTTGGTGAACTCGGAGGGCTGGACCGAGAAGCCGACGGGGAGCTTGATCCACGCGTGGGCGCCGTTGACCGTGGTGCCGAGCGGGGTGAGGACCGCCAGGACCAGCAGCACCGAGATGCCGTAGAGCACCGGGACGGCCCCGCGCAGGGTGCGGTGGCCGAGCCAGATCGTGCCGATCATCAGGGTGAGGCCGATGCCCGTGTTGAGGGCGTGCCTCATGAGGAAGAAGTACGGGTCGCCCTGGGTGAGGTGGTCGCGGTTGCGGGTCGCGGACCACACGAGCAGCGAGCCGATGAACGAGAGCGCGAGCGCGGCCCCGAGCAGCGGCCAGTCCAGCCGCCGGACGAGGGAGTCGCGGGCGGTCAGCCTGGTCCAGGCGCCCTGGTCGGGGCCGTACCGGGAGACGGAGAATCCACCTGCCATCAGGGCTGCCTCCCCGTCGCCGCCGGCGATCCGGTGAGTCCCGGCTGGCCCGTGGGCTGCACGGGCAGTTGCTCTTCGGGCTCCACCGGCTGTCCTTCCGGCTCGACCGGGGTGGGGTCGTAGGGCTTGATCTCCGGGGCGAAGATCGAGCCGTCGGGCTGGATCTTCGGCAGCGCCTTCTGGGGCTCGGGCAGCAGCGCCCTCTTCAGGTCCTGGTTGCCTTCGGCGTCGAGGCCGTAGAGCGCGTCGTAGATCTTGCGGACGGCGGGCCCGGAGGCGCCGGAGCCGGTGCCGCCCTGGGAGATCGTCATGACGATGGTGTAGTCGTCGGTGTAGGTCGCGAACCACGAGGTGGTCTGCTTGCCGTACACCTGGGCGGTGCCGGTCTTGGCGCGCATCGGGATCTTGTCCTGCGGCCAGCCGCCGAACCGCCAGGCGGCGGTGCCGCCCTCGACCACCGAGCGCAGCCCCTTGTCGAGGTCCTTGACGGTCTGGGCGTCGACCGGCAGCTTGCCGCTGACCTTGGGCTTGATCTCCTTGACGGTCTTGCCGTCGGGGCTGATCACGGCCTTGCCGACGGTGGGCGCGTGGAGGGTGCCGCCGTTGCTGATGGCGGCGTAGGCGGTGGCCATCTGGATGGGGGTGACGAGCACGTCACCCTGGCCGATCGCGTAGTTGATGCTGTCGTAGGCCTTGAGCTGGTTGCCTTCGAGGCAGTTCTCGTAGGCGATCTGCTGGACGTAGGTGCCGCCCTTCTTGCCCTCCTTGCACCAGGCGTCCTTGTTCGCCTCCCAGAAGTTCTGCTTCCACTCGCGGTCGGGGATGCGTCCCTTGACCTCGTTGGGCAGGTCGATGCCGGTCTCGGAGCCGAGCCCGAAGTCGCGGGCGGTGCGGTAGAACCAGTCATTGGCGTTCTTCTTCGGCTTTATGCCGCCGTCACGTACCCATTCGTCGTGGCCGAGGCGGTAGAAGACGGTGTTGCAGGAGTACTTGAGCGCGTCGCCGAGGGTGATGGGGCCATGGCCCTTGGACTCGAAGTTCGCGAAGGTCTGGTTGCCGAGGCTGTAGGAGCTGCTGCACTGGTAGAGGTCGTTGAAGGCGTGGCCGCCGCGCACGGCGGCGCTCGCGGAGACCACCTTGAAGATCGAGCCGGCGGGCGCCTGGCCCTGGATGCCGCGGTTGAGCAGCGGGTAGTTGGACTTCTTGCTGGTGAGCTTGGCGTACTCCTTGCCGGAGATGCCGCCGACCCAGGCGTTGGGGTCGTAGTCGGGCTGGGAGGCCATCGACACGACGCGGCCCGTCTTCGACTCCATGACGACGACGGCGCCGGAGTCGGCCTCGTACTTCCGGCCGGTGATCTTGTCGGTCTCCTGGCGGACGGTCTTCATCGCCTGGGCGAGCTCGTACTCGGCCACCGCCTGGACGCGGGCGTCGATGCTGGTGACGAGGCTGGAGCCGGACACCGCCGGCTCGTTCTCCGCCTCGCCCATGACGCGGCCGAGGTTGTCGACCTCGTAGCGGGTGACGCCCGCCTTGCCGCGCAGCTCCTTGTCGTACGTGCGCTCAAGGCCGGAGCGGCCGACCTGGTCGGAGCGCAGATAGGGCGAAGGACCGTCCAGCGCCTGCTGGATCTCGTCGTCGGTGACGGGCGAGAGGTAGCCGAGGACCTGCGCGGTCCTCGCCTTGCCGGGTGCGGTGTAGCGGCGTACGGCGGTGGGTTCGGCGGTGATGCCGGGGAAGTCCTCGGCGCGCTCGCGGATCTGGAGGGCCTGCTGGGTGGTGGCCTCGTCGGTGACCGGGATCGGCTGGTAGGGCGATCCGTTCCAGCAGGGCTGGGGGGTCTTGGAGTCGCAGAGGCGGACCTTGTCCCGGACGTCCTGCGCCTTCATGTCCAGGACGTCGGCGAGGCGGGTGAGGACGCCGACGCCGTCGTCCTTCATCTTCAGCAGCTCGGTGCGGCTGGCGGAGACGACGAGGCGGGTCTCGTTGTCGGCGAGCGGTACGCCGCGGGCGTCGAGGATCGAGCCGCGCACGGCGGGCTGGACGACCTGCTGCACCCCGTTGCCCGCCGCTTCGGCGGTGTACTCGTCGCCGTTGCGGATCTGGAGGTACCACAGGCGCCCGCCGAGGGTGAGCAGCAGCGAGAAGACGAGGACCTGGATGACGATGAGCCGGATCTGGACCCGCTGGGTCCGCCCGGTCTCGGGAATGTTGCTCACGGAGTGCCCCCGGTGGTGGTCCGGCTGGGGGTACGGGGGTCGTCCCCCGGGAAATACAGCCTCACGCGGCGCCCCCGGCGTCCTCGGTCGCGTACGGCTTCACAGTCGCTTGACCCCCTTGATCTTGCCCGCGCGGGCGGCGCGGTTGCGGGCGGCCTTGACGCGCAGGCCGCTGCGCTGGTTGCCGATCCGCAGGCCGGTGCCCGAGGCGAGCCAGCCGGCGGCGACGTCGTTGCCGCCGGACGAGGCATCGGCGAGCGGGTCGTTCTCGGTGCGTCTGGCCAGCGCCATGATGAGCGGCACGGTGAAGGGCGCCAGCAGCAGGTCGTAGATCGCGGCCGTGAACAGCAGGCTGCCCAGGCCCACATGGCGGGCGGAGGTGTCGCCGACGAGCGCGCCGACGCCCGCGTACAGCAGGGTCGCCCCGATCGCGGCGGCGACGACCACGGCCATCGGGGCGAAGGCCGATTTCAGCTGCCCGTTCTCCGGCCGGGCCAGGCCCGCGAGGTAGCCGATCACGCAGAGCACCAGGGCGTAGCGCCCGGCGGCGTGGTCGGCGGGGGGTGCGAGGTCCGCGAGGAGGCCGGCGCCGAAGCCGATGAGGGAGCCGCTGACGGGCCCGTACACGAAGGCGAGTCCGAGGACGGTGAGGAGCAGCAGGTCGGGGACGGCGCCGGGGAGCTGGAGGCGGGCGAGGACGGAGACCTGGACGACGAGGGCGACGACGACCAGGGCGGTGGAGAGCAGAGTCCGGTTGATGCGCATGGGGATCAGCTCTACTCCTGGTCGTTGGCCGCGTTGTCGGGTTGGGCGTTGCCCTGCTGGCTGTTGGCCGCGTCACCGGCGGCGTCGCCGCCCGGTTTCTCGTTGATGTTGCCGACGACCTTGCCGGAGCCGTCGACGAGGTCGCCGTTGGGCTGGACGGTGACGGTGACCGTGGGGGTCGGTTTCGGCTTCGTCTTGACGGGCTTCTTGGGCAGGACGGTGTCGCGCGGGTCCTCGCGGGGGGCCTGGACGACGACGCCGACGATGTCGAGCTTGGTGAACCCGACGTACGGCTTCACGTAGACGGTCCGGGTCAGCGCGCCGCCGGAGGGGTCGACGCGGACGACCTCGCCGACCGGGACGCCGGGCACGAAGGGCTTGTCCTTGCTGGAACCGAAGGTGACCAGCCGGTCGCCGGCCTTCACCTTCGCCTTGCCGTTGAGGAACTGCACCGACAGCGGGCGCGAGCCCTGGCCGGTGGCGAAGCCGAGCTCGTCGGTCTTCTCCATCCGGGTGCCGACGGTGAAGTCGGGGTCGTTGGCGAGCAGGACCGTCGCGGTGCTGGGGCCGACGGTGGTGACCCGGCCGACCAGCCCCTCCCCGTTGAGGACGGTCATGTCGCGGCGGATCCCGTCGTTCGACCCGGCGTCGATGGTGACCGTCCAGGAGAAGCCCTGGGCCGCTCCTATGGCGATGACCTCGGCGCCCTTGATGCCGTACTGTCCGGCGCCCGCGTTCTTCAGCATGGCGTCGAGCTGACGGACCCGGCTGTTGTTGCGGTCGTCGCTGCCGAGCTTGGCCTTCAGCGCGGCGTTCTCGAGCTCCAGGGCGGAGATCCGGTCGTGCCGGTCGCCGGAGTCCCGTACCGCGCCTATGGCGTTGCCCACCGGGTCGACCGCTGCCGCGACGCCGTTCTCGACCGGCCCGAAGACGGTGGCCGCGGCCTGCCGCGCGCCGTCGACCGGTGACTCCTCGCCACCTCGGATATCCACCGTGATCAGGGCGAATGCGATGGCGATCAGCAGCACCAGGAGCAGCCGGCTCTCTCGTGTGTCCCTCACGTGCGGCGGCCGTGCCTTCCTCGTCGGAATGTTCGTGCCTGTGTGTTCGTGCCTGTGTGTACGTCGCTGTCCGTACATCAGCACCTGCGCGCCTCGGTACGGGTACAGCAACGATCTGTATCAACGATCCGGCGGGCGGAGCCGCAGCGTCCGCTCGCCGGATCGGCTGGTTCTCTCCGTCCTAGCGGCGGGGCTGGGCGTCCAGCACCTGCTGGAGCGCCTCGAACTCCTCGACGCACTTGCCGGAGCCGAGCGCCACCGAGTCCAGGGGATCCTCGGCGATGTGGATCGGCATGCCCGTCTCGTGGCGCAGCCGCTCGTCCAGTCCGCGCAGCAGCGCGCCGCCGCCGGTGAGGACGATGCCCCGGTCCATGACGTCGCCGGACAGCTCGGGCGGGCACTTGTCGAGCGTCGTCTTCACGGCGTCGACGATCGCGTTGACCGGTTCCTCGATGGCCTTGCGGACCTCGGCGGCCGAGATGACAACCGTCTTGGGCAGCCCGGAGACCAGGTCGCGACCGCGGATCTCGGTGTGCTCGTCCTTGTCCAGGTCGTACGCCGAACCGATGGTGATCTTGATCTGCTCGGCGGTCCGCTCACCGAGGAGGAGTGAGTACTCCTTCTTGATGTGCTGGATGATCGCGTTGTCCAGCTCGTCACCGGCGGTGCGGATCGACTGGGCAGTGACGATTCCGCCGAGCGAGATCACGGCGACCTCGGTGGTGCCGCCACCGATGTCGACGACCATGTTCCCGGTGGCCTCGTGGACCGGCAGGCCGGAGCCGATGGCCGCGGCCATGGGCTCCTCGATGATGTGCACCTGGCGCGCGCCGGCCTGGGTGGACGCCTCGATGACGGCGCGGCGCTCGACCCCGGTGATGCCGGAGGGCACACAGACGACGACGCGGGGGCGGGCCAGGTAGCGGCGCTTGTGGATCTTGAGGATGAAGTAGCGGAGCATCCGCTCGGTGATCTCGAAGTCGGCGATCACGCCGTCCTTCAGCGGCCGCACGGCAACGATGTTGCCCGGCGTGCGCCCGATCATCTTCTTGGCCTCGGAGCCGACCGCCAGAATTCCGCCGGTGTTGGTGTTGATGGCCACGACGGACGGCTCGTTCAGGACGATGCCGCGCCCCCTGACGTACACCAGCGTGTTGGCAGTCCCGAGGTCGATAGCCATGTCACGGCCGATGAACGACATTGAGTTCCCCTTGTTCCCCATGAGGATGCGTCGGGCCTTCCCAAGAAGCGAAGATGGCTTGTTCTGGTAGGCGAGGTTGGCGCTGCGGGCGTGGAAGCTTCCATCGTAGTGCCGTATGCACGGACACAGCGCGAGGGTTCTTCGCCATGGCGAGCGGAACGGGTGCCCGTTCTACCCATGGTGACGTTACGTCGGAGGGATGCGTTCCCGCGATCCCAAACCCTATGCCGAGGGGCGACCGAATTACTTCGGTCGCCCCAGGCGTACAGCGCTGTTTGGCCGATCGGGTCAGGAAAGTCCCGGGAAGAAAAGCTTCAGTTCTCGCTCCGCGGACTCCTCGGAGTCCGAGGCGTGGATGAGGTTCTCCCGGGTGATCGTGCCGAAGTCGCCACGGATGGACCCGGGCGCGGCGGCGATCGGGTCGGTGGGGCCGGCCAGGGCACGGACGCCCTCGATGACCCGCTCACCTTCGGCCACCAGGGCGACGACGGGACCGGATGCCATGAACTCCACGAGCGGCTCGTAGAACGGGCGGCCCTTGTGCTCGCCGTAGTGCTGCTCCAGGGTCTCCTGGTCCAGGGTGCGCAGCTCCAGCGCGGTGATCCGCCAGTCCGCCTTGCGCTCGATGCGGCCGACGATCTCGCCGATCAGGCCACGGCGGACCGCGTCGGGCTTGAGCAGGACGAGAGTGCGCTGAGTCATGTACGGCTCCTTGCAAGGCCAGGCATACGGGTGCGGTGAGGCGAGATTACAGGGGTACGGAGACGGGTCTGCGCCCGGGTTCACCCTGGGTCACCTTCGGGCCCGGGGTCTCCGGGAGCCGGGGCCCAGGGGCCGGGAGTCGGGGATCGGGGTCCCGGGGATCGGAGGCCAGGATCCCGGGGGTCGGGAGCCGGGGTCCCAGGGCCGGGGCCCAGGGGCCGGGATCCCCGGGGCCGGGTGAGCCGCTCCGGTGGGCTCCGGCCTCAGTCCGTGGCCTCGCCGGCTTCCTGCTGGGCGGCCCAGTTCGCCTTGGCCTCGTCGATCCTGCGGCCGTAGTGGATCGAGGCCCACCACAGGCCGCCGAAGGCCAGCCCCAGGATGAACATCGTCGGGACCACGAACCCGCTCAGGACCAGCGCGATCTGGAGCGCCCAGCCCAGCTGGACACCGCCGGGCCGGGTGATCATTCCGCAGAGCAGTACGGACAGGGCCATGCCGATGCCGCACACCGTCCAGACCACGGCCATGGAGGCGTCGTCCAGCTTCATCGCGACGAGACCGGCGAAGCCGATCACGAAGAACTCGCCGATCAGCGTCGAGGCGCAGAGCGTCCGCATCCTTCTTCTCAGCCCCTTCCCAGCAGCAGCCGGGCTTCGCCGACCGTGATCACGGACCCGGTCACCAGCACCCCGGCGCCCGCGTACTCGTCGTCCTCCTCGGCCAGCGTGATCGCCGCCTCCAGCGCGTCGTCCAGCCGCGGCTCGACCTGGACCCGGTCGTCGCCGAAGACCTCGACAGCGACGGCGGCCAGCTCGTCCGCGTCCATCGCGCGGGGCGTGGAGTTCTGCGTGACGACGACCTCGGCGAAGATCGGCTCGAAGGCCTCCAGGAGACCTCGGGCGTCCTTGTCGCCGCTCGTGCCGACCACGCCGATCAGCCGGGAGAAGCTGAACGCCTCGGAGATGCCGTCCGCCGCCGCCTTGGCTCCCGCCGGGTTGTGCGCGGCGTCCAGCACGACGGTCGGGCTGGAGCGCACGACCTCCAGGCGGCCGGGCGAGAGCACCGAGGCGAACGCCTTGCGGATCGCGTCGATGTCGAGGGACCGGGCCTGCTCGGCGCCGATACCGAAGAACGCCTCGACGGCGGCGAGCGCGACGGCCGCGTTGTGCGCCTGGTGGGCCCCGTACAGCGGGAGGAAGATCTCCTCGTACTCGCCGCCCAGGCCGCGCAGGGTAAGCAACTGTCCGCCGACCGCGATCTCGCGCGAGGTGACGCCGAACTCCATGCCCTCGCGGGCCACGGTGGCGTCCACCTCGACGGCCTTCTTCAGCATCACCTGCGCGGCGTCCACCGGCTGCTGCGCCAGGATGACCGTGGCGCCCTGCTTGATGACCCCGGCCTTCTCCCCCGCGATCTCGGCGGGCGTGGTGCCGAGGCGGTCGGTGTGGTCCAGCGAGATCGGGGTGACGACGGCGACCGTGGAATCGATGACGTTGGTGGCGTCCCAGGTGCCGCCCATACCGACCTCGACGACCGCCACATCGACGGGCGCGTCGGCGAAGGCCGCGTACGCCATGCCGGTGAGGACCTCGAAGAAGGAGAGCCGGTAGGGCTGCTGGGCGTCGACCATCTCGACGTACGGTTTGACGTCCTCGTACGTCTCGATGAAGCGCTCGGGCTCGATCGGGGAGCCGTCGAGACTGATCCGCTCGGTGATCGACTGGACGTGCGGGGAGGTGTAGCGGCCGGTGCGCAGCTCGAAGGCGTTGAGCAGGGCCTCGATCATGCGGGCCGTACTGGTCTTGCCGTTGGTGCCGGTGATGTGGATGGAGGGGTAGGCGCGCTGCGGCTCGCCGAGGACGTCCATCAGCGCGGCGATGCGCGTGACGGACGGCTCCAGCTTGGTCTCGCCCCAGCGTCCGGCGAGCTCCTGCTCCACCGCGCGCAGCGCCTTGTCGGTCTCGGGGTCGGCCGGGCGGGCCGGGACCGCTTCGCCCTGCGGGTGGCCCGATTGGGTGCGCAGTGTGCGGCTCCCGGCCTCGATCACCGCCAGGTCGGGGTCGCGCTGGGTCGCTTCGTCGACGATCTCCTCGAAGGTGTCGTCGGGATCGGACGCGTCATGCCGGTCTGAAGGGCGGGGCTCACTCACGGGCCCAGTCTACGGATGGGCACCGACATCGCACGCGGCGCCCGGCACAGTGCGGACGGGCGGGCACGGAGGGAGTACGGCGAAGCCCCCGCGCCCCCGGTCGGTCGGGGGTGCGGGGGCTTCTTCATCAGCTGATCAGCTCTGCGGGAGGCCCGCCAGCTGGGCGCCGATCCGTTCGATGTCGGCCTCAGCCTTGGCGAGCCGGCCGCGGATCTTGTCGACCACGTTGTCCGGGGCCTTGGCCAGGAAGGCTTCGTTGCCGAGCTTCCCGGTGGCCTGGGCCTTCTCCTTCTGCGCGGCCTCCAGGTCCTTCGTGAGGCGCTTGCGCTCGGCCGCGACGTCGATCGTGCCGGACAGGTCCAGGGCGACGGTGGCCCCGGCGACCGGGAGGGACGCGGTGGCCTGGAAGCCGTCCCCGGCGGGCTGGAGCCGCAGCAGCTGGCGGATGGCCGCCTCGTGCGGGGCGAGCTCCGTGCCGGTCAGGGTCAGCTGGGCCGGGACCTTCTGGCCGGGCTGGAGACCCTGGTCGTTGCGGAAGCGGCGGACCTCGGTGACGACCTGCTGGACCAGCTCGATCTCCTTCTCGGCCGCGTCGTCGCGGAAGCCGGAGTCGCCCGGCCACTCGGCGATGACGATCGACTCGCGCCCGGTGAGCGCGGTCCACAGCGCCTCCGTGACGAACGGGACGATCGGGTGCAGCAGCCGCAGCATCACGTCGAGGACCTCGCCGAGGACCCGGCCGGAGACCTCGGCCGGGCGGCCGCCCGCGAAGAACGTGGTCTTGGACAGCTCGACGTACCAGTCGAAGACCTCGTCCCACGCGAAGTGGCGCAGGGACTCGCTGATCTTGGCGAACTGGAAGTCGTCATAGAACGCGTCGACTTCCGCGACCGTCTTGTTGAGCCGGGACAGGATCCAGCGGTCGGTGACCGACATCTCCTCGACCGGGGGCAGCTCGCCCTCGATCGTGGCGCCGTTCATCAGAGCGAAGCGGGTGGCGTTCCAGATCTTGTTGGAGAACTTCGCCGAGCCCTGGACCCACTCCTCGCCGATCGGGACGTCGGTGCCGGGGTTGGCGCCGCGCGCGAGGGTGAAGCGCAGGGCGTCGGAGCCGTACTTGTCCATCCAGTCCAGCGGGTTGACCACGTTGCCGAAGGACTTCGACATCTTCTTGCCGTGCTCGTCGCGGACCATGCCGTGCAGGACGATGGTGGAGAACGGCGGGACGCCGTCGTTGACGTACAGGCCGAACATCATCATCCGGGCGACCCAGAAGAAGAGGATGTCGTAGCCGGTGACCAGGACGGAGTTCGGATAGAACTTCGCGAGGCTGTCGGTCCGTTCGGGCCAGCCGAGCGTGGAGAAGGGCCACAGGCCGGAGGAGAACCAGGTGTCCAGGACATCGCTGTCCTGGGTCCAGCCCTCGCCGGTGGGCGCCTCCTCGTCGGGTCCGACGCAGACGACCTCGCCGTTCGGGCCGTACCAGACGGGGATGCGGTGCCCCCACCAGAGCTGGCGCGAGATCGTCCAGTCGTGGAGGTTGTCGACCCAGTCGAAGTAGCGCTTCTCCATCTCCTGCGGGTGGATCTTGACGCTGCCGTCGCGGACCGCGTCGCCGGCGGCCTTGGCGAGCGGGGCGACCTTGACCCACCACTGGAGCGAGAGACGCGGCTCGATGGTGGTCTTGCAGCGCGAGCAGTGCCCGACGGAGTGGACGTAGGGCCGCTTCTCGGCGACGATCCGGCCCTCGGCGCGCAGGGCGGCGACGATGGCGGAACGGGCCTCAAGACGGTCCAGGCCCTGGAAGGGGCCGGGGACGGTGATGACCGCGCGCTCGTCCAGGACCGTGAGGAACGGCAGGTCGTGGCGCTTGCCGATCTCGAAGTCGTTCGGGTCGTGCGCGGGCGTCACCTTGACCGCGCCGGTGCCGAACTCCGGGTCAACGTGGTGGTCGGCGACGACGGGGATGGTGCGGTCGGTCAGCGGCAGGTTGATCCGCTTGCCGACCAGGTGGCGGTAGCGCTCGTCGTCGGGGTGGACGGCGACGGCGGTGTCACCGAGCATCGTCTCGGCGCGGGTGGTGGCGACGACGATGGTCTCGTCGCCGTCCCCGTACGTCATGGAGACGAGTTCGCCGTCGTCCTCCTGGTACTCGACCTCGATGTCGGAGATCGCGGTGAGACAGCGGGGGCACCAGTTGATGATGCGCTCGGCGCGGTAGATCAGCCCGTCGTCGTACATCTGCTTGAAGACGGTCTGGACGGCCTTGGACAGGCCCTCGTCCATGGTGAAGCGCTCACGGGACCAGGCGACGCCCTCGCCGAGGCGGCGCATCTGGCCGGAGATCTGGCCGCCGGACTCGTTCTTCCACTGCCAGACGCGCTCGACGAAGGCCTCGCGGCCCAGGTCGTGGCGGGACTTGCCCTCCTTGCCGAGCTCACGCTCGACGACGTTCTGGGTGGCGATGCCGGCGTGGTCCATGCCCGGCTGGTACAGCGCCTCGAAGCCCTGCATCCGCTTCCGGCGGACGAGCGCGTCGATCAGGGTGTGCTCGAAGGCGTGGCCCAGGTGGAGGGAGCCGGTGACGTTCGGCGGCGGGATGACGATGCTGTAGGGCGGCTTGTCGCTGTGCTCGTCGGCTTCGAAGTAACCACGCTCCACCCAGCGCTCGTACAGCTTCCCCTCTACCTCGGCCGGCGCGTACTGGGTCGGCAGTTCGGGGTTGCTGGCTGGCTGCTGCGATGAGTTCTCGGTCACGGGAGACAGTTTAGGGCCGTCACAGCTCTGCACTGAAACGGGTTGGTTCAGTAACGGTGTCCGACCCGATCCTCCATGTCAGGGCGGCTTCCGTCAGGATGTTGGCAACGCATAAGGAAAATGGAGGGGACACCGCAATGAGCTACAACCAGCCGGGCCCGTACGGCGGGCAGCCGCCGCAGGGCCAGCCCGGACCGTACGGCCAGCAGCCTGGCCCGTACGGGGCCCCGCCGCCCCAGGGTCCCCCGCAGGGCCAGCCCGGCTACGGCTACCCGCAGCAGGCCCCCCAGGGCGTCCCGCCGCAGCAGCCGAACCCGTACGGGCAGCAGCCACAGCAGGGCTACGGCTACCCGCAGGCCCAGCAGCCGGGCCCGTACGGCCAGCAGCCGCCGGCGCCTCCGTACGGCGGCCAGCCGGGGTACGGCGGGCAGCCGCCGCAGCAGCCCAAGAAGAAGACCGGCCTGATCGTCGGTGTCGCCGTGGTGGCGCTGGCGGTCATCGCGGGCGGGGTGTACTTCCTGACCTCCGGCGGCGGCAACAGTGACGTGGCGGACTCCACGAAGGGGTACAAGCTGACGCCGGCGGCCTCGGTGGACGACTACAAGCAGGATCCTTCCGAGAAGAAGCCCGAGTCCGCGATGACCGGCACGGACAAGTCCAAGGCCGAGGCCATGGGAGTCAAGAACCCTCACCAGGTCGGCGCCCAGTACGGGAGCGGTGACGTCAAGACGAACCCCCTCCTTGCGAAGATGCTCATGCTCCACGGCGTCTGGGGCGAGATCGAGGACCCCGAGAAGGTCATCGACAACTCCTTCGAGAACGCCAAGAAGAAGGCGGCGGCGAGCGAGGACACCGAGGGGTCGCTGCTGGGCAGCCCGAAGTCCGTCTCTCCGGCCGATTTCGAGGGCGCGCTGATGAAGTGCCAGGACGTCAAGGTCATCAACGAGAAGGCGGACGGCACGGCGCAGAAGGGGCCCAAGGAGATGACCATGCCGATCTGTATCTGGGCCGACTACAGCACGGTGGGCATGGTGATCGGCTTCGACATCGGTGGAGCCATGACGAACAAGCCGATGTCTCAGGACGAGGCGGCCGCCCTCGCCGCCAAGCTCTACAACACCTCCCGCACCAAGGTCTGATCGCTCAACGCCGAAGGGGCGCCCACCGGTTGAACCGGTGGGCGCCCCTTCGGCGCAGGCAAGCCGTCTGCGGCTACGCCGACTTCTCGTGCCGGCCGCCGTCGTTCTTGCCGATCGCGCGCGGCTCGCGCGGGACCAGCGTCGGGTTGACGTTGTTGCGGACGACGTCCGGGGTGATGACGACGCGGGCGACGTCCTTGCGGGACGGGACCTCGTACATCACGGACTGGAGGACTTCCTCCATGATGGCGCGCAGACCGCGGGCTCCGGTCTGGCGCAGGATCGCCTGGTCCGCGATGGCTTCCAGCGCCTCGCGCTCGAAGTCCAGCTCCACACCGTCGAGTTCGAAGAGGCGCTCGTACTGCTTGACGAGGGCGTTGCGCGGCTCGATGAGGATCTGGAGCAGGGCCTCGCGGTCCAGGTTGTGGACCGAGGTCAGCACGGGGAGACGGCCGATGAACTCGGGGATCATCCCGAACTTCACCAGGTCCTCCGGCATGACCTCCTGGAACTGGTCGCTCGCCTGGATCTCCAGCTTGGAGCGGATCGTGGCGCCGAAGCCGATGCCCTTGGCGCCGGCCCGGGACTCGATGATCTTCTCCAGGCCGGAGAACGCGCCGCCCACGATGAACAGCACGTTCGTCGTGTCGATCTGGATGAACTCCTGGTGCGGGTGCTTGCGTCCGCCCTGCGGCGGTACGGAGGCGGTGGTGCCCTCCAGGATCTTCAGCAGGGCCTGCTGCACGCCCTCGCCGGAGACATCGCGGGTGATCGACGGGTTCTCGCTCTTGCGGGCGACCTTGTCGATCTCGTCGATGTAGATGATCCCGGTCTCGGCCTTCTTGACGTCGTAGTCGGCCGCCTGGATCAACTTGAGCAGGATGTTCTCGACGTCCTCGCCGACATAGCCGGCCTCCGTCAGCGCCGTCGCGTCCGCGATGGCGAACGGGACGTTGAGCATCCGGGCCAGCGTCTGCGCGAGGAGCGTCTTACCGGAACCCGTGGGGCCCAGCAGGAGGATGTTCGACTTGGCGAGCTCGATCGCGTCCTCACGACCGGCGCCGCCGCCGTTCTCCCCGGCCTGGACCCGCTTGTAGTGGTTGTACACCGCGACCGAGAGGGCCTTCTTCGCGGGCTCCTGCCCGACGACGTACCCCTCCAGGAACTCGTAGATCTCGCGAGGCTTGGGAAGCTCCTCCCAGCGCACCTCGCTCGTCTCCGCGAGCTCCTCCTCGATGATCTCGTTGCAGAGATCGATGCACTCGTCGCAGATGTACACACCGGGTCCCGCGATGAGCTTCTTCACCTGCTTCTGGCTCTTTCCGCAGAACGAGCACTTGAGCAGGTCGCCGCCATCACCGATGCGTGCCACGAGGTGCTTCCCCTTCGCCTGGGAGACGCCTGGTTCAGCGGCTCCTGGTGCCTCTATCCGACGGTACCTTGCCTGGGCCCCCGTTCGGGCCCCCCTTGGCACGGTTCACACGGCCGTGGTCGTGCGAACGGAATGTGCCAAGGGGAAAGACCGACGTCAGAGCGATGCGCCCGCGGTGGTCTTGCGGGTGGAAACGATCTGGTCGACCAGACCGTACGCGAGGGCGTCCTCGGCCGTGAGGATCTTGTCGCGCTCGATGTCCTCGCTGATCTTCTCCAGCGGGGTCGTCGAGTGCCGGGCCAGCATCTCCTCCAGCTGCGTACGCATACGGAGGATCTCGTTGGCCGCGATCTCCAGGTCGGAGAGCTGCTCGCGGCCCGTCTGCGAGGACGGCTGGTGGATGAGCACCCGGGCGTGCGGGAGCGCCATGCGCTTGCCCGGGGTGCCCGCGGCGAGCAGGACGGCGGCGGCGGAGGCCGCCTGGCCCATGCAGACCGTCTGGATGTCCGGCTTCACGAACTGCATCGTGTCGTAGATCGCGGTGAGCGCGGTGAACGAGCCGCCGGGGCTGTTGATGTAGATCGAGATGTCGCGGTCGGGGTCCATCGACTCCAGGCACAGCAGCTGCGCCATGACGTCGTTGGCCGAGGCGTCGTCGATCTGGACGCCCAGGAAGATCACGCGCTCCTCGAAGAGCTTCGCGTACGGGTCGTACTCGCGCACACCCTGCGAGGTGCGCTCCACGAAGCGCGGGACGACGTAGCGGTTGTCCACCTGCGGGCCGGTGTAGAGGCCGCTCGCGGAGGCGCCGGAGAAGTTGTTCATGTGGGTGTTCACCATCCTGGTGGCGTTCTGTGGGCTGGAGGTCTCGGCGTACGAGAGGTGCGCGGGAGGCGGTGCCGCCGGTCCGGTGGGGACCGGGTCAGGCACCGGTGCCGCCGCCGCCCGGGATGCCCGACGCGAACGTGATGATCTCGTCGATGAGGCCGTACTCCTTGGCCTCCTCCGCCGTGTACCAGCGGTCGCGGTCGCCGTCGCGGATGATCGTCTCGACGGTCTGGCCGGAGTGGCGGGCGGTGATCTCCGCCATCCGCGTCTTGGTGCGGAGCAGGTACTCGGCCTGGATCTTGATGTCCGAGGCCGTGCCGCCGATGCCGGCCGAACCCTGGTGCATGAGGATGTCGGTGTTCGGGAGCGCGAAGCGCTTGCCCGCGGCGCCGCCGGTGAGCAGGAACTGGCCCATGGAGGCGGCCATGCCCATGCCGATGGTGACGACGTCGTTGGGGATGTACTGCATGGTGTCGTAGACCGCCATGCCGGCCGTCACCGAACCACCGGGGCTGTTGATGTAGAGGTAGATGTCCTTGTCCGGGTCGGCGGCAAGGAGGAGAAGCTGTGCGGTGATCTTGTTGGCGATGTCATCGTCGACCTGCTGACCGAGGAAGATGATGCGCTCGCCGAGCAGTCGGCTGTAGACCTGGTCACCGAGGCCTCCACCGAGGGACGGCTCTCCGGCGGCGTAGGGCATCAGATTCGTCACGTATCCACCTGCTCGTCTCTGACGGCTCCGGCCGTCTCAGCGTCTTCGTACCGGGCGGGTGAAGTCACTGCCCCACCCTTCCTCTTCATGGACCCTAACGCGCAGGTGGGACAACGCCATCCCGCTTCCGCAACTGTTCGCTGGGAGCGCAAGGTCCGCAGTGGGCACAAGGGTTCCGGGGCCGCACAGCGATACGGCGGGGAGAGCGACGGGGATACGGCAGGGGGCGACGGGGATACGGCGACGGGCCCCGGACGCGTGGTGCGTCCGGGGCCCGTCGTAGCGGTCAGCCCGGAGGCTGCCCTGTGGATCGGGACGAGGCTCAGGCCTCGTTCTTCTCCTCGGCCTTGCCCTCCGCCTTGTCCTCGGCGGCGGCCTCGACCGTCTCCGTGGTCTCGGCGGCAGCCTCGTCCTCGTCCTCGAGGTCGACGACCTCACCGTTGGTGTCGACGACCTTGGCGGCCTCGACGACGACGGCGAGCGCCTTGCCGCGGGCGACCTCGCCGACGAGCATCGGCACCTGGCCACCCTCGACGACGGCCTGGGCGAACTGGTCGGGGCTCATGCCGGAGGACTGCGCGCGCCGCATGAGGTGCTCGGTGAGCTCCTCCTGGTTGACGTTCAGCTTCTCCTTGTTGACGAGCTCGTCCAGGATGAACTGCGTCTTGATGCCCTTGATGGCCTGCTCGGAGGTCTCGTTCTCGAACTCCTCCAGGGTCTTGCCCTGGATCTCGAGGTACTTCTCGAGGTCGAGACCCATCTGACCGAGCTGGTGGTGCTCCAGGTTGTGCTTGCGGGTCTGGACCTCGTCCGCGAGCAGCTTCTCCGGGATCGGGACCTCGGCGAGCTTCAGCAGCTCCTCCAGGACCCGCTCCTGGGCCTGGGTGGCCTGGTCGTACTGCTTGGTGGTCTCCAGGCGCTTGCGGCTGTCGGCCTTCAGCTCCTCCAGCGTGTCGAACTCGCTGGCCATCTGGGCGAAGTCGTCGTCCAGCTCGGGGAGCTCACGGGCGGCGACGGCGGTGACCTTGACGGTGACCTCCGCGGCCTTGCCCTCGGCCGAGCCGCCCTTCAGCTCGGAGGTGAAGGTGGCCTCGCCACCGGCTTCCAGGCCGGTCACGGCCTCGTCGATGCCGTCGAGGAGCTCGCCGGAACCGATGGTGTACGAGACACCGTCGGCCACGCCGTCCTCCAGGATCTCGCCGTCGACCTTGGCCTCCAGGTCGATCGTGACGACGTCGCCGTCGGCGGCGGCGCGCTCGACCGGGTTGGTGGCGGCGAAGCGCTCACGGAGCTGCTCCACGGCCTTCTCGACCTCTTCGTCGGTGACCTCAAGGGCGTCGACGGTGACCTCGATGCCGGAGTAGTCCGGGATCTCGATCTCGGGGCGTACGTCAACCTCGGCGGTGAAGGCCAGCAGCTCGCCGTCCTTCAGCTCGGTGATGTCGACCTCGGGCTGGCCGAGGACGTTCAGCTCACCCTCGTTGACCGCCTCGGTGTAGAACTTCGGGAGGGCGTCGTTGACGGCCTCCTCCAGCACCGCACCGCGGCCGAACCGCTGGTCGATGACCCGGGCGGGGATCTTGCCCTTGCGGAAGCCCTTCACCGTGACCTGCTGGTTGATCTTCTTGTACGCCGCGTCGAGGCTGTCCTTGAGCTCCTCGAAGGGCACCTCAATGCTGAGCCGAACCCGGGTCGGGTTCAGGGTCTCCACGGCGCTCTTCACGGTTCGGTCTCCTTGGTGGCTGACTTCTTGGGGTTCTGCTCGGCCGCCGAGTGGCGGCTTCGCGGACCGAGCCCGGTACATCAGACACACGGGCACGCATTTTGCATAGTAACGGCAAGGGGGAGGACTCCCACAATGCGATCTTGCCGGTGGTCGGGGTGGCCGGATTCGAACCGACGACCTTCCGCTCCCAAAGCGGACGCGCTACCAAGCTGCGCCACACCCCGTCGGTGCGACACGTAGGGTACATGCACAGGAGCCATGGATCCGACGCCTTACCGCGCGGTTCCACCGGTCCGGCCCAGGCCCGGTTCGGGTTCGGCCGGAGTTCGGTCGGGTTCGGTCCGGGTTCGGTCCGGTCTTCGATGCGGGTCCGGCCCGGCGGCCGGCACAACGGGTGTGCGGGCATCGCCGCCGACCCGCTACGATGCTCTTCGTGCCGCGGTCCACGGACCTGCGGTGCGACGCTTGCGGGCGTAGCTCAATGGTAGAGCCCTAGTCTTCCAAACTAGCTACGCGGGTTCGATTCCCGTCGCCCGCTCCAGGCAGTCGAGGGCCGGGCCGGAGGATCATCCTCCGGCCCGGCCCTCGCGCGTTGCGGCCTCAGAAGCTGATCTGGTTGATGGTGTCGGCTATCGAGTCCATGAACCTGTTGATCGACGGGGCCATGCCGGTCGACGCCAGGAAGAAGCCGAAGAGCGCGGCCACGATCGCGGGACCGGCCTTGATGGAGCCGCCACGGATCATTACCACCAGGATGACCGCGAACAGCAGCACCATAGACAGTGAAATAGCCACGTCTGATCACATCCTCGGTCGGTCCGCCTTGCCGGCCCGGAAACGTGCACCACCGCGCGCCCCGTCCTCCCCATCGTGCCACCAACTCCTCCGTGGCTGCTGCCGGGTGACGGAACGGAGCGACGGGATCCCGCCATCCTTCGCCGGCCGGCGCCGTCGCGGCGACAGACATCGGCGGCGGCCGCCCCCACCCCGAGCGCGGGGAGCACGCGGGAGGCACGCGGGGAGCGCGCGGAAGTCTCGCCGCCTTCACTCTTTCTGTGCGCGGACTGTGTGCGGACTGTGAAATACCCGCGTTCGAATATTCGCCGCAGTGATCGTTTCCGCATCCGCACACGCCATTCACAGCTAATGGACAGCATGAATGCGACGTAATTCACTTCGACCAACACCCTGCCGATATGCCCCATTTAAACGGGACCAAGAGTGTCATAACGGGCAGCGCTGGACGGTTTTGCATTCGAATATACGGGAACACATGTTTCCTTCCCCGTAGTTTTACGCGGGGCAATCGACCGGTCTAAAGTTCCTGAGATGTTCCAAGCTCCGAGCGTATTTCAGAGGGCCCCGCTCCCCCCGGCGACCCGGGAGCCCGGACACGAGCGGACACCCACCACCACCGCACCCCGGCCCGCCCCCGAGCCCGGCGCGCCGGGCTCAGCCGCACTGGAGCCCGCGGCAGCGAGGGAGCGCGATCCCTACTTCGACAATGTGAAATATCTGGCCATCGTTCTCGTCGCGGTGGCGCACGCCTGGGAACCCGTGATGGACGGCAGTCGCGCCACCCGGGCGCTGTACATGATCGTGTACACGTTCCACATGCCGGCCTTCATCCTCATCTCCGGCTATTTCTCGCGGTCGTTCGACATGACACCGCCCAAGGTGAAGCGGCTGATCACCGGAGTCGCGGTGCCGTACGTGCTGTTCGAGACGGCCTATTCGCTCTTCAAGCGGTACGCGGACGATTCGCCCGACACGGCGATCAGCCTGATCGACCCGTTCTTCCTGACCTGGTTCCTGATCGCCCTGTTCATCTGGCGGGTGACCACACCGATCTGGCGCACGCTGCGCCATCCGCTGCCGGTGGCGCTCGCCATCGCCCTGCTCGCCTCCGTCTCCCCCGACATCGGCGACGACCTCGATCTCCAGCGGGTGCTGCAGTTCCTGCCGTTCTTCGTGCTCGGTCTGCTGATGAAGCCCGAGCACTTCCGGCTGGTCAGGCGGTGCGAGGTGCGGCTGCTGTCCGTGCCGCTGTTCGCGGGCGCGCTGCTCTTCGCGTACTGGATCGCCCCGCACGTGCAGCTCGGCTGGCTCTACCGCGCCAACAGCGCCCAGGAGATGGACGCCCCGTGGTGGTCGGGCGCGGCGATGACGCTCGCGATGTCCGGCTGCGCCCTGGCGCTGACGATCGGCTTCCTGGCCTGGGTGCCCGGCCGGGCCAGGTGGTTCACGGTGCTCGGCGCCGGCACGATCTGCGGCTATCTGCTGCATGGCTTCCTGACCAAGGGGGCCGAGTACGCGGGCCTGTTCGACCGCTACACCTGGCTCTCCGACCCGGTCGGGCTGGTCGTCGTCTCGCTCGCGACGGCGGTGGCCGTGACGCTCATGTGCACCCCGCCGGTGGGCCGCGCCCTGAAATGGGCCACCGAGCCCGACATGGCGTGGGCGTTCCGGAAGGACCCCGCGAAGCACTGAGCCCCCCGGCGGACCGGCCGGCCGCCCCTCCTCGCCGGCTTTCCCCTGATCCACCCGCGGCCGGGCCGCGGGTGGATCAGTGCGTCTCCGGGTTGGCCGGATTCTTTCGGTCCGGGGGTGATTCACGGCCGACCAGCCCCAAGAGGCCTCGCACCTGCGCATACTTCGTCGTCAGCCGGGTACGCGTCGCCGCGTCCAGGACCGCGAGGCGGGCGGGATCCGCGTTGTGCGCGAGGTCCGCCTCCTTGATGAGCAGTGCGCCCGGGGTGGCCAGGATCCGCGCGGCGTACGAGGACAGCTCCTCGCCCGGCCGTTTGGTCACCGCCAGGACCATGTCCTTCACCTGCTGCGGCAGGGCGGCGTCGGCCAGCCACTGGGCGGAGAGAGCGTCGTCCTCGACCGCGTCGTGCAGCCAGGCCGCCGCGATCTGTCCGTCGTCGCCGCCCCGCACCCGTACACCTTCGGCCACCGCCGCCAGGTGCTCCACGTACGGGCGGCCCGCCTTGTCGGTCTGCCGCGCATGGGCCTCGCGGGCGATGGCCTCCACCTCGGAGATGCTCAGATCGCGTTCGGTCATGGGCCGACCCTACGACCGCATCGGGGAACCCGTCCGGGGCCCGTCCGGGATCCTGTCCAAGACCGCATCCGGCAGCGCATCCGAACTCGTCTTACGCGTACGGCTGTTGACGCGGCGTCCGCGCGCCGCCCGCGTAACGCCCGCACGCCGCCTCGCCTTCGGCCTCTCCATCGGCCCCGGGCGGCCTTCCGAGCGTGCTGTGGCCGGTGGTCGGCCGAGAGGCCCTAGGCCCGGCGGGAGAGCAGCAGCAGGGCCCGGTCGTCGTTGACGTCCTTGGCGCAGGCCTCGATCAGGTGCCAGGCCGCGCCCTCGAAGCCGGTGGAGACATAGCGGTCGGCCTCGCCCGTCAACCGGTCGATGCCCTCGGCGATGTCCCGGTCGGCTGCCTCCACCAGACCGTCCGTGAACAGCATCAGTACGTCGCCGGGCGCGAGCGATCCCTTCACGGCGTCGAACTCGGCCCCGTCGTAGACGCCGAGCAGGGGCCCCTCCCCGGACTTCTCCTCCCACTGCCCACTGCCCGCGTGCAGTTGGAGGGCGGGCGGATGGCCTGCGGAGTAGATCTCGTAGTCGCCCGATTCCAGGTCCAGCACCAGGTGGATCGAGGTGGCGAAGCCCTCGTCCCAGTCCTGCCGCAGCAGATAGCCGTTGGCGGCGGGCAGGAAGGCGTGCGGGGGCAGCGAGCCGAGCAGCCCGCCGAAGGCGCCGGACAGCAGCAGGGCCCGGGAGCCCGCGTCCATGCCCTTGCCGGATACGTCGGTGAGGACGGCCTCCAGGGTGCGGCCCCCGTGGGTGCGGGCCGCGACGACGAAGTCCCCGGAGAACGACTGGCCGCCGGCCGGACGCAGGGCCATCTCGCGGTGCCAGCCCTGGGGCAGCCGGGGCAGGGCGCTCTGGACCCGGATGCGTTCGCGCAGGTCGAAGAGCATCGTGCCGCCGCGCCGCCAGGGCACGCCGACCCGGGCCCGGAACTGGGCGAGGATCAGCCCGAAGAATCCGCAGGCGGCGACCACGAGCACGGTGCCCGGGGTGACCCGGGCGGGGCCGTCCAGGTACGGGCCGAGGGTGAGCGCCTCCACGATCAGTGCGCCGGCGGCCGTCGCGTACAGGCTCAGCAGGCTGGCGGGACGCAGCAGGAGGCCGCCCGCCACGATGGGCAGGGCGAGGGCGGCCGGGTCGATCCAGACCGGGCTGGCGATGGTGGCGAAGGTGATGGCCGGGACCGTCAGCAGCAGACCGGCCAGGGCGATCCAGTCGGAGCCGTCGCCGCGGAAGTAGTCGACCCCGGATTTACGCAGGCCGATGCGGGCCCGGTGCATTTTTCTGCGCCACCGGGCCCAGAAGTCGTCTACTCCTCCGCTACGGGCCATTGCCGGGACCCTATCCACCCGGACGCGTCCGGTGCAGGGGGACCCCGGTGACAATGCGCTCGAAACGGGGTCGTTCGCACGACGGGACCCCGCTTCGCGTGGCATATGACACGGTTCTCGCGGGGCGCGGACGGGAACGCGTGCGCGGAGGCCACCCGGGTTTTCAGCCACCGGATGCCTTCCAGGGCGGTCGGCCGGCGGAGCCACCGGGTTCCTCGGTCACCGGAGCCCGCCCCCGGTTCTCGGTCGTCGGAGGAGCTCGCGGCTATCGGTCGCCGGAGGGGCCCGGGGGCTGGCACCGGGGGCACCAGAAGAGGTTGCGGGAGGCCAGGTCCGCGGTGCGGATCTCCGTACGGCAGATGTGGCAGGGCAGGTTCGCTCGGCGGTAGACGTAGACCTCGCCGCCGTGGTCGTCCTTGCGGGGCGGGCGGCCCATGGCCTCGGGAAGGTGTTCGGGGCGGACCGTGTCGATCCGGTTGTTCCTCACGCCTTCGCGCATCAGCTCCGCCAGGTCCGCCCAGATCGTGTCCCACTCGGCGCGGGTGAGGTCCCTGCCCGTGCGGTACGGGTCGATGCCGTGGCGGAAGAGGACCTCGGCGCGGTAGACGTTGCCGACGCCCGCGATGATCTTCTGGTCCATCAGCAGGGCGGCGACGGTGGTCCTGCTGCGGGAGATCCGCCGCCAGGCGCGCTCCCCGTCCTCGTCGCCGCGCAGCGGGTCCGGGCCCAGGCGCTCGTGTATCGCGCGCTTCTCGGGCTCGGTGATCAGGGCGCAGGTCGTGGGGCCGCGCAGATCCGCGTGGTGGCCGGCGTTGACCAGCCGGAGGCGGACCGTGTCGGTGGGCGGTGAGGGCGGGGCGGTGCCGAAGCCGAGCTTGCCGAAGAGGCCGAGGTGGATGTGGACCCAGCCGGTGTCGCCGAAGCCGAGGAAGAGGTGCTTGCCGTGGGCGTCGGTGGCGGTGAGGGGCCGTCCGTCGAGCAGGGCCGCGCTGTCGGAGAACTTGCCCTGCGGGCTGCTCACCCGTACCGGTGTGCCCGCGAACCGTTCGGCGTGGTCGTCGGCGAGGCGGCGGATGGTGTGTCCCTCGGGCACGGTGGAGCTCCTGTTGAAAGGGCCGGCGGTGGCATGGCCGTGCCGCCGGGTCCGGGACCCGGCGGCACGGGAAGGCGTGGGGTGGAGGTGGCGGGGCGGTCAGCCCCGCTGCGGGCGACGGGGCGGGGCGGTCAGCCCTGCCGCGGGTGGTGGGCCGGGACCGGGGGAAGCTCGCCGGTGGTCTCGTACGCCGCGAGCATCTCGACGCGGCGCGTGTGGCGCTCCTCGCCCGAGTACGGCGTGGAGAGGAAGATCTCGACGAACTTCGTGGACTCCTCGACCGTGTGCATCCGGCCGCCGATCGCGATGACGTTGGCGTCGTTGTGCTCGCGGCCGAGGGCGGCGGTCTGCTCGCTCCAGGCCAGTGCGGCGCGGACGCCCTTGACCTTGTTGGCGGCGATCTGCTCGCCGTTGCCGGAGCCGCCGATCACGATGCCGAGGCTGTCCGGGTCGGCGGCCGTCTTCTCGGCGGCACGCAGGCAGAACGGCGGATAGTCGTCCTGGGCGTCGTAGATGTGGGGGCCGCAGTCGACGGCCTCATGGCCGTGGGCGCCGAGCCACTCGACGAGGTGGTTCTTGAGTTCGTAGCCGGCATGGTCGGATCCGAGGTACACGCGCATGGTGCGAAGTGTGGCACGAACTTCGCGGGGCAGCCGTCAGCGGGGGCGGAAGCCCCCATTCGATGATTCGCAGGCCTGGGGGCCGATTCTGTGCGGTGAACGCTTCGCTCGGCGGGCGGGGAACACGCCGACGGCCTTCGCCAAGTGGCCAAAGGTGATCAGCACCGCCGGTTTCCACGCCCCGGAAACGCCGAAGAGGCCCGCCGGTCCGGTCTTCCAGGACGATCGGCGGGCCTCTTCGGCGGCCCCTGCGAGGGCTGAGTCTTCGGTAGCGGGTCAGCCGCGGCGGCCGAGGAGCTTCCAGGCGGCGGGCAGCGCGCCCATGGCCAGTGCCGCCTTGAGGGCGTCACCGATCAGGAACGGAGTGAGGCCGGCCGCGACGGCGGCGCTCAGCGACATCCCGGTGGACAGCGCGAGGTAGGGCACGCCGATGGCGTAGATGATCGCGGAGCCGAGGGCCATCGTGCCCGCGGTGCGCAGTATCGAGCGGTCGCCGCCGCGCCGGGCGAGGGCGCCGACGACGGTGGCGGCCAGGAGCATGCCGAAGACGTAGCCCAGGGACGGCATCGCCCAGCCCGAGGAGGCCTCGGCGAACCACGGCATGCCGGCCATGCCGACGAGTGCGTACAGCGCCAGGGAGAGGAAACCGCGGCGGGCGCCCAGCGCGGTGCCGATGAGGAGCGCCGCGAAGGTCTGGCCGGTGACCGGGACCGGGGAGCCGGGGACCGGAACGGCGATCTGGGCCGCGATGCCGGTCAGGGCGGCGCCGCCGAGGACGAGGGCCGCGTCCACGGCGTAGCGGTGCCGGACTGCGGGCAGCAGGTCGGCGAGGACCGCTCCGGAGCGGACGGGGGCGGCAGCAGTGCTCATCGGGACTCCGCGGGTGAGGGCAGGTGGGCCGGGACGGCCCCCGGCCGGGCAGGGTGGGGTCGGGCTCCCGCCGACGTTAGCCCACGGGTTAACGATCGATCACCATCAGCCGCCCACAAAGCGGCGGTTGATGGCTTGGTGGGGTTCGCACAAAGCTCGCGCATCAATCACACCCCCACGTGACGCTCGTCACTGAGGTTGGGGCGGTGTCGGCGCATTTTGGCGGGAGGGCGGCGATCGGCGAGACTGTAGCTTCCCCATAAACGATCAGCTCGCGCTGATCGGCCCGCGGATGACCCGTTGAGTCCGAGAGTGACCCCTCCCCCATGCACGAGCCCATGCACGAGGCCCCTCCCCCCAATCCTGCTTCCGCTCCCACTCCTGCTTCTGCTCCCTCGCCCGCTTCTGCTCCCTCGCCCGCCGCCGTTCCGGCCGAGCCGCTGTCGCACGGGCTCAAGCAGCGCCATCTGACGATGCTGGGGCTCGGCGGGGTGATCGGAGCCGGTCTTTTCGTCGGCTCGGGCGCCGGGATCGCGGTGGCCGGGCCCGCGATCGTCGTCTCGTATCTGATCGCGGGGACGCTCGCGATGCTGGTGATGCGGATGCTCGGCGAGATGTCCTCCGCGATGCCCGCCTCCGGTTCGTTCTCCGTGCACGCCGAGCGGGCGCTCGGGCGGTGGGCCGGGTTCAGCGTCGGCTGGCTGTACTGGTTCCTGCTGGTGGTGGTCCTCGCCGTGGAGGCGACGGCGGCCGCGCAGATCGCCCACGGCTGGGTGCCGGGCATCGAACCCTGGGCGTGGGTGCTGCTGTTCATGGTGGTCTTCACCGCGGCGAACCTGACGGCGGTGAAGAACTTCGGCGAGTTCGAGTTCTGGTTCGCCTCCTTGAAGGTCGGCGCGATCGTGGTCTTCCTGGTGCTCGGGCTGCTGGCGGTCCTCGGATGGCTCCCCGACACCGACCCGGTCGGCATGACCAACCTGACCGGCCAGGGCGGCTTCCTGCCGAACGGCTGGGGCGGGGTCGTCTCCGGCGTGCTGACCGTGGTCTTCGCCTTCGGCGGGCTGGAGGTCGTCACCATCGCCGCCGCCGAGACGGACGACCCGGCGCGTGCGGTGGGACGGGCGGTGCGCAGCGCGGTGGTGCGCATCCTCTTCTTCTACGTCGGCTCGATGCTGGTGATCGTGACCGTGCTGCCGTGGACCGCACAGCAGGCCGGGCTCAGCCCGTATGTGAAGGTGCTGGACACGATCGGGGTGCCGTCGGCCGGGCAGATCATGAACATCGTGGTGTTCGTGGCACTGCTCTCCGCACTCAACGCCAATCTGTACGGCTCCTCCCGCATGATCTTCTCGCTGGCGGAGCGCGGGGAGGCCCCGCGCGGTCTGCTGAAGGTCTCGGGCAAGGGCGGTACGGAGAACAGGGCGGAAGGCGGTACGGAGAAGGGAACGGAAGGCGGTGTGCCGCGGCGGGCGGTGCTGGCCTCGGTGGCCTTCGGGTTCGTCTCCGTCCTGCTCAACCTGCTGTGGCCGGACACGGTGTTCCTCTACATGCTCAACTCGGTCGGCGCGGTGCTGCTGTTCGTCTGGGCGCTGATCGCCGCCTCCCAACTGCGACTGCGCGCCCGGCTGGAGCAGGAGGCTCCCGAGGCGCTCACTCTGCGGATGTGGTGGTTCCCGTATCTGACCTGGGTGACGCTGGCCGGACTGCTCGGCGTGCTGCTGCTGATGCTGACCGACGAGGCGGCACGCCCGCAGGTGCTGTGGTCGGCCGGGGCGACGGCGTTGGTGCTGCTGGTGGCGGTGGGGCGTCAGCGGCGGGAGCGCCGGGCGGGCTCGCCCGGGAACGCGGACGCCACCGGCCGGTAGGCGGGCGTGCACCTTGTGTGAGCCAGGTGACCGCATAGCGGACACCCGCTCCGTGTGAGCGGTACGGATGCTCAGACTGTGGGTTCGTCCCTTGTCTCGGCTACCGAACAGAGCTCGTCCATGCCCCGGATCTCCGCGTCTCCCCCCACCGCTGGCTCCACGGCCCCCACTGCTGACTCCACGGCCCCCGCCGGGAACCGGGCGGACTCCGCGCTCACCCACGGTCTCAAACAGCGGCACCTCTCGATGATCGCCCTCGGCGGGGTGATCGGCGCCGGTCTGTTCGTCGGCTCGGGTGCCGGGATCGCCGCGGCCGGGCCCTCGATCATCGTCGCGTACGCCATCTCCGGGCTGCTCGTCATGATGGTGATGCGCATGCTCGGCGAGATGTCGGCCGCCAACCCGGCCTCCGGCTCCTTCTCCGTGCACGCCGAACGGGCGATCGGCCCGTGGGCCGGATTCACCGCGGGCTGGTCCTTCTGGTTCCTGCTCTGCGTCGCCGTGGGCCTGGAGGGCATCGGGGCCGCGCAGATCGTCAGCGGCTGGCTGCCGGGAACGCCGGAATGGGCCTGGGTCGCCCTGTTCATGGTGATCTTCCTCGGGACGAACCTGGCCGCCGTGAAGAACTTCGGCGAGTTCGAGTTCTGGTTCGCCGCGCTCAAGGTCATCGCGATCACGCTGTTCCTGGTGCTCGGTCTGCTGGCGATCCTCGGCGTGCTGCCCGACACGGACGCGCCCGGCCTGTCCAACCTCTCGGGCGACGGGGGTTTCCTCCCCAAGGGCATGGACGGGTTCATCATCGGACTCCTCGCCTCGGTCTTCGCGTACGGCGGTCTGGAGACCGTCACCATCGCGGCGGCCGAGTCCGAGAACCCGGTGCAGGGCGTCGCGAAGGCGGTCCGCACGGCGATGTGGCGCATCGCGGTGTTCTACATCGGCTCCATGGCGGTCATCGTCACGCTGGTCCCCTGGGACAACCCGAAGGTCGCCGAGGTCGGCCCGTTCTACGCGATGCTCGACCACCTCGGCGTCGGGAGCGCCGCGCAGATCATGAACGTGGTCATCCTCATCGCCCTGCTCTCCGCGATGAACGCCAACATCTACGGCGCTTCGCGCATGGCCCGGTCGCTGGTCGTCCGGGGTCAGGGCCCGGCCGTGCTCGGGAAGATCACCTCCGGGGTGCCGCGCAACGCCGTGCTGTTCTCCTCGGTCTTCGGCTTCGCCTGCGTGCTGCTCAGCTACTGGCGGCCGGACGACGTCTTCCCCTGGCTGCTGAACATGATCGGCGCGGTGATCCTGGTGGTGTGGATCTTCATCGCGGCCTCCCAGCTGATCCTGCGCGGCCGCACCGAGCGGGAGGCACCGGAGAAGCTGGTCGTGCGGATGTGGCTCTTCCCCGTCGGCACGATCGTCGCCCTGGTGGCCATGGTGGGCATCTTCCTGCTGATGCTGCGCCAGCCGGACACCCGCGACCAGCTGCTGGCCACGGGAGCGCTGACCCTGGTGCTGATCGGCATCGGTGTCGTACGTCAGCGGCGGAGGGACGGCGAGGCCGAGAGCGGCGACGGCGCCGGCGCCGGCGACGCGGCCGAGATTCCGGCGCAGCGGAAGTAGTTCCCGCACGACGTCCGCCGAACGCCGGGCTCCTCCTCGTACGAACGGGGCGGAGCCCGGCGTTCGGCGTTCGGCGTTCGGCGGCCGGCGTTCGGCGTTCGGCGTTCGGCGGGCATCGCGGGGCGGCGGGGCGGCGAGCCGCGCGCACAGCGCCGCAGGCCCTAGGCCGAAGGGCTGATCACTTCGGAACACTCCTGCTGTTAGCCTGCTTCTGCACATAGATTGCAATAACAACTGGACGGCATTCCCAGCAGTCGGAGGGCTCGCATCATGGCCACGTACACGCTCCCGGAACTCCCGTACGACTACGCGGCGCTCGAACCGGTCATCAATCCGCAGATCATCGAGCTGCACCACGACAAGCACCACGCCGCGTACGTCAAGGGCGCGAACGACACCCTGGAGCAGCTGGAAGAGGCCCGCGACAAGGAGGCCTGGGGAGCGATCAACGGTCTCCAGAAGAACCTCGCGTTCCACCTTTCCGGCCACATCCTGCACTCGATCTACTGGCACAACATGACCGGTGACGGCGGCGGCGAGCCCCTCGCGGCGGACGGCGTGGGCGACCTCGCCGACGCGATCACCGAGTCCTTCGGCTCCTACGCGGGATTCAAGTCCCAGCTGACGAAGGCCGCGGCCACCACCCAGGGTTCCGGCTGGGGCGTGCTCGCGTACGAGCCCGTGAGCGGCAAGCTGATCGTCGAGCAGGTTTACGACCACCAGGGCAACGTCGGCCAGGGCTCGGTCCCGGTCCTCGTGTTCGACGCCTGGGAGCACGCCTTCTACCTGCAGTACAAGAACCAGAAGGTGGACTTCATCGAGGCCATGTGGCGGGTCGTCAACTGGCAGGACGTGGCGAAGCGTTACGCCGCCGCCAAGGAGCGCGCGGACGTACTGCTGCTCGCCCCCTGACGTGACACCGGCACACCACGGACGTCCTGCCTCGTGATCGTCTTCTCAACCTTCACCATGGCGGGCGGATGAACGGAGAGCCCCCGCGAGGACATGGCTCGCGGGGGCTTTCCCATGGCGACCGCTTAGCTGCTTAGCTCATGTGCTAAACACGCACACATGGATTCACCCGCCGACGAAGAGGCAAGCGCCTTCCGCGCCCTCGCCGACCCCACCCGCCGCCAGATCCTGGAGGACCTGCGGGGCGGCGAGCTGGCCGCCGGGGAGATCGCGAGCCGGTTCTCGATCAGCGCCCCGTCCATCTCGCGCCACCTGGGCGTGCTCAAGGGGGCCGGGCTCGTCACCGAGCGCCGGGACGCCAACCGCATCCTCTACTCGCTCGCCGAGGAGCGGCTCGCCATGTGCGTGGGGCGCTTCCTCAGCGCCGTGTGCCCCGAGCAGATCGTGCTCCGCAGCACCAAGTGGCGCTCGGCGCCGGAAGGCGACGCCTCATGATCCGGTCCCGGCTCTCCAGCGTCATCGAACGCCGCCTCCTGGTGAACTACCGGGTCGACCCGTACGTCGCGGCGGCCCTGCTGCCCGCGCCACTGCGGCCCCAGCTGGTGCGCGGCCAGGCGGTGGCCGGGATCTGCCTGCTGCGGATCGGCGGTGTCCGCCCCGGCTGGGCCCCGGCCGCGACCGGGCTGACCAGCGAGAACGCGGCGCACCGGATCGCCGTCGAGTGGGACGGGCCGGACGGCGTCGAGCGGGGCGTCTACATCCCGCGCCGCGACACCGCCTCCCGCCTCAACGCCTTCGCGGGCGGCCGGATCTACCCGGGCGAACACGGCCGCGCGGACTTCACGGTGCGGGAGGACGCCGACGCCGTACGGGTGGCCTTCGCGACCCGGGACGGCGAGGTGACGGTCGACGCGACGGTGGAACCGGCCGAGGAACTGCACGGCAGCGGGCTGTTCGCGGACCTGGCGGAGGCGTCGGAGTTCTTCCGCCTCGGCAGCCGCGGCCTCTCCCCCAACGCAGGGGGCGCCCACCTGGACGTCCTCGAACTGTCCACGGACGCCTGGAAGGTGACGGCGGGCCGGCCCCGTACCGTACGCTCATCGTTCTTCGAGGACCTGGACCGCTTCCCGCCGGGCAGCGCGGTGCTGGACAGCGCGCTGGTGATGCGGGGCGTGGCGGCCGACTGGTCGCGGGGGGAGCCGTTCCGGCTGGGCGGGAAAATACCCGCCCAGCCGGGCCCGGATGCCACGATGACCTTCGCACGCCTACCCGTACCCCGCTCCCCACTCCCCTCCCCCTCCCCTGAAGAGGCCCCATGAGTTCCGCTCCCGCACCTGTCCCGGCGGACCCCACCGTCCTGCACCCGATGCCCGGCCAGCCGCGCGTGGTGCAGCTGAAGCCTCTGGTCACCTCGCCGCTGATCGAGGCCGGGGAGTACTCGTACTACGACGACCCCGAGCACGCCACGGAGTTCGAGATCCGCAACGTCCTGTACCACTACGGCCCGGAGCGCCTGGTGATCGGCAGGTTCTGCGCGCTGGGCACGGGGGTGCGCTTCATCATGAACGGCTCCAACCACCGCATGGACGGCCCGTCCACCTTCCCGTTCCCGACCCTCGGCGGCTCCTGGGCCGACCACTTCGACCTGCTGACGGGCCTCCCCAACCGTGGCGACACCGTGATCGGCAACGACGTCTGGATCGGCTACGAGTCCGTGATCATGCCGGGCGTACGCATCGGGCACGGCGCGATCATCAGCTCGCGCTCCGTGGTCGTCTCGGACGTCCCGGACTACGGCATCGTCGGCGGCAACCCGGCCCGCCTGATCCGCACCCGGTACGAGGAGGCGGACGTCGCACGCCTGCTGGCCGTGGCCTGGTGGGACTGGCCGGCGGACCACCTGACACGCCACATCCGTACGGTGATGTCGGGCACGGTGGCGGAGCTGGAGGCGGCGGCTCCTGGGGCGGGCCAGGGCGGGTCCGAGGGGTCCGCCGAGCATGGCCCGGGTGCATCCGCCTAGCTTCGCCCTTTCATGAAGCTGGACGTCCGGCGGGGAGTCAGGTAAGCGACAAGTACCTCTTACCAGCGGGACATGCAACGGGAACGCGACTTGGATCACCACCCCGTGCGAGCCCGGTGCCGTTGGTGGTACGACCAGGTCACCGCCGCCAGGAGCGGGCCCCACAGCAGGAGGGGAGCGTAGGCGGCGACGAAGAGGGCTTCACCGGCCGAGATGCCGGGGTCCGGGCTGGGGGCGGTCAGCAGTCCGCCGAAGAAGAGGACCCACCACAGGACGGTGACCGTGAGGGCTCCCAGCGAAGCGGCGAGGACCGCGAGCCTGCGGTTGACCGGACGTCCTCCGAGGAGCGGAATCCAGCGCGGCACCGTCTCTCCCCAGGGCCGTACCAGCCCGAGCGTGAGGTACGAGGCCGCCTCGGCGACCGCACCGATCAGCAGTACGTAAGCCAGGCCGATCAACGGGGAGTTGTCGGGGAACGCGGCGAGGAACTCCTCCCGCTCCATCACCCCGAGCACGAGCGCGACGCGCCACACCCCGGAGGGGACGGTCGACCAGGCCGCGACATGGGCGGCGCGGACGGCCCAGCGCGGGGGTGGCGGCACCGGCGGCCGGGCCGGCGGCGGTACGCGGGGTTCCGGCGGGGCGGGGTCCGTCGTCGTCATTCCCTGAATCTCGCGCACCGCCCGGCCCGGCACGTCAGACCGCATGATGATCCGCCTCCGCCGCACGGCGGAACACGGCGCGCGCTCACCGCGGAGCTGCCTCGCGGGACCCCATCCGGACGGGGCGGCGATCCGGCTCCGCAGCCTGAGCTCCGCATGTTCTCTCCTGGCGGCGAACCCTAGAACCTGAGCTTGAACCCGTCGTGGCTGCGGGCGAAGCCGAGCCCGGCATAGAAGCGATGCGCGTGCTCGCGCTGCTTGTTGCTCGTCAGCTGGACCAGTCCGCAGTCACGCGCGCGTGCCCTCGCGATCACCCGCTCCATCAAGATCCGCCCCAGCCCGCCACCTCGCCGGTCCGCGCGAATCCGCACGGCCTCGATCAGGGCCCTCTCGGCGCCTCCCTTTCCGAGCCCGGGGATGTACGTCGCCTGCACACAGCCCACGACCGCCCCACCGACGTGCCCGTCGGCGTCCTCGACCAGGACCAACATCTCGTTGCGCGGGTCGGTATCGATCGCCGCGAAGGCGCGCTCGTACGTCTCCGTGACCGTGACGGCCGCCGGGTCCACCACCCGATCCTCATCGGCGAGCAGAGCGAGCACCGCAGGCAGGTCGGCGCGGGTCGCGGGACGCAGTGTGAGTACGGGGGCGGGCTCGGCAGACATGACGCCGACCCTAACCTGCCCCTCACGCGGAGCTGCCGACTCGCGCCGCCACATGATCGCAGCCACGTGCTCGCCGCCACTGACAGGTCTGGCGGGCTCACGAATGCGCCCGCCCGCGCGCACCGGGCCGATCCGTCAGCCGCCGAAGGTGCCCGCCTTCACGCCGTCGATGAACGCGGCCCAGTGGCCGGGGCCGTAGAACTGGAGCCCGGCGGCCGGGTCCTTGCTGTCGCGGACGGCGCGGCCGCCGTCGGCGGTATGGGCCACCTCGACGCACTCAGTTCCCTGCCCCCCGGAGGAATACGAAGACCTCTCGAAGGAAGTCACTATGTCCTGGCTGCTCACGATTCCTCGTTCCCTGCGGCGACACTGTTCGCGATCTTCTCGATGAAAGCCATGCTCTCAGTCCGAGTGAGCGCTGCTGACCTGAGCGTGTCAAACGCGTGTACGTAGCTGGCCATAACGTCCCGCTCTTCGAGGATGATGCAGTTGGCGACCGCATCAACAACGATCACTTCAGGTGAGGTCTCCTGGGCGTACGAAAGTCCGACGAACGCAGGCGACACCCGCGCAGCAGCCCACTCGGTGTGCGGCAGCACCTGAATCGTCATGTTGGGTTGCCTGGCCATCTTGCTGAGGTGGGCGAGCTGAGCCCGGTGAACAGCGGGCGACGGCATCGGACCGGTGATCGCCGGCTCCCAGATCACGGCAGCGAACCGTGCGCCCGTCTCCTCGAAGACACGGCGCCTCTCCTGCCTGACCTTGACGACCATGTCGGCCGCTTCCTCACTGATCACGTCTGGGCTGGCGTCGGTCAACGCCCGTGTGTACTCGGGAGTCTGCAGCAGGCCCGGGATGAGAACCGGCTGCCAGGTACGGATGTACGTGGCGTCGGACTCCAGGGACAGAAAGTCGCCCAGAATCTCCCGCACGGGCTGCCCGGCATCGAAGTCCATCCACCAGCCACGCTTGTTGCTGTCCCGCGCCAGCTTCTCCAGTAGCCGACGTTCGACAACGTCCTCCACCTCGTACAGATCAAGCAGCACTCGCACATCACCGACGCGTGCGCTGACCGTGCCCGATTCGATTCGGCTGATCTTTGCCGTGGAACATGCCACCGCATCGGCCGCGTGCTCCTGGTCCAGACACGCGTTCAGCCGCAGCCGCTTGAGCGCCGCCCCCAACCTCCGACTACGCACCGTGGGCTTCCCACCTGCGGGCATGACTCCCCCTCTCCCTTCCGGCCAGTCTGCCTGGCAACTGTTCGCTCTCGCTAGCGAGTTGCCTCGGACGAGTGAATGCAAGCTTGCATTACAGATTCACTTGCCTTGCATCTCATCTCACCCCTAGCGTGGATTGCGTCACACCGAGTGCTGACTCCAGCACGTCAGGTGATCCTGGTTCCGCCTGCCCACGACCTTGGGGGACGTATGTCCGGGCGCACAGACAGCAAGAGGTTCCGGGTCCGCAGGGACTCCATTCCCGCCGCTCGACGGCACGTCAGAACCGTCCTCCTCGCGTGGAAGCTCGGCGGCCTCGTGGACGACGCGTCCCTGATCGCAAGCGAGTTGGCCACCAACGTCATCGCCCACGCCAAAGGAACCGGCGACTACTTCGAGCTGGAGTTACGCCGCCGGAACGGCGTGCTCATCCTGGAGGTCGCCGACTCCCACCAGTGGCTGATGCCGGAACTCCGCAAGCCCACCGACGACGAGACGTCCGGCCGGGGCCTGCTCATCGTCGACGCGCTCGCCGAGCGGTGGGGCGTACGGCCGCGCGACCCGGGAAAGACCGTCTGGGCCCATCTGCCCATCGGGCCGGTCGCGGCCCCCGTGGAGCCTGCGTGAACGTACTCCTCCGGTTCGCACGGAGGCGGGCAGCCGCTCACGCGTACGCGCCGCCTTCGCCCTTCGCCGAGTGGGTCCGCATCGAGGCCGACCCCGCGTACCGGGCCCGGTACTTCCCCGGGCTGGACGCGGCAATCGCGCGGCGGGGTCGCTGGCGCTCGGCCGAGGTGGATGCGCTGGTACGGCGGCTGAGGTCGCCGCCATAGGCCCCTGCGGCAGACGTCAGCAGGAGACAGAGCAACCGACTCACCACCAGCACGGAGGTAACAGGATCATGAGCACGATGCCGTACACGCCCGCACCGTGGGGCACTGGCCGGATGGGTCCGTACGAGGACACCGTCACCGTCCCGCAGTTCACCCCCGTACTCGACGCCGAGACGCAGATCGCCCTGGTCGTCGACAGGAACGGCCGCACGGTCGAGATGGGCGGCCACGGCACCAGTACCAGCGGGCTGACGCCGACCCACACCACCCCGGGGGACGGCGCGGCGCCGGGCGGAGCGAACGACTCCGACAGCACCGAGTCCTACGACCAGGACCAGTCCGCTTGATGGACGGCCGACGTGGGTCGGTGCTGGTGCTGACCAACCTCCACGACGTGACCACGGACATCGTGCTGCGCGTCCTCGCTGCGCGGCGCGTGCCCGTGGTGCGCCTGGACCCCGGCACCGACCTGCTCGCAGGGGCCTCGCTGTCCGCCACGTACGGCACAGGTGTTCAGCGGGGCGTCCTGCGTACGGCGAGCCGGGACCTCGACCTCAACCGGGTGCGGTCCGTCTGGGTCCGCAGGCCGTCACCGTACGCCGGGCCTTCAGGACTGGACGAGCACGACCGCCGGTTCGCCGCGGAGCAGTCCTTCTGGGGAACCGGGGGAATCCTCGCGTCCCTTCCCGGCGCGCACTACGTCAACCACCCATGGAACAACCGTGCGGCCGAGTACAAGCCCGCTCAGCTCGCGGCGGCGCAGCGGTTCGGATTCCTCGTGCCCGACACACTGGTCACCCATGTCGCGGGGGAAGCACGGGAGTTCGTTGCTCATCACTACGGCGGAGTCGTCTACAAGCCCGTGTGGAACACGTCCTACCGCGTGGCCGGCCGACCCCACAGCATTTGGGTGCGCGCGGTGCGTGAGCAGGAGATCACCGACGCCGTGGCGGTCTGCCCCCACCTCTTCCAGGCCCGGGTGGACAAGGCGTTCGACGTGCGGGTGACCGCCGTGGGGCCGTGGTTGTCCGGGGTGCGGATCGACAGCCCGGATCTGGACTGGCGGCGTCGGCAGGGCCTCATGCGGTGCGGACCCGTGGGCGTGCCCGAAGCGGTCGCGAACGCCGTCCACGCCTACCTCGCTCACTTCCGTCTGGTGTACGGGGCGTTCGACTTCGCCGTGACCCATGACGGGACCTGGTACTTCCTCGAATGCAACCCCAACGGGCAGTGGGCGTGGCAGCCGCCCGACGTCACCGGCGGCATCGCCCACGCCCTCGCCGATCAGCTGGAGAAAGGCTCCACAGCATGACTACTTCCGCTCACCTGCGTACCGTCCTCGCGGACGCGCTCACCGAGGACGGGACGCTCACCGACCCCGCATGGCGCGACGCCGCCGAGGCGGTTCCCCGCGAACTGTTCCTGGGCTCCTACTTCGCGCAGGTCCCCGGCAGTGCCCCGACCCGCTACCTGCCCGTTCACCAGGGCGAGGACGGGTGGCTGGAGGCGATCTACACCGACCGGACGCTCATCACCCAGCTCGACGGCCGCGCCCGGCCCGGCGACGTGACGAACGGCAGCCTCACGGGCGATCCGACGTCGTCGTCGACCCTGCCGTCCCTGGTGCTCCGCATGTGGCAGCAGCTCGAAGTGGAAGCCGGGCACCGGGTGTTGGAGGTCGGCACCGGGACCGGCTACTCAACCGCCCTCGGTGCGCATCGCCTCGGCGACGACCGGCTGACCAGCGTCGAGTACGACCCGGTGGTCGGCCGGGCCGCGGCCGCCGCCCTCAAGGCAGCCGGTTACGCGCCGCGCCTGATCGTCGGGGACGGTCTGCGGGGAGACCCGGACGCGGGCGCGGGCGCGGGCACGTACGACCGTCTGATCGCCACCTGTTCGGTCCGGTACGTCCCCATGGCCTGGCTGCACCAGGTGAAGCCGGGCGGAAAGATCCTGGTCACCCTCTCCGGCTGGAGCTACGCGTCCGGGCTGGCGCTCCTCACCGTGACCGGCCCCGGAACCGCGACGGGACGGCTCCTGCCCGGGTTCACCAGCTTCATGATCGCGCGCCCGCACGACCGGCCGCCCCGCACGACCCTGGCCCTGCTGCCCGGTGAGGAGCGGCCGAGCCGGATCGACCCGGCGGTGATCGGGACGTGGACCGGCGGTTGGGTGGCCCAGCTCGCCGCGCCGGCGGCGGAACGTATGGGGGCGGGGGCGGAGCAGATCCTCTGGGACGTCTCCACCGGCTCGCAGGTGCGGACGACGCTCGGGCCCGATGGCGGGTGGACGGTCCTCCAGCGTGGTCCCGTACGCCTGTGGGACCGGGTCGAGACCGCGATCCGGCTCTGGCAGGCAGCGGGCGAGCCGCATCAGGAGGGCTTCGGCATCACGGTCTCGGCCGCCCGGCAGCGGGTGTGGATCGGGGCGGAGGACGGTCCGGGGTGGGACCTGCCGGTGTGATTCCGCACCCCGCCCGGCCCCGCACTGCCGCCGACGCGGGGCAGCGGCGCTTCGTACTGCCCCGGCAACCCCGAGGACTGCCCCGGCATCCCGAGGAAGAGAACGGAAGAGACCTGCACCCGTGCTGCAATGCACCGCCGTCACCGACGTACCGTTTTTCGAAGCGCTCCTCGCGCTCGCCGGCATGGAAGGCGGCCCCGAGCACCCACCCGATGTTCTCGCCCAGGACGACTTTCTCCTCTGCGAACTGGGCGAGCACGACGAAGCGGCCGAGCACGCCGCTCACCTCTGGACCGCCGACGTCCCCGACGGCGACCGGGACCTGTGGCTCCTGTGGACCGGCGTCGGCGCCCACCGTGTCTACCGGTTCGACGCCCTTCCCCTGTGCCCCGCCGTCCTCCGCGAACTGGCCACCCGCGCCGTCACCTCGTGCGCGTACTTCGACCACCATCCCGGCCCGCACTCCTTCGCCGTGACCGATCCTCTCGGCGACCTCATCACCCAGCACATCCACAGTGAGGTCCGGCGGCTCACGGCCGAGGACGACAACACCTCCGGCACCGACGCCGAAACCGACCGCCCCTGATCGCCCGCTCAGGAGACCCCAGGAAGACCTCATGAAGCCCCCTTCGCGCCACCACCGCGCACGCCACCTCCTCGCCGGTCACGCCCGACACGGCCGTGGGCTCGATCAGCGCGTCCAGCCCGGTGGCGTGCGGCCAGGAGGGCGGCGGCGGACTCGTCGATGCGGGCGCGTTCGCGGTGCAGGTCGGGGAGCATGCTGGAGCAGGCCGGCTCCAGGATGCGGCCTTCGCCGACCATGCAGAGCAGCAGCTCGGCGATGGTGGCCGTGTTGAGACCGGCGGCCGCCAGCACACAGATGCCCCGTACGGTGACGACGTCCGCTTCCCCGTACGCGCGGTAGCCGCTCAGGCGGCGGGCCGGCCGCAGCAGGCCCTGCTCCTCGTAGTAGCGCGGCAGGCGGCCAGGAACTCCGCGTCGTACTCCCCATGGCCCTTCGACCGGAGGGCCGGCTCCGTCAGTGCGGCGGCCTCGGCCGCCTCCCCCGCGCGCATCCGCATCGGGGGCTTGTCCCCATGTACGTACGGATACGCGCGGCCACGGAACAACCGGTCTCAGTCGAAGACCGGGCCCTGCGTCCGGGTCCGCTTGATCTCGTAGAAGCCCGGGATGGAGGCGACCAGCAGCGTGCCGTCCCAGAGCTTCGCCGCCTCCTCGCCCTTGGGGGCGGGGGTGACGACCGGGCCGAAGAAGGCGATCTGCTCGCCGTCCGCGCCGGGGACCGCGATGACCGGGGTGCCGACCTCCTGGCCGACCTTGTCGATGCCCTCCTTGTGGGAGGCGCGCAGCTCGGTGTCGTAGCGGTCGGAATCGGCGTGGTCGGCCAGGTCGGCGGGCAGGCCCACGTCCTTCAGCGCGGCGGCCACGGCCTCACGCGTGGGGCCCTCGCCGTTGTTGTGGAAGCGGGTGCCGAGCGCGGTGTAGAGGGGGCCGACGACCGCGTCCCCGTGCAGCTGCTGGGCGGCGACGACGACCCTGACCGGGCCCCAGGCCTTGGTCTCCAGGAGCTCGCGGTACTCCTCCGGCAGGTCGTCCAGCTTGTCCTCGTTCAGGACGGCCAGGCTCATCACGTGCCAGCGGACCTCGACGTCGCGGACCTTCTCCACTTCCAGCATCCAGCGCGAGGTCATCCACGCCCAGGGGCAGAGGGGATCGAACCAGAAGTCGACCGGGGTCTTGCCGTTCACCGGGGTGTTCTCGGACATGTCTCTCCTCAGAAGGGCGTGTTCCACAGAAGGGCCGTGTTCCGCAGAAGGGCGTGTTCCACCCGCGGGCGAGAACGCCTCAGGAAGGCCCCCCATTCCCTGGATGCCGCCGCGCGCGGACGCATGCAAGGATCAATGGGTTCGAACACGACACATGACGCGCGTCACGAAGGAGTGCCCGTGCCCGGTGAAAACCTGTCCCGCGACGAGGCCCAGAAGAGGGCCGAGCTGCTGACCGTCGACGGATACGAGGTCGCTCTCGACCTGCGGTCCGCCGTCGGCGAGCCCGAGGGGGCCGACGGGCGCGACGGGGGATCCGGACCGCGGACCTTCCGTTCGCTGACCACGATCCGGTTCCGCTGTGCCCGTGCGGACGCCTCGACCTTCGCCGACCTGGTGGCCCCGGCCGTGGACGCGGTGACCCTGAACGGGACGGCCCTCGACCCGGCCGTCGTGTTCGACGGGACACGGGTGGCGCTGGACGGGCTCGTCGAGGGCGAGAACGTGCTCGTCGTCGACGCCCGCTGCGCGTACAGCCGGACCGGCGAGGGCATGCACCGCTTCGTCGACCCGGAGGACGGCGAAGTCTACCTCTACACGCAGTACGAGCCGGCCGACGCCCGCCGCGTCTTCGCCAACTTCGAGCAGCCCGACCTCAAGGCCCCCTACCGCTTCCGGGTGACCGCTCCCGAAGGCTGGCGGGTCTGGTCCAACGGGGCCGAGGAGTCGCACGAGGGCGAGGTGTGGACCTTCGCCGAGACCCAGCCGATCTCCACGTACATCACGGCCGTCATCGCCGGTCCGTACCACTACGTGAGCGATCACTACAGCCGTACGTTCGACGACGGCTCCACGCTGGAGATCCCGCTCGGCGCGATGTGCCGCAAGGGGCTCGCCAAGTACTTCGACACGGACGACATCTTCCTGGTCACCAAGCAGGGCCTGGACTTCTTCCACGACCACTTCGACTACCCGTACCCCTTCGGGAAGTACGACCAGGCCTTCGTGCCCGAGTACAACCTCGGCGCCATGGAGAACCCGGGCATGGTCACCTTCCGCGAGGAGTGCATCTACCGCGGCAAGGTCACCTCGGCGGCCTACGAGCGGCGCGCCAACGTCATCCTGCACGAGATGGCGCACATGTGGTTCGGCGACCTGGTCACCATGGAGTGGTGGGACGACCTGTGGCTGAAGGAGTCCTTCGCGGACTTCATGGGCTCCTTCTCGATGGTCGAGGCGACCCGCTTCACCAACGGCTGGATCACCTTCGCCAACAACCGCAAGGCGTGGGCCTACCGCGCCGACCAGCTGCCCTCCACGCACCCCATCACGGCCGACATCCGTGACCTGGAGGACGCCAAGCTGAACTTCGACGGGATCACGTACGCCAAGGGCGCTTCCGTACTGAAGCAGCTCGTGGCGTACGTGGGCCGGGACGCGTTCCTCGAAGGCGCGCGGCGCTACTTCAAGAGCCACGCGTACGGCAACACCCGCCTGGGCGACCTGCTGTCGGTGCTCGCCGAGACCTCGGGACGCGACATGACGGCCTGGTCGCGCTCCTGGCTCCAGACGGCGGGCGTCAACGCGCTCACCCCTGTGGTCACGTACGACGCGGCCGGCGTCCTGACCGAGCTGGCCGTCGTCCAGGAGGCCGCCGCCTCGCACCCGGAGCTGCGCCCGCACCGCGTCGCGGTCGGCCTGTACCGGCGTACGCCGGAGGGCGAGCTGACGCGTTACGCGCGCGCCGAGGTGGACGTGGCCGGGGAGCGGACCGTGGTGGACGCCCTGGCCGGCTCCGAGCGGCCCGATCTGATCCTGGTCAACGACGACGACCTCACGTACTGCAAGATCCGCTTCGACGAGGCGTCGCTGGCCACGCTGCGCGAACACCTGGGCGAGATCACGGACCCGCTGGCGCGGGCCCTGTGCTGGTCGGCCCTGTGGAACATGACGCGGGACGCGCTGATGCCGGCCCGCGACTTCGTCGCGCTGGTGCTGGCGTTCGCCGGGCGGGAGAGCGACATCGGGGTGCTCCAGATGCTGCACACCTGGGCGCAGTCGGCGCTGGTCAACTACGCGGCCCCCGACTGGCGCGAGGAGGGCGGCCGGGCGCTGGCCGAGGGCGCGCTGCGCGAGCTGCGCATCGCCGAGCCGGGCAGTCAGCACCAGCTGACCTGGGCCCGCTTCTTCGCGGCGGTCGCCTCGTCCGATGAGGACTTCCAGCTGCTGGGCGGACTGCTGGACGGCACCGCCCGGATCGACGGGCTCGACGTCGACCAGGAGCTGCGCTGGGCCTTCCTCTCTCCGCTGGCCTCGCACGGGGTGGCGAACGAGGCGGCGATCGACGCCGAACTGGCCCGCGACGACACGGCGTCCGGCAAGCGCCACCACGTCCGGTGCCTAGCCTCGCGCCCCTCGGAGGCGGTCAAGGCCCAGGCGTGGGCGGCGGTCGTGGAGTCGGACAAGCTGTCCAACGCGCTGGTCGAGGCGACGATCACCGGTTTCGGGCAGCCCTCGCAGCGGGAGCTGCTCGCCCCCTACGCGAGCCGCTACTTCGAGGTGATCGAGCGGATCTGGGCGGAGCGGTCCATCCAGATCGGCATGCACGTGGTGCGGGGGATGTTCCCCGCTCTCCAGGACAGCCCCGCCACCCTCGCGGCGACCGACGCCTGGCTGGGCGAGCACCAGGACTCCGCCCCGGCGCTGCGGCGGCTGGTGCTGGAGGCCCGCGACGATCTCGCGCGGGCGCTGCGCGGCCAGGAGTGCGACCGGGCCGCAGCATGAGCGCGCGGGCATGAAGGGGGGGGCGCTCGGGTGAGGCGTGCGTGCGGCGCGAAAGCGGCGCTCGTACGCCCGTCCGGGGCGCCCTCCCCCGAATCCGGCGCGACGGCCCTTTTCGGTTGCCGAACGTCCGTGCTTGAGGACGGTGTTGTCCGGGATTGTCGACGAGCGTGTAACAGGGGTTAGGGCACCCTCCACGAGCGGGAAACCCCGGGACATGACCCAGAACACCCCACTCTCCCCCCGTCCCCCCCAGCTTCTCCATCACCCTCTTCGTTCCGAGGACGTCACGCAGCGTGTCCTCTCCGCCGCCCAGTTGAGGGCGCGGGGCGTGTCCGCCGCGCAGACATCCGCGCAGTGCCTGCCCGGCGGCCCCTGGCAGCACCTGCTGCCGGGGGTCTATCTGCTGCACCCGGGCCCGCCCACCGGCCAGGAGCGGCTGCACGGAGCGCTGTTGTACGCGGGGCGCCCGCCGGTCTCCGCGCGGCGCGCACCGGCGGACCCTGCGGACGCGGGGTACGGCGAGGCGATCGTCACCGGGACCGCCGCACTCGCGCTGTACGGCTTCGCCACGGCCGGGGACCTGGGGGCGCTGCACCGGATCGACGTGCTGGTCCCGCGCACCCGGCGGCTGCGGTCCACCCGGTTCGTGGAGGTGCTGCGGACCGCCTCGATGCCGAGCGCGGTGCGAGTGGGTGCGGTGCGGGTGGGCGAGGTGCCCGTCGCCCCGGTGGAGCGGGCCCTGGCGGACGCCGTGGCGGGCATGTCCGACGCGGCGGACGTCCGGCGGCTGCTGACCGAAGCGGTGCGCGGCAAGCACTGCGAACCAGCTTCTTTGGTACGGGAGTTGAGCGAGGCGAAGTTGCTGGGGCGGCCCGCCGTGGTGGGCGCGGTCGACGCGCTGCTGGCCGAGGGGCGGGCGGTGGCGGAGGGGCGGCTGTACGCGATGGTGCGCGAGCACGGGCTGCCGGAGCCGCTGTGGAACGTGGAGCTGCGGCTGCCCGGCGGGCCCCGGCTCGGCGGGATCGACGCCTACTGGCCCGACCACGCCGTGGCGGTGGAGCTGGACACCCGGGCGCCCCGGTGCGGCGCGCCCGGCCGGGGGGACCGGACCCAGGAGGATCCGCAGTGGTCCGCGTACGCCGCGAAGCGGGAGCATCTGGAGCGGCTCGGGGTCACGGTCGTCCACCTCACCCCGAGGAAGCTGCGCGATTCGATGGACCAGCAGGCGACGGTGGTGCGGACGGCGCTGATGGCGGCGGCCGACCGGGAGCCGGCCGCGTACGTGATGGTGCTGCCGCGCTGAGCGGGGGCGGCGGCGGCCCGGGATGGCGGCCCGAGGCCGCGATCCGAGGCCCCGATTCGGGACCGCGCTCCGAGGTGCCGATCCGAGGCGGGCACCCTGGAAGCCGCTGCCGGGTGGCCGCTGCCGGGTGGCCGCTGCCAGGAGGCTGTCCGACTCGCGGACCACGACCACGGCAAGGTCCGGACCCCACGGCCACAGCAGGTCCGGACCATGAACACCGCACGTCCGGACCCACGACCACGGCAGGTCCGGTCCATGGACACAGTTGGTCCGGACCACCGGCGCGGCAGGTCCGGACCACCGGGCCCGCGCCACGTGTCACCGGGCGCCACTCGCGTACCGTTTGACCTCTTTCCTCCCTCGTGGCACATCACGCCCCGTGGCGGATCTATGCCATGTCCCTGACTCGTCCCCGTCAACTCTCTACAAACCCCTGTCATTTACGACAGGCTGAGCGGTCATCCGGTACCGAATTCCGGACTCTCTCTTTCAATTACAGGGATGCTGATGACCAAGGAATCCCCCAGCTCCATACCCGGGGCGAGAAGAGCGGCGCGTATCGCGGCTGCTGCCGGCCTGGCAGCGGCACTCGCCGCCTCCGGCGCCGCACCGGCCTTCGCCGCCGACGACCCGGCTCCGGCACCCGTCAAACCGGCCGCCGCCAGCGACCGGGGCGACAAGCTCGGCAAGGCCGACGCCGATCTCCTGGCGAAGGCCAAGGCCAAGGGCGAGAAGAATGTCACCATGATGGTCGCCACCACCCCCGGTGCGACCGAGCAGGTCAGCAAGCAGCTGGACGCCGTCGAGGGCTCCGTGCTCGGCACGACCTACGACAAGCTCGGCTACGTCCGGGCGACGGTCCCGACCAAGAGCGCCGAGACCACGATCAAGAAGGCCTCCAAGCTCTCCTCCGTCCTCGGCATCGATCTCAAGCAGGAGATCAAGCTGGACGACCCGACGCCCGAGGGCGACCGGGCGGCCAAGGCCAAGCGGCTGAAGGTCACGGGCAGTTACCCGGCGCCGAGCAAGAAGACGCCGGCGAAGAACCCGTACAACCCGTCGTTCGAGACCGGCGCGGTCAAGTTCGTCGAGAAGCACCCGAAGGCCGACGGCCGCGGGATCACCATCGGCATCCTGGACTCCGGCGTCGACCTCGGTCACCCGGCCCTGAAGAAGACCACCACCGGCGAGCGCAAGGTCGTCGACTGGGTGACCGCGACCGACCCGGTCAGCGACGAGGACGGCACCTGGCTGCGGATGACCCAGTCGGTCACCGGCCCGGCGTTCACGTCCGGCGGGAAGACGTACGCGGCGCCGGCGGGCGACTACAAGTTCGCCACGTTCGCCGAGTCGGCCACCACCGGCGGCGACATGAAGGGCGACCTCAACCGCGACGGTGACACCACCGACGTCTGGGGCGTGCTGTACGACCCGGTCACCGGCACCACGCGGGTCGACCTGAACAACAACGCAGACTTCTCCGACGACAAGGTTCTCAAGCCGTACAAGGACAAGTTCCAGGTGTCCTACTTCGGTGAGGACGACCCGCGCACCGAGGTCGTCGAGCGCATCCCGTTCGTCGTCGAGACCCGCAAGAACGTGGTCTACAACGCGGCCGGCGCGAAGTCCGACTACGTCAACATCGGTGTCATCGAGGGCTCCCACGGCACGCACGTCGCGGGCATCACCGCGGCCAACGGCCTGTTCGGCGGCGAGATGAACGGCGCCGCCCCCGGCGCCAAGATCGTCTCCTCGCGCGCCTGCACCTGGTCCGGCGGCTGCACCAACATCGCGCTGACCGAGGGCATGATCGACCTCGTCGTCAACCGCGGCGTCGACATCGTCAACATGTCGATCGGCGGCCTGCCGCCGCTGAACGACGGCAACAACGCGCGTGCCGAGCTGTACAAGCGGCTCATCGACATCTACGGCGTGCAGCTGGTCATCTCGGCCGGCAACAGCGGCCCGGGTCTCAACACCATCGGCGACCCGTCCGTCGCCGACCACGTGATCTCGGTCGGCGCGTCGGTCTCCAAGGAGACGTGGGCGGCCAACTACGGCTCCAAGGTCACCAAGAAGTACGACATGCTGCCCTTCTCCTCGCGCGGTCCGCGTGAGGACGGCGGCTTCACGCCGGTCATCTCGGCTCCGGGTGCGTCCATCAACACCACCCAGACCTGGGCGCCGGGCGGTCCGGTCAAGGAGGCGGGTTACGACCTGCCGGCCGGCTACTCCATGCTCCAGGGCACCTCGATGTCCTCCCCGCAGGTGGCGGGCGCCGCCGCGCTGCTGCTGTCGGCCGCGAAGCAGAAGGACATCGAGCTTCCCCCGGCCGACCTGCGGACGGCCCTGACCAGCACCGCGAGCCACATCAAGAACGTGCCCGCGCACGTCCAGGGCTCCGGTCTGATCAACATCGTCAAGGCGTGGAAGCAGATCGCCAAGCAGGGCAAGCCCGCGCACGAGTACTCGGTGAAGGCCCCGGTCGACACCGCGATCGACTTCGCGCTCAAGGACCCGGGCTTCGGCACCGGCCTCTACGACCGCGAGGGCGGCCTGAAGGTCGGCGAGACCAAGGTCTACGACGTCGTCGTCACCCGCACCACCGGCCCGGACCGCAACGTCCGGCACAAGCTGACGTGGAAGAACAACGACGGCACGTTCAAGCTCAGCAGCCCCAAGTTCGTCTCGCTGCCGCTCGACAAGCCGGTCAAGATCAAGGTCAAGGCGAAGGCGAAGACCGCCGGGGTGCACAGCGCCATCCTGCGGGTCAACGACAGGAAGACCTCCGGCGTCGACCACCAGATCATGACCACGGTCGTCGTCGCCCACGAGCTGGAGCAGCCCGGTTACGCCTACAAGGCCTCCGGCTCGGTCCAGCGCAACGGCACCACGTCGTACTTCGTCAACGTGCCGGAGGGCGCGAAGACCCTTGAGGTCGCCCTCAGCGCGCTGCGCTCGGGCAGCCAGACGCGGTTCATCGCCCTGCACCCGTACGGGACGCCGGTCGACTCGACCTCCACGATCAACTGCTACCCGAACTACGAGAACCCGGCCAACACCTGCCGCCCGGACGTGCGGTCCTACAAGGACCCGCAGCCCGGCGTGTGGGAGATCGAGGTCGAGTCGCGTCGTACGTCGCCGCTGCTGAACAACCCGTACAAGCTGGATGTCTCGCTGCTCGGCGTGACCTTCGACCCGGCGGTGCGGACCATCGCCGAGGCGAAGATCGGCACTCCGGCCGCGGTGGACTGGACGGTCACCAACAGCGCCGCGGCCCTCCAGGGCAAGCTCCAGGGCGGCTCGCTGGGCTCGGCCAAGGTGGCCAGGCCGTCGATCGCCACGGGGGAGACCCGTCAGACCACGGTCACCATCGGTGAGGGCGTCGAGAAGCTCGACGTCGCCATCGGGGGCACCTCGGACGCCAACGCGGACATCGACCTGTACGTCTTCCGGGGCGCCACCCAGGTCGGCAGCGGGACCACGGCCGGCTCCGAGGAGCGGGTCAGCCTCGTGAAGCCCGCCGCGGGCACCTACACGGTCGTCGTCGACGGCTACTCGGTCCCGGCCGGGACCACCACGTACGACTACCGCGACGTGTTCTACTCGGCCTCGCTCGGCACGATCAAGGTCGACGCCACCAAGGCCGTGAACCTGGCCAACGGTGCGTCGGCCCAGGTCGACGCCGAGGTCGTGGTCGCCGGAGCGGCTCCCGAGGGCCGTCAGTTCTTCGGCGAGGTCCAGCTGGTCAACGCCCGCGGCACCGCCGCGGGCACCGGCAGCGTCGTGATCGAGAAGGTCACGCCGTAACGGATCGCCACTGAGCATCTCTGATGCGGCGGCGGGGCGGGCGCTCTCACGAGCACCCGCCCCGCCGTGCGTGTTCCTCGTCACATCGCCCGGCCCCCGCCGCGGATGTTTCCCTTCGGGCACAAGGAAGCCGCAGAACCCGCGGCCTTCGCGCGGACCGTCCGCAGGCCGGACAATGGATTGGACAAGGCGGGCCAGGACATACGCATCATGGAGCGGCAAACGGACCGCACAGACGCACAGCGTGTGGCCGCACAGCAGGCGGACACGCAGATGTGCAGACGTACAGACGTACGAACAGAGGAGTCCTCGTGAAGGTCGGAATCGTCGGCGCCACCGGTCAGGTCGGCACAGTCATGCTCAGGATCCTGGCCGACCGGGACTTCCCGGTCGACGAGCTGCGGCTGTTCGCCTCCGCCCGCTCCGCGGGCACCACGATCGACTTCAAGGGCTCCGGCGTCACCGTCGAGGACGCCTCCGCGGCCGACTACACGGGCCTGGACATCGTGCTGTTCTCGGCCGGCGGCGCGACCTCGAAGGCGCTGGCCGAGAAGGTCGCCGCCCAGGGCGCCGTGGTGATCGACAACTCCTCCGCCTGGCGCAAGGACCCCGAGGTCCCCCTCGTCGTCTCCGAGGTCAACCCGCACGCGGCCCGGGTCCGGCCGAAGGGGATCATCGCCAACCCGAACTGCACGACGATGGCCGCGATGCCCGTACTGCGCCCGCTGCACGACGAGGCCGGTCTCGAAGCGCTGACCGTCGCCACCTACCAGGCCGTGTCCGGCTCCGGGGTGGCCGGCGTCGCCGAGCTGCACGGCCAGGCGGCCAAGGTCGTCGCCGAGGCCGAGAAGCTGGCCCACGACGGCGAGTCCGTGGACTTCCCCGAGCCGGCCGTCTACAAGCGCCCGATCGCCTTCAACGTCCTGCCGCTGGCGGGCTCGATCGTGGACGACGGCTCGTTCGAGACGGACGAGGAGCAGAAGCTCCGCAACGAGTCCCGCAAGATCCTGGAGATCCCGGGGCTGAAGGTGTCCGGCACCTGCGTCCGGGTCCCGGTCTTCTCCGGCCACTCGCTCCAGATCAACGCCCGCTTCGCCCGCCCGATCGGGGTCGAGCGCGCCTACGAGCTGCTGAAGGACGCCGAGGGCGTCGAGCTCTCGGAGATCCCGACCCCGCTCCAGGCGGCCGGCAAGGACGCCTCCTTCGTGGGCCGCATCCGGGTCGACGAGACGGTGGACAACGGCCTCGCGCTGTTCGTCTCCAACGACAACCTCCGCAAGGGCGCGGCACTGAACGCCGTGCAGATCGCGGAGCTGGTGGCGGCCGAGCTGAAGGGCTGACCTCCGGCGTCACACGCGTAGACGTCACACGCGTAGACGAAGGGGCGGCCACCGATGACCGGTGGCCGCCCCTTCGCACGCGTGGGGTCAGAGCGCGAGATGGCGGCGGAGGGCCGCGTCGATCTCGGCCATGCGCTGGCGGGGGACCCGGCCGATCTGCCGCACGAACCGCTCCTGAGCCATCGCTCGCACCTGCTCGCACTGCACCTTGGAGTCCTTCGCCAGGCCGGAGTCGCCTGCCTGGAGAAGCACCTGGAAGGGGTAGAGGCGAGAGGTGTTCGACGTCAGCGGCACCACGGTGACCACGCCGCGTCCAGCCCGGTCCACCGCGGAGTTCGCACCATCGTTGGAGACGATGACCGAGGGACGCGCCTTGTTGGCCTCGCGGCCCCGCACCGGCTCGTAGTCGACCAGATAGATGTCACCGCGCCTCATCGACGATCCCGTCCCCCGAGAACTTGTCCCAGAACGCGGCGTCCTCGCTCTCATCCCATTCGGCGAAAGCCGCCACATAGTCGGCCTCAAGATTCGAGGCTCGCAACAGCTCGATGGCGGCGTGTATGACGGCGGACCGGGAATCCGCTTCGGTCTTCGTCGCGTACTCGTCGACGAAGGCGACATCCTCCTGCGGCAGACTCACACTGATCTTCATACCAGCAATGCTACCTGGGTAGGAACTGGAGCGCTACCCATCGTCGGGCAGGGCCGGACATGGAAGGATGAGCCGAAACATCACCATCGAAGGAGATGACCGCGTGCCTGGCACGAATCTGACCCGCGAAGAGGCACAGGAGCGGGCGCGCCTGCTGACCGTGGACGCGTACGAGATCGATCTCGACCTCTCCGGAGCGCAGGAGGGCGGCACCTACCGGTCCGTGACCACCGTGCGCTTCGACTGCGCGGAGGCGGGTGCGGAGTCGTTCATCGACCTGGTCGCCCCGGCCGTCCACGACGTGGTGCTGAACGGCAAGGACCTGGACGTGGCCGCCGTGTTCCGCGACGCGCGGATCGCCCTGCCGCATCTGCGCGAGGGCGCCAACGAACTGAAGGTCGTCGCCGACTGCGCGTACACCAACACCGGTGAGGGCCTGCACCGGTTCGTCGACCCGGTCGACGAGCAGGCCTATCTGTACACACAGTTCGAGGTCCCGGACGCGCGCCGCGTCTTCGCCTCGTTCGAGCAGCCGGACCTGAAGGCGACCTTCGCGTTCACCGTGAAGGCCCCCTCCGGCTGGACGGTCATCTCGAACTCCCCGACGCCGGAGCCGAAGGACGACGTCTGGGCCTTCGAGCCGACGCCCCGCATCTCGACGTACATCACGGCCCTCATCGTGGGCCCGTACCACGCGGTGCACAGCAGCTACGAGAAGGACGGCCAGTCCGTCCCGCTCGGCATCTACTGCCGCCCCTCGCTGGCGGAGTACCTGGACGCGGACGAGATCTTCGCCGTCACCCGGCAGGGCTTCGAGTGGTTCCAGGAGAAGTTCGACTACGCGTACCCGTTCGCCAAGTACGACCAGCTCTTCGTCCCGGAGTTCAACGCGGGCGCGATGGAGAACGCGGGCGCGGTCACCATCCGCGACCAGTACGTCTTCCGCTCCAAGGTGACGGACGCGGCGTACGAGGTGCGGGCCGAGACCATCCTGCACGAGCTGGCCCACATGTGGTTCGGCGACCTCGTCACGATGGAGTGGTGGAACGACCTCTGGCTGAACGAGTCGTTCGCCACCTACACCTCGATCGCCTGCCAGGCGTACGCCGAGGGCTCGAAGTGGCCGCACTCCTGGACCACGTTCGCCAACTCCATGAAGACCTGGGCGTACCGGCAGGACCAGCTGCCCTCCACGCACCCGATCATGGCGGACATCAAGGACCTGGACGACGTCCTCGTCAACTTCGACGGGATCACGTACGCCAAGGGCGCCTCCGTGCTCAAGCAGCTCGTGGCGTACGTCGGCATGGACGCGTTCTTCCAGGGCGTGCAGGCGTACTTCAAGGCGCACGCCTTCGGCAACACCCGTCTCTCCGACCTGCTGGGCGCGCTGGAGAAGACCTCCGGACGCGACCTGAAGACCTGGTCGAAGGCGTGGCTGGAGACGGCGGGGATCAACATCCTGCGCCCGGAGATCGAGACCGACGAGAACGGTCACGTCACCTCCTTCACCGTGCTCCAGGAGGCTCCCGCGCTGCCCGCCGGCGCGAAGGGCGAGCCGACGCTGCGCCCGCACCGGATCGCCATCGGCTGCTACGACCTCGACGCGGACGGCAAGCTGGTGCGCACCGACCGGATCGAGCTGGACGTCGACGGCGAGCGCACCACGGTGCCCTACCCGCAGGGCAAGGCCCGCCCGGCCGTCATCCTGCTCAACGACGACGACCTCTCCTACGCCAAGGTCCGCCTCGACGAGGCGTCGCTGCGGGTCGTCACCGAGCACCTGGGCGACTTCGCCGAGTCGCTGCCGCGCGCCCTGAGCTGGGCCTCGGCCTGGGACATGACGCGTGACGGCGAGCTGGCGACCCGCGACTACCTCTCCCTGGTGCTCTCCGGCATCGGCAAGGAGTCGGACATCGGCGTCGTCCAGTCGCTGCACCGCCAGGTGAAGCTGGCCCTGGACCTGTACGCCGCGCCGGAGACCCGTGAGGGCGCGCTCAACCAGTGGACCGACGCGACGCTGGCGCACCTGCGGGCGTCGGAGCCGGGCAGCGACCACCAGCTGGCGTGGGCCCGCGCCTTCGCGGCCACGGCCCGCAACCCGCAGCAGCTGGACCTGCTCCAGTCGCTGCTGGACGGCACGGAGTCGATCGAGGGCCTGGCCGTCGACACCGAGCTGCGGTGGGCGTTCGTGCAGCGGCTCGCGGCCGTCGGCCTGCTCGACGAGGAGGAGATCGCCGCCGAGTACGAGCGCGACAAGACGGCGGCGGGCGAGCGCCACGCGGCCTCGGCGCGGGCGGCCCAGCCCTCGGAGGAGGCCAAGGCGCGGGCGTGGGCCTCGGTCGTGGAGTCGGACAAGCTGCCCAACTCGCTCCAGGACGCGGTCATCAGCGGCTTCGTCCAGACGGACCAGCGTGAGCTGCTGGCCCCGTACACGGAGAAGTACTTCGCCTCGGTGAAGGACGTCTGGGACTCGCGCAGCCACGAGATGGCCCAGCAGATCGCGGTGGGCCTCTACCCGGCCCTCCAGGTCTCCCGGGAGACGCTGGACGCCACGGACGCCTGGCTGGCCTCGGCCGAGCCGAGCGCGGCGCTGCGCCGGCTGATGTCGGAGTCGCGGTCCGGTGTGGAGCGCGCTCTGAAGGCCCAGGCGGCGGACGCGGCGGCGGCCACCGCGTAGCGGTACGTACGGCCCTGGGGGCGTCCTCTTCGTTCGTGGCGGAAGCGTCGCGGCGGAGGGGGCGCCCCTTTGCCGTACGCCCGCGCGGGTTCACCCGGTCGCGCGTCCGGCGGCCGGGCGTGCGCCCGGCGGGTTGGAAACCGCCCGGCGGGCGGGCGCAGGAGCGCAGCCGTCCGCCGGGCGGAGCAGGGGGTGCCGGCAGCCTTACGGGGTCACGCGCCGGACTCCTCGTAGCGGCGGGCCAGGTCGGCGGCGCCGGACTCCGTGAGGGTGCCGTGCAGGCGCATCCGGGCGACGCCGCCGTCGGGGAAGGCGTCGAGGCGGACGTGGGTGACGACGGCCTGGGCGCGCAGCACGAAGCGGTGAAGGGTGTCGGGCTGGAGGCGGGTGCGCGGGATGATCTCGAACCATTCGCCGGTGTCGCCGTTGCGGCCCTGGAGGGCGATCCAGCCGGCGGAGTTGCCCTTGAGGTAGGCGGTGTCGATCTCGATCGCGCGGACCGCGCCCTGGGCGGGCAGCCGGAAGCGGACCCAGTCGTTGGTGTCGCGGACCCGGCGGCGGCGGTTCTCCCAGCCGTCGTCCATCTTGCGGGAGGTGCCCGGCAGGATGATCTGGGTGGGCGAGGAGTAGAAGCGGTCGGAGGCGTCCTCGTACGTACCGCCGTTGAGGACCGAGATCAGGTCGATCGTGCCGAGCGCGGCGAGCCAGGCCGGGTCCGGGACGACCTCGCCGTGCACGCGGAGGCGGGCGATGCCGCCGTCGGGGTGCTGGCAGAGGCGCAGGTGGGTGTAGCGCCGGCCGCCGGTGATCTCGAAGGCGTTGGCGGCGTGGCCGCGTACGGGGGCGGGCGGGAGGATCTCGTCCCACTTCACGTCGTCGGCGAGCAGCTGCTCGGGGCTCGGGGCGCCCTCGACGGAGGTGGCCTGCACCGATACCCGCTGCGGGTAGTTGCCGCGGAAGTGGGCGGTGTCCACGATCAGGCCGCGGACGATGCCGGGGGCGCCGAGGCGGACGATGGCCCAGTCGTGGTCCTCGGGGGCCGGGAAGGGGTGCTCGGCGCCGGCGCCGCGCCGGCGGCGGGTCTCCCAGCCGTCCATGATCTTGCCCTTGTGCCCGAAGTGCTCGGGGTCGAACACGGCGCGCTCGCGGATCAGGAGGTTCTCGCGCTCGGCGAAGAACTCGTCGTTGGCGGCGATCACGCCCGCGCCGAGGCGGCGGTCGGCGAGGTCGACCAGCTCGGTGAAGGGGAGGTCTCCGGCTTCGCGGTAGTCGGCGTACGGGTCGCCGCCGCCGTAGGGCGCGGCGTCATTGGCGTGGGGGTCGGTGTCGGGGTCCTGGAATGTGGTCTCGCTCGCGTCGAAGGTCATGGCTCTTACCTTCGCGCCACCGGACCCATCAGGTCCATCGAAAGTTTTCGCAGATACTGTTCAGCTCAGCTGAACGAACGGGCCACACTGGTGAGTGCGGCGAGGACCCGCGCCACCGCCGGGCCGCTCGCCGCCCCGTGCCGGACCGCCGCCACCACATGGCGGCGCGGCCGGTCCGCCTCCAGCACCCGCATCACCACGCCCTCGCGGCGCTCCCGGGCGGCCATCCGGGGGACCAGCGCGACGCCCATGCCCGCCTCGACCAGGGCGAGGATCGCGGTCCACCCGGCGGCGCTGTGCGCCTGCTCGGGGACGAAGCCCGCCGCCTCGCAGGCGGCGGTGGTGATCTCCGACCAGGGCCCCGAGCCGCCGAAGATCCAGTGGTCGGCGGCCAGGTCCGCGAGGCGCAGGGCAGGCGCGCCGGCCAGCGGGTGGTCGGCGGGGAGCGCCACGTCCAGGGGGTCGGCGAGCAGCGGGAAGAGGCTGAAACGGGGGTCTCGGGCGGTCGGCGCGTGCGCGGCCAGCGACAGGGCCAGGTCCACCTCGCCCGCGGTGAGCAGCTCGTACGCCTGGGCGGCCTCGGCCTCCCGTACGCGTACGTCGGGTCCCGGGCGCTCCTCGGCGCGCAGCAGCCGGACGGCGGGGACGACGAGGGCGGGCACGGCGGTGGAGAACGCGCCGACCCTGACCTCACCGGCCTCGCCGCGCAGATAGCCGGTCAGTTCGGCCTCGGCCCGCTCCAGCTGGGCGAAGACCGCCTCGGCGTGGCGCAGGACGAGGTGGGCGGCGTCGGTGAGACGGACCCGGCGGCCCTGGGGCTCCAGGAGGTCCACGCCGAGCTGCTTGGCCAGGTTGGTGAGCTGCTGGGAGACCGCGGAGGGGGTCATCAGGAGCGCCTCGGCGGTCGCCGTCACCGTGCCCCGGTCGCGCAGGGTGCGCAGGATGCGGAGCTTCTTGACGTCCCACTCGGTCATGGGCGCAACCTACCGGCCCGGGTCGGGTCAGGCGCCCGTCCGACGCCGTACGCCCGTCCGGCGTCGTCCGGGGCCGGACGTGCGGATGCGCCGCGCGGTGGTCCCCACCGGCGGCGCACCCTTCGTGCGTGTCGTACGTGCGCTTCGTGCGTGTGCTTCGCGCAGGTCGTACGTGTGCGGGTCAGACCTGCTTCTTGGACTTGTCCAGGACCATGACCAGGCCCGTGATCACCACGAACAGGGCGATGGGCGCGATGACGTAGAGGCCGATGGTCTCCATCGCGCTCATGCGCGGACCCGGGTCGTCACCGTCGTCGGGCGTGAGCGCGAGCGCCGGGGCCGACATGAGCAGCATCATCAGCGTCGTCCCGGCCGCAACGACGCCGGCGCGCATAGCGTTCTTCTTGTCCACGGTGCCAACGTAGCGAACGCCTAGGGACGACGCTCGCCCGGGGGTGCCGTACGGGGCTCTCGGGGTCGCAGGACGTCCATCAGCGCGTGCAGCCGGGGCGCGGCGGTGATCTCCTCCAGGGTGACCGGACGGCCCTCGGCGTCGGCGATCGGGAGGCGCCAGTTGGGGTACTGGTCCCAGGTGCCGGGGAGGTTCTGCGGGCGGCGGTCGCCCATGGTGTCGGGGAGCCAGACACCGGTCATCCGGGCGGGGGTGCTCAGCAGGAAGCGGTGGACGGCGCGGACGGCGGCCTCCTCGTCGCCGTCGCCCTCGGGGAGCATCCGCAGCCGGGCGAGGAGGGCCAGCCACTCGGCGGTGTCGGTCGCGTCCTCGGTCAGCTCCTCCTCCAGGGAGCGGGTGAGCAGGCCGAGGCGGTGGCGCAGCGTCACATGATCGCCGGTCAGCCGGGCGGCGGTGGAGGGCAGGTCGTGGGTGGTGGCGGTGGCCAGGCAGTCCCGGCGCCACTTCTCCGGGGCGAGCGGCCGGCCGTCGCCGTCCCAGTCACGCTCGAACCAGAGCACGGAGGTGCCGAGTACGCCCCGCCGGGCGAGCGCCTCACGGACGCCGGGCGCGACGGTGCCGAGGTCCTCGCCGACGACGACGGCACCGGCCCGGTGGGCCTCCAGGACGAGGACGGCGAGCATCGCCTCGGCATCCTGCGCGACGTACGTGCCGTCGGTGGGCGGGCGGCCCTCGGGCACCCACCAGAGCCGGAAGAGGCCCATGACGTGGTCGATGCGCAGAGCCCCGGCGTGGGCCAGCAGCCCGCGCAGCAGGCCCCGGTAGGCGGCGTAACCGGTGGCGGCGAGGACGTCGGGGCGCCAGGGCGGCAGGCCCCAGTCCTGGCCGCGCGCGTTGAAGGCGTCGGGGGGCGCGCCGACGGACATGCCGTGGGCGAAGGCCTCCTGCTGGGCCCAGGTGTCGGCGCCGGCCGGGTGCACGCCGACGGCGAGGTCGTGGACGATCCCGACGCTCATCCCGGCGTCCTCGGCGGCCCGCTGGGCGGCGGCGAGCTGGGTGGCGGTCAGCCAGGCGAGGCGGCAGTGGAAGTCGACCCGGTCCAGCAGCCCGGTCCGGGCGCGGGCGGTCGCCGGGGAGCGGGGGTCGCGCAGGGCCTCGGGCCAGGTGTGCCAGTCGGGGCCGTGCACCTCGGCGAGCGCGCACCACAGGGCGTGGTCCTCCAGCGCCTGCCCCTGCTCGGCCAGGAAGTCGCAGTAGGCGGCACGGCGGCCGGGCGTGAGGGGCACCCCGACGACCAGCTCCAGGGCCTGGCGCTTCAGCTCCCAGACGGCGTCCCGGTCGATCAGCGCGCCCTTGTTCAGCACGGCCTCGCTGAGGGCTGCGGCGTCCTGCCGGAGGTCGTCCAGGGCGGCCCGGTCGCGGACATGGCCGTACTCGGGGACCGACTCGACGTGCAGGTGCACCGGGTCGGGGAAGCGGCGCGAGGAGGGGCGGTACGGGGACGGGTCGGTGGGGCGGCCCGGGACGGCCGCGTGCAGCGGGTTGACCTGGACGAACCCGGAGCCGAGGGTGCGCCCGGACCAGGTGGCGAGGTCCGCCAGGTCACCGAGGTCGCCCATGCCCCAGGAGCGGGCGGACAGCAGGGAGTAGAGCTGGACCAGGAAGCCGTGGGAACGCTCGGGCGGCTGCGGAACGCGGGCCGGGGCGGCGACGAGGGTGGCCGTGGCCCGGCGGTGGTCCGGCGTGCGGACGTGGATGCGGTGGACACCGTGGGGCGGCGGGATCCACCAGGCGGGGACGGCCGCCGGAGCATCCGGGTCCGGGCCCCCGGGACGCGGGGCCGGACCAGCAACCGCAGCAGCGTCCCCCGAGGGCGGAACGGGTGCGGTGGCGGCGTCCTCCAGAGCGTCCCCCGGGGGCGGACCGGAAATCGCGCCGGCGCCCCCCGGGGGCGGAACGGAAACCGTGGCGGCGCCCTCCGGAAGCGGACCGGCCACCGCAGCGCCGCCCCCCGGAGGCGACCCGGAAGCCGCGCCGACGCCCCCCGGAGCCGTCACAGGCCGGGCAGGGGCCGCCGCCCGGACCCGCATGCTCAGCGGGGCGGGCGGGCGGCCCGAGGGGTGTCCCGGGGTCCCGGCCGGCTCCGGCTCGACCGTGACGGTCGAGCCGGGGGGCAGTCCGGCCAGGGCGGACGGCAGGGGCTCGCCGGCCCAGACCACCACGGTCGGCGGCAGCAGGCGCGAGCGGGACTCCGCGGCGGCGAGGCACTTCCGTACGTCCGCCGGAGTGCCGGCGTCGACGCCCAGCGCGGCGAGCACGGCGATGACCGTGTCGTCGGGGACGGACACCGTGACATCCGGCGACGGGGAGTAGGAGGTGGCGACACCGTGCAGTGCGGCGAGCCGGGACAAGCCCATTCAGACTCCTGCGAACTCCATGCCCCCTGCGGTGCCGGGTGCGGTCGGCTCGCTGGTCAGAGGGGCGACGGCGGCGAGCGGCGGCTCGCTCGTGAGAGGGGTGGCATCGGCGAGCGGCGGCTCGCTGGTCAGCGGCGCGGAATCGGCGAACGAGGATTCGCCGAGCAGGAGGGAGACATCGGCGAGCGGCGGCCCGCTGATCAGGTGGGCGACATCGGCAAGGGGAAGTCCGCTGGTCAGCGGTCCGGAGTCGGGCTGGGCGGGTACCTGTTTGGAGAGGGCGGAGAGCAGAAGCTGCGCGGCAGCGGGCATGGTGGCCTCCTGGCCATGGAGAACAGGACACAGCAGACCTACCCAGGCCTCGCCGTGGCAGACGTGGACGTGATGCAGGCGTTATGACAACGAGCCCAACGTGCTCTGGGTCACACTTCGCTCCCCCGGGCGGCAGGTATGGGCCGTTTTCAGCCATTCCCGGCCGCCACACCAGCCCCACGGGGCCCGAAGCTGCCGCTATTCCCGGCAAAAACGGCAGAACGGCCACGCTCATTGACACCCTCGCGCCCGGGTGGTGGGCTCGGACCGCGCCGGGGCGCACCGCCTGTGGTCCGATGCGGTCGGTACGGCGGTCCGGCACGGCGGTCCGAATGCCGGCAGTGGATACGTACGGAAGAGGAGTGCGACGTGCGGATCGGGCGCAGAAGGCAGGCGACGGCCGTGGCCGCCGCTGTGATCGGCGGACTCCTCGGATCCGTCTCCCTCGCTCCGGCCGCGACGGCCGCCCCCGCCGATCCCGGCAGGCCCGTCGTCGACGCCGCAGACCGCGCCGACAGCGCGCGGCCGCCGTCCGTGTGGCCCCGGCCGCAGAGCATGAAGGCCACCGGGCCCGCCGTGCCGCTGGGCTCCGAGGCCACACTGGTCGCCGCACCGGAGGCCGATCCGTACGCCGTCGAGCTGGCGCGCTCGCTGCTGCGCGGAGCGGGCGTCCGGACCCTGCACGAGAGCCTGCCGGGCGGCGGGCCCGTGGTGCGCCTCGGTGGCAGCGGCGCCGGTGAGGCGCTGCGGGCGCTGCGCGCTCCCGACCGGGCCGATCTGCCGTCGGGCGGCTACCGGATCGCGGTCGGCCGGGTCGCCGGACGTGCCACCGTCGCGCTGGACGGGCTCGGCGGGGACGGCCTCTTCCACGCCGTCCAGACCCTGCGTCAACTGGTCGCCGACGGCTCGGTGGCCGGCGTGACGGTACGGGACTGGCCGGGAACCGCCGTACGCGGCATGGCCGAGGGGTTCTACGGACAGCCGTGGACCCGCGAGGAGCGGCTCGCCCAGATCTCCTTCATGGGCCGCACCAAACAGAACCGCTATCTCTACGCGGCGGGCGACGACCCCTACCGGCTGGCGCGCTGGCGCGAGCCGTATCCGGCCGACAGGCGGGCCGACTTCCGGGCCCTGGCCGAACGGGCGCGCGCCGAACACGTCACGCTCGGCTGGGCCCTCTCCCCCGGTCAGGCGATGTGCATGGCGTCCGACCAGGACACCGAGGCCCTGACGAAGAAGATCGACGCCATGTGGGCGCTGGGCGTCCGGGTCTTCCAGCTCCAGTTCCAGGACGTCAGCTACAGCGAGTGGCACTGCGACCTGGACGCGGAGACCTTCGGCAGCGGTCCGAAGGCGGCGGCCCGCGCCCAGGCCCGGGTCGCGGGCGCCCTCGCCCGGCATCTGGCGGAACGGCACCCGGACGCGGCCCCGCTGTCGGTGCTGCCGACGGAGTTCTACCAGGACGGGGCCACCGACTACCGAACCGCGCTGGCGGCCGAGCTGGACGACCGGGTGCAGGTGGCCTGGACCGGGGTCGGGGTGGTGCCGAAGAGGATCACCGGGGGCGAACTGGCCGGGGCCCGCGACGCGTTCCGCCACCCGCTGGTGACGATGGACAACTACCCGGTCAACGACTACGCCCAGGACCGCATCTTCCTCGGCCCGTACACCGGCCGGGACCCGGCGGTGGCGAGCGGTTCGGCGGCGCTGCTGGCCAATGCGATGGAGCAGCCGTCCGCCTCCCGGATCCCGCTGTTCACCGCCGCCGACTTCGCCTGGAACCCGAAGGGATACCTCCCGGACGAGTCCTGGCGGGCGGCCGTCGAGGATCTGGCGGGCGGGGACGCGGGCGCCCGGGACGCGCTGCTGGCGCTGGCCGGGAACAGCGCGGGCTCGGTGCTCGGCGCGGAGGAGTCGGCCTACCTCCAGCCCCTGTTCGACGCCTTCTGGAACTCCCGCGCCGACGCCTCCCGCCGCGACCGGGCGGCGGGCGAACTGCGCGCGGCCTTCTCCGTGATGCGCGGGGCCCCCGAGCGGCTGAAGACCCCCGCGGAGGGCCGGCTGACCGACGAGGTGCGCCCCTGGACCGAGCAGCTGGCCCGCTACGGCCGGGCCGGTGAGCTCACCGTGGATCTGCTCCAGGCCCAGGCCGCCGGGGACGGCGCCGCCGCCTGGCGCGCCCAGCTGGCCCTGGAGCCGCTGCGCGAGGAGATCAGCGCGAGCCGGGCCACCGTCGGCAAGGGTGTGCTGGACCCGTTCCTGGACAGGGCGGCGAAGGCGTCCGCCGGGTGGAACGGCACCGACCGCGCCTCGGGCCGGGTCACGAAGGACGCCCACAGCTATACGGTCCGGCTGGGCGGGCCCCGGCCGGTGGAGGCCGTCACGGCGCTCGCCGAGCCCGGTGCCGCCCTCAGCGACGCGGTCGTGGAGGCCCATGTGCCCGGTGAGGGGTGGCGGGCCCTGGGACGGCTCTCGCCGAGCGGCTTCACCCAGACCGCCGCGAAGGGGCTGCGCGCGGACGCCGTACGGGTCACCATGCCGGAGGCCGCCCGGACCGCCCCGCCCTCGTATCTCAGCCCCACCCTGCCCCCCGCCCCCGCCGTGCCTGCGGGGTCCCCGCAGGTGCGCGCCCTGGTGCCGTGGTTCGGCGACGAGCCCGCCGCCACACTCGACCTGGCGCACGGCGAGACGGACGCGGAGATCGGCGGCGAGCCCCAGCGGGTCGCGGCGCGGCTGGCCGGGCGGCGTCCGGTCGAGGTGAAGGGCAAGCTCACCGCGAAGGCCCCCGAGGGCATCGAGGTGCGGGTCCCGAAGCAGACGACCGTGCCGCGCGGATCACGTACGGAGGTGCCCGTGGACATCACCGTCCCGGCGGACACCCCGGCGGGCGAGTACGAGGTTCCGCTGGCCTTCGCCGGCCAGGAGTCCACGCTGACCGTGCGGGCCTTCCCGCGTACGGGGGGCCCGGATCTGGCGCGTACGGCGAAGGCCTCGTCGTCCGGCGACGAGACCCCGGACTTCCCCGCGGCGGCGGCCTCCGACGGCGATCCGGAGACCCGGTGGTCCTCGCCGGTGGAGGACGGGGCCTGGTGGGGGGCCGAGCTGCCGAAGCCGGTGCGCCTGGGCCAGGTGGTGCTGAGCTGGCAGGACGCGTACGCCTCCCGCTACCGCATACAGGTCTCCACGGACGGCCGCGTCTGGCGCACCGCCGCGACCGTGGCGGAGGGCCGGGGCGGGCGCGAGTCGGTCCGGATGGACGCGAAGGACACCCGGTTCATCCGGGTGCAGGGCGAGCGCCGGGCGACGGAGTACGGCTACTCGCTCTGGTCGGTGGAGGCGTACGCGGTCCAGGACGACTGACCGCGTACGTACCGGGGGCGGGGGAAGGACGGCGAAGGCCCGGGTCTCAGGCGGAAACGCCGTCGATCCGGGCCATCACGTCGTCCGCTCCGAACGGTTGCAAATACGGCAGCCAGCGCGGGTCGCGGTGCCCGGTCCCGATGATCCGCCAGGCCAGGCCGGTGGGCGGGGCGGGCTGGTGGCGCAGCCGCCAGCCGAGCTCGGGCAGATGGCGGTCGGCCTTGACGTGGTTGCAGCGACGGCAGGCCGCCACCACGTTGTCCCAGGCGTGCCGGCCGCCGCGGCTGCGCGGGATGACGTGGTCGACGCTGGTCGCGGCGGCCCCGCAGTACATGCAGCGCCCGCCGTCCCGGGCGAACAGCGCCCGCCGTGTCAGGGGGACGGGGCCCCGGTAGGGAACCCGGACGAAGCGCTTGAGCCGGACCACACTGGGTGCGGGCACGGCACGGGTGGCACTGTGCAGGAAGGCGCCGGACTCCTCGAGGCAGATGGCCTTGTTCTCGAGGACGAGGACGAGCGCGCGGCGGAGCGGTACGACGCCGAGCGGCTCGTACGACGCGTTGAGAACCAGGACGTGCGGCACGGTGGATGCCTCCTTGTACGCCGGCGGCGCGTGGCTCGCGCCGGGACGATCCGATCTCAGTCTCTCCTCATGCCTGGTCAAAGCGCCACCACGTACGGGTAACGGGCCGGGAGGATTTTTTCTCCGCACCGGGCTCCGCCCGCCGTTCCGCGGCGGCGAGCAGGTGTTTCACCAGGGCCGCCGTCCGCGCCGTGCGATCGGCCACAGGGGAGGTGTTCCCGGTGAGACCTGTCTCTCCTCCCGCGACGGCAACGATCCACTCCCCCGGCTTCGTTAGTGTTATCGACCAGCCGTCGTCCCCCTGGAGGTCCTTGCCGTGTCGCTGTCCGCGCTCTTGGGCGCAGCCCCGTCCCCCGGGCCGGGCGGCTCGCTGGACGAAGCCGCCGAACAGGCCGGGAACGCCGCGGGCTGGGTCGAGGAGAACTGGTCCACCTGGCTGAGCACCGGGCTGCGGATCCTGGTGATCGTGGCGGTCGCGATCACGCTGCGTTATCTGATCCGGCGCACCCTGACCAATCTGATCGAGCGGATGAACCGCAGCGCCCAGGCGGTGCAGGGCACGGCGCTGGGCGGGCTGCTGGTGAACGCGGAGCGCAGACGCCAGCGCTCGGAGGCGATCGGCTCGGTGCTGCGCTCGGTGGCCTCGTTCCTCATCATGGGCACGGCCGCGCTGATGGTCCTGGGCGCCTTCGAGATCAACCTGGCCCCGCTGCTCGCCTCCGCCGGGGTCGCGGGGGTGGCGCTCGGCTTCGGCGCCCGCAACCTGGTCACGGACTTCCTCTCCGGCGTCTTCATGATCCTTGAGGACCAGTACGGAGTCGGGGACAGCATCGACGCGGGGGTGGCCTCCGGCGAGGTCATCGAGGTGGGGCTGCGTGTCACCAAGCTGCGCGGTGAGAACGGCGCGATCTGGTACGTCCGCAACGGCGAGGTGAAGCGGATAGGCAACCTCAGCCAGGGCTGGTCCACCGCCGGGGTCGATGTCACGGTGCGCCCGACGGAGAACCTGGACCACGTCCGCGCGGCGATCACCACCGCCGCTGAGACCATGACGAAGGAAGAGCCCTGGTCGGAGCGACTGTGGGGCCCGGTGGAGGTGCTCGGCCTGGACGCGGTTCTGCTGGACTCGATGACGGTCCGGGTGACCGCGAGGACGATGCCGGGCAAGTCGGTCGGCGTGGAGCGCGAGCTGCGCTGGCGCATCAAGCAGGCGCTGGACGACGCGGGCATCCGGATGGTCGGCACCCTGCCGCTCCAGGCTGACGGCGAGGGCCCCGACCCGTCCGCCGGGGTGGCCGCGCCTTCCGCCTATGCCTCGGCCGTCTCCCCGCAGTCGCTGGCGGCGACGCCCATACCGTCGGCGAACCTGAACAAGTAGGCCCTTCCCCAGCGCCCCCGGCGGCCTCCTGGACCCCAGGACGGCGGCCGGGGGCGCCGCCGTGTCGGTAACACTTTGATTGCCGGACGGGCGATGCCCATTGACGCCCCGGTGACCTGCGCCCTACCGTCCTCCCAGCGAATAGGAAACTTTCCTAACAGAGTCACGAGCGTTGAGTTCCTGACAGAGGCGGTGCATCCACGATGGCGGGAACCACTCCGGGCCCACCCGGCACCCCGGGCACCCCGCGGGTGCTGCGGGCCATGAACGACCGGGCCGCCCTCGATCTGCTGCTGGAACACGGGCCGCTCTCCCGGACCCGGATCGGGAAGCTGACCGGGCTCTCCAAGCCCACCGCCTCCCAGCTCCTGGCCCGGCTGGAGGCGGCCGGTCTGGTCGTCGCCACCGGGACCAGCGAGGGGCGCCCCGGGCCCAACGCGCAGCTCTACACGGTGAACGCGCGGGCCGCCCATGTGGCCGGGCTCGACGTGAACGGGCGGCGCGTCGTCGCCGCCGTCGCGGACGTGACCGGTCGGACGGTCGGGGAGTTCGAGCTGGCGACCCCGGGCCGGCGCGCCGACGGTGTGGTGCGGCAGGTCGCCGACGCGCTGGACGGGGCGGTGAAGGACGCCGGGCTCACCCGCGCCGACGTGCACCGGATCGTCATCGGCACCCCGGGCGCCTTCGATCCGGGCACCGGACGGCTGCGGTACGCCTCGCACCTGCCCGGCTGGCACTCCCCCGCCCTGCTGGACGAGCTGGCCGCGTTCCTGCCGATGCCGGTGGAGTACGAGAACGACGTCAACCTGGTCGCCGTCGCCGAGCAGCGCCTCGGCGCGGCCCGCGGCCACGAGGACTTCGTCCTGCTGTGGAGCGAGGAAGGGCTCGGCGCCGCTCTCGTCATCAACGGGCGCCTGCACCGGGGCTTCACCGGCGGCGCGGGCGAGGTCGGCTTCCTGCCGGTGCCCGGCACCCCGCTCGTACGCCAGGTCGTCAAGGCCAACAGCGGTGGCTTCCAGGAGCTGGCGGGCGCCCAGGCGGTGCCCCGGCTCGCGAAGGCGCTGGGCATCGACACCCCGCAGCAGCCGTACGCGAAGGTCGCCGCCGAACTGCTGGCGCGGGCGGCCGACGCGTACGAGCGGGACGAGGCGCTCACCGAGCTGCTGCGCCAGTACGCCCAGCGGCTCGCCACCGGGCTCGCCTCCGTCATCGCCGTCCTGGACCCCGGGCTGATCGTGCTCTCCGGCGGAGCGGTCGCGGCGGGCGGCGAGGTCCTGCGCTCCCTGATCCAGTCCGAGCTGGCCGAGCTCGCCGCCTCCCGGCCCCGGCTGGTGGTCGGCCAGATCGACCGCACCCCCGTCCTGCGCGGCGCACTGGAGCGGGCGCTCGCCGACACCCGCGACGAAGTGTTCGACACCTCGCACTGAACCACCGCTCTCCTCCTTCCCGTTTCTCCCCCTGCCGTCTGTCACTTCCCCGTCCCTGGGAGTCTCGTCATGCGCACAAGCCGTCTCACCACCACCGCTGTCGCCGTCGCCGCGATATCGGTGCTCGCCACCGCGTGTACCGGCCAGTCCGAGGCGGGCGCCTCCGACGACCCGAAGGCGAAGACCACGATCAACTTCTGGCACGGCTGGAGCTCGCCCGCCGAAGTGAAGGCCGTCCAGGACAACATCGACCGGTTCGAGAAGGCCCACCCGAACATCACGGTCAAGGTCTCCGGCAACATCAACGACGACAAGCTCAACCAGGCGCTGCGCGCGGGCGGTTCGAACGGGCCCGACGTGGTCTCCTCGTTCACCACCGCGAACGTCGGCAAGTTCTGCTCGTCCGGCGCCTTCGCCGATCTGAAGCCGTTCATCGAGAAGTCGAAGCTCGACCTGGAGAAGACCTTCCCGAAGGTCCTCCTCGACTACACCCGGTTCGAGGGCAAGCGCTGCGCCCTGCCGCTCCTCACCGACGCCTACGGCCTCTACTACAACAAGGACGCGTTCAGGAAGGCCGGGATCACCGCTCCGCCGAAGACGATGTCCGAACTGGCGAGCGTGGCGAAGAAACTGACGGTCGAGAAGGGCGACAGCTACTCGCAGCTCGGGTTCATGCCGAACTTCCACGGTTACGAGACCGTCGCCAGCCACTACCTGTCCTCGTGGGACCACACGTACTTCGACGAGAACGGCAAGTCCAACATCGCCAAGGACCCGGCGTTCGCGGAGATGTTCACGTACCAGAAGAAGCTCGTGGAGACCCTCGGCGGCTACGAGAAGCTGGAGAAGTACCGGGGCACCTTCGGTGACGAGTGGGGCGCCAAACATCCCTTCCACACCGGTCAGGTCGCCATGCAGCTGGACGGCGAGTGGCGGCTCGGGATGGCCGAGGACGCCGGGGTCGACTTCGAGATCGGGGTCGCCCCGATGCCCGTCGCCGACGACGAGGCGGACAGCTACGGCAAGGGTTATCTCTCCGGCACCATCGTGGGTATCGCCCCCGCCAGCAAGAAGCAGAACGCCTCGTGGGAGCTGGTGAAGTACATGACCACCGACACGGAGGCGGTCGTCAACTTCTCCAACGGCATCCGGAACGTGCCCTCCACGCTGGAGGCGCTGAAGTCGCCGGACCTGAAGTTCGACCCGCGCTTCAGGACCTTCCTGGACATCGCCCAGCACCCGGAGTCCAGCACCTCCGACGGGGCCGTCAACGGTGCGACGTACCAGCTGACCCTCCAGGACTTCGGCTACCAGTACGAGAAGGGCGCGGTGAAGGACCTCCAGGCCGGCCTGGAGAAGACCGCCCAGCAGATCGACACCGACATCGCCAAGGCCAAGTAGCCCCCGATGACGACGCACACGCTCCGCTCCAAACGCCGCAGGTCGGCGCTGCGCACGGCGGCCTTCATGTCTCCGTGGCTGATCGGGTTCTCGGTCTTCTTCGTCTACCCGATGGTCTCGACGGTCTACTTCTCGTTCACGGACTACGACGGGTTCGGGGCGCCGGTCTTCAACGGGCTGACGAACTGGACGTACGTCTTCCAGGACTATCCGATGTTCTGGCCGTCACTGTGGAACACGCTCTGGCTGGTGGTCGTCGTGGTCACCTGCCGGGTCGTCTTCGGGCTCGGCATCGGGATGCTCATCACGAAGATCAAGACGGGGACCGGAGTCTTCCGGACGCTGTTCTACCTGCCCTACCTGGCACCGCCGGTCGCCGCGACGCTCGCCTTCGTCTTCCTTCTCAACCCCGGCACCGGGCCCGTCAACGCGATCCTCGGGGACCTGGGGCTGCCGACGCCGGGCTGGTTCAACGACGCCTCCTGGTCCAAGCCGGCGCTCACCATGCTCGCGGTCTGGGGCATCGGGGACCTGATGGTGATCTTCATGGCCTCGCTGCTGGACGTGCCGACCGAGCAGTACGAGGCGGCCGAGCTGGACGGGGCGTCCGCCTGGCAGAGGTTCCGCTTCGTGACCCTGCCGAACATCTCGCCGATCGTGCTGTTCGCCGTGGTGACGGGCGTCATCCAGGCGATGCAGTACTACACACAGCCGCTGGTGGCCGGGAAGGTCGCCTCCGGGGTCATCGGCGGCTCAGGCCAGTCCTTCGAACCCGGCTATCCCGACAAGTCGACACTCACGCTTCCCCAGCTTGTCTACAACCTGGGCTTCCAGCGCTTCGACTACGGCGCCGCCTGTGTCGTCGCCCTCATCCTGTTCGCCCTGGCCATGGCCTTCACCGCGCTGCTCATGCGGGGCCGCAACAACCTCATCCAGGCCGGTGACTGAGCCATGACCCAACTCCTCGACAAGCCCGCGGCCGGCGCCGTCCCGGCGACCGCACCCCGGACGCCCGCCGAACGCACCGCCCGCCGCAAGGCACTGCTGCACTGGATCGCCGTGCACTCGCTCGGGATCGCCGCCGCGCTCTTCTTCGTGCTGCCGTTCGTCTTCGTGGTGCTGACCTCGCTGATGAGCGACCAGCAGGCGCTGACCCGCGACCTCACCCCGAACACCTGGGAGTGGGGCAACTACGAGCGGGTCCTCGACACCCCGGGCTTTCTGACCTGGTGGCGCAACACCCTGCTGTACGCGGGCGTCGGCACCGTCCTCACCGTCGTCTCGTCCGTCCCGGTGGCGTACGCGCTGGCGAAGTTCCGCTTCCGGGGCCGCAAGCTGTCGCTGATGCTCGTCATCTCGATGATGATGCTGCCGCCGCAGGTCGTCATCATCCCGATGTACCTGTTCTGGGCCAAGCAGATGGACCTGTCCGGCACCCTGTGGCCGCTGATCATCCCGATGGCCTTCGGCGACGCGTTCTCCATCTTCCTGCTGCGGCAGTTCCTGCTCACCATCCCGGACGAGTACCTGGACGCCGCCAAGGTCGACGGCTGCGGTGAGTTCCGCACCCTGATGAAGGTCGTCCTGCCGATGGCCAGGCCCGGCATCGCGGCCATCGCCCTCTTCCAGTTCTTCTACGCGTGGAACGACTACTTCGGACCACAGATCTACGCCTCCGAGAACCCGGCCGCCTGGACGCTCAGTTACGGCCTCGAATCCTTCAAGGGCGCACACCACACCGACTGGAACCTGACCATGGCCGCGACCGTTCTGGTCATGGCCCCCGTGATCGCCGTCTTCTTCTTTGCCCAGAAGGCATTCGTCGAGGGCGTCACACTGACCGGAGTAAAGGGCTGACATGAAGCTCGCAGTAGTGGGTGGCGGGTCCACCTACACCCCTGAACTGATCGACGGATTCGCCCGGCTGCGGGACACGCTGCCGATCGAGGAGCTGGTGCTCGTCGATCCGGCGGCCGACCGCCTGGACCTGGTGGGAGGTCTCGCCCGGCGGATCTTCGCCAAGCAGGACCACGCCGGGAGGATCACGACCACCACCGACCTCGACGCGGGCGTCGCCGACGCCGACGCGGTCCTGCTCCAGCTGCGCGTCGGCGGGCAGGCCGCGCGCGACCAGGACGAGACCTGGCCGCTGGAGTGCGGCTGCGTCGGCCAGGAGACCACCGGCGCCGGCGGCCTCGCCAAGGCGCTGCGCACCGTGCCGGTCGTCCTGGACATCGCCGAGCGGGTCCGCCGCGCCAACCCGGACGCCTGGATCATCGACTTCACCAACCCGGTCGGCATCGTCACCCGCGCCCTGCTCCAGGCCGGGCACAAGGCCGTCGGCCTGTGCAACGTGGCGATCGGCTTCCAGCGCAAGTTCGCCCGGCTGCTGGACGTGAACCCCTCCGAGGTGCACCTCGACCATGTCGGGCTCAACCACCTGACCTGGGAGCTGGGCGTGCGCCTGGGCGGCCCGGACGGCGAGAACGTCCTGCCCCGGCTGCTCGCGGAGCACGGCGACGCCATCGCCGACGACCTCCACATGGACCGTCGGCTCATCGACCGGCTCGGTGTCGTCCCCTCGTACTACCTGCGCTACTTCTACGCCCACGACGAGGTGGTCAGGGAGCTCGGCACCAAGCCGTCCCGGGCCGCCGAGGTCGCGGCGATGGAGAAGGAACTGCTGGCGATGTACGGCGACCCGACGCTGGACGAGAAGCCCGAGCTGCTCGCCAAGCGCGGCGGCGCCTTCTACTCCGAGGCGGCCGTGGATCTGGCGGCCTCCCTGCTGGGCGACGGCGGCTCCCCGGTCCAGGTGGTCAACACGTACAACAACGGGACGCTGCCGTTCCTCCCGGACGACGCGGTGATCGAGGTCCAGGCCCGGGTCGGGCACGACGGGGCGACGCCGCTGGCCGTGCCGGCGCTGGACCCGCTGTACGCCGGTCTGATCGCCAACGTGACGGCGTACGAGGACCTCGCCCTGGAAGCCGCGCTGCGCGGCGGCCGGGACCGGGTCTTCAAGGCGCTGCTCGCCCACCCGCTGATCGGCCAGTACGCGTACGCCGAGGGCCTCACCGACCGGCTGATCGCGCACAACCGGGAGCACCTTTCGTGGGCGTGAACGTGTCGGTCGTCGCCGTCGACGCGGGCAACAGCAAGACCGATGTGGCGCTGATCGGCGAGGACGGCACGGTGCTGGCCACGGCGCGCGGCGGCGGTTTCCAGCCGCCCGTGGTCGGAGTGGAGGCCGCGACCGACGTGCTGGCCTCCGCACTGGAGCGGGCGGTCGCGGAACTGCCCGGCGCCGGTGGCCCACGCGCCTCGTTCACCTCGTTCGGCCCACGCGCCTCGCTCGCCTCGCCCGGTTCGCCCGTTCATGTCTCCGCGTGTCTGGCCAACGCCGATCTGCCGGTCGAGGAGGCCGAGTTGGCCGCCGCCCTGGAGGCCCGAGGGTGGGGCTCATCGGTGGAGGTGCGCAACGACACCTTCGCGATCCTGCGCGCCGGGGTGGACGAGCCCCGGGGCGTCGCGGTGGTGTGCGGGGCCGGGATCAACTGCGTGGGCATGACCCCGGACGGGCGGACCGCCCGCTTCCCCGCGATCGGGCGGATATCCGGTGACTGGGGCGGCGGTTCGGGGCTCGCGGAGGAGGCGCTGTGGTTCGCCGCGCGCGCCGAGGACGGGCGCGGCGAACCGTCCGAGCTGGCCCGCGCGCTGCCCGGCCACTTCGGGCTCGACTCGATGTACGGGCTGATCGAGGCGCTGCACCGGGGCGGGATCCCCCTGGAGCGGCGGCACGAGCTGACGCCGGTGCTGTTCGCCACGGCCGCGGGCGGGGACCCGGTGGCCCTCGCCCTGGTGGAGCGGCTGGCCGAGGAGGTGGTGGCGATGGCCTCGGTCGCGCTGAGCAGGCTCGGTCTGCTGGAGGAGGAGGCTCCGGTGCTGCTGGGCGGCAGTGTGCTGGCCGCGCGCCATCCGCAGCTGAACGACCGGATCGCCGAACTCCTGGCGGTGCGCGCCCCGAAGGCCCGGGTGCGGGTCGTGTCCGAGCCGCCGGTGCTGGGGGCGGCGCTGCTGGGCCTGGACCGTACGGGCGCGGCGCCGGAGGTCCACCGCAGGCTGCGCGAGCAGTACGTCTGAGGGCCTCGGCGGTACGCCGTACGTCAGGGAGCGTCCCTTCGCGCGATGCGCGGGGGGACGTTCCTCGTACGGGTGAACGCCCGGCGCACGGGAGGCGCGAGGGAACCGATCGGGCTTCTGGAACGTGTATCTGATGGGGAGTTCGTTCGCTTGGACGCACTCCGCCAGGGGCGGCGGTCTCGCTGCGGGTCTTATGGGGAGGTATCCGGGCACGTTGCACTGCTTGCCTTGATCGGCCGCGTCCGCCCTGATCGAATGCGGGGACCTGTGAGGGATTGATGCGGGGGCCGATGCGGGATCCGGGCGTTCCTGGTGTGCGTGTCCGTTCCCGCGGCCATACTTCTGGCCGGGCACGCGTCCTTGGGCCGGGGACGGGGACCCGCCGTCCGTGACCGAGGGGGAGGTCGAGTGACACACCCGCCGAGCAGCGGCTCGCCGGCGCCGCGCACGCCGGACCCGGTGTCCGCGCGTGCCGGGGTGCCCGCGCAGCGCCGCACCGCGTGGACCGCGCAGGCGGAGCGCCTGCGCGCCGTGGCGACGACCGAGCCCGGCCGGCTCCGGATCATCGGGGCCGTCCTGGCCCTGCTGGTCGTGGCGTTCGGCGCGGTGACCACGCTGGAGATCTCGTCGCGGGCCTCCGCGGCCGACGACGTGGTCAGCCGCAGTCAGCCGCTCAGCGCCGACGCGGCGGCCATCTACCGCTTCCTGGCGGACGCGGACACGACGGCGGCCAGTGGGTTCCTCGCGGGCGCGCAGGAGCCCGAGGCCGTGCACGAGCAGTACCGCGAGGACATCGAGGAGGCGGCCCGGCTGCTGGTGAAGGCGTCGGGGAACACCGACCCCGACAGCGCGTCCAGACGGGAGACGGCCACCCTCAACAAGCTGCTCCCGGTCTACACCGGCCTGATCGAGCGCGCCCGCGCCAACAACCGCCAGGGCCTGCCGCTGGGCGGCGCCTATCTCCGGTACGCGAACCAGAAGATGGCCGACGAGATGCTGCCGGCCGCCGAGCGGCTGTACGCGGTGGAGTCGGGCCGGCTGGAGCGGGACTCCGCCGACGCCCGGCAGTGGCCCCTCCTGTCGCTCGGCGCCGGGATCCTGGTGCTCGGCGCCCTGGCGTGGATGCAGCGGCGCACCTACCTCCGGACGAACCGGATACTGAACCACGGGCTGCTGGCGGCGACGGCCGCCGCCTCGGTGGTGGTGCTCTGGCTGGCCGCGGGGCATGCGGTGGCCCGTGCGGAGCTGCGGTCGGCGATGGTGCACGGCCAGGCGTCCCTGGAGGTGCTCAACGACGCGCGGATCAGCTCCCTGAAGGCGCGGGCCAACGAGAACCTCACGCTGGTGGCGCGCGGCGCGGTGCTGACCCCCGACGGCTCCGCCGACCAGTACGAGGCGGACTACACCACGGGAATGAAGGCGTTGAGAGCCCAGTTGGAGAAGGCCGAGCGGCTCGCGGACGACGAGAGCGGGAGCGCTCCGGTGGCCAGGGCGGCGGAGGGCGTGGCCCAGTGGCGGGCCCGCCACCGCGAGGCCCGTGCCACGGACGACCGCGGCGACTACGAAGGCGCCCTGAAGCAGATCATCGGGACCGACGAGTCCACCGGGCAGTCCTTCCAGCAGGTGGACACGGCGCTGGAGAAGGCACTCGCCCATGAACAGGGCGAGTTCACCGCGGCGGCAGAGGACGGGCGCGGGGCCCTGCGGGGCCTGCCGACAGGAGCCGCGGCCCTGGCGGTCCTGGGGGCCGCCGCCGTGATCGTCGGGGTCAACCGCAGGCTCTCGGAGTACCGGTGAGAGGGGCAGCGATGAGCAGGCCGAAGGACCGGCCCGGGAGCGGCGGCCTGCGCGGCTGGGGCGGCGTGACGGGGATGGCTGCGGCCTGTGCGGTCACCGCCGCGCTCACGCTGCTGCCGCTGGCCCACCACAGCGGCAGGGCGGCCGGAGAGGACACCTCGGGCGGCGGGCCGGTGACGGCTGTCCAGACGCGGGCCGAGGAGTGCACCGAGCCGGAGGCGAGCCTGCCCGCTTCGGGAGACGGCGGTCCGGCCATCGACACGATCAGGCAGCGGGGCAAGCTGATCGCGGGCGTCGACCAGAACAGCTTCCGCTGGGGCTACCGCAATCCGGAGAGCCGTGAGCTCGAAGGGTTCGACATCGACCTGGTGCGGGCCATCGCCGAGGACATCCTGGGCGACCCGAACGCGGTGATCTTCCGTGCGATCCCCACCAACCAGCGCATCGCCGCCCTGGAGAACGACCGGGTCGACGTCGTCGTACGGACGATGACGATCAACTGCGAGCGGCTGGAGCAGGTCTCCTTCTCCACGGCCTACTTCCGGGCCGGACAGCAGGTGCTCGCCCCGAAGGAGTCGACGATCACCGGATACGACTCCTCACTGAAGGGCAAGCGGGTCTGCTCGGCCGAGGGCTCCACCGCGTACGAGGCGCTGGAGAAGGAGTCCTTCGGGGCGCTCTACAAGGACGCCTTCGACGGCACCGAGCGCGATCCGGACCTGCTGACCGTGCCCAGCCAGCTGGACTGCCTGGTGCGGCTCCAGCTCGGCGAGGTCGACGCGATCGTCACGGACAACGCCCTGGCGGCCGGTCAGGCGGCGCAGGACCCGGCGGTGGAGCTCAAGGGGAAGGCCCCGTTCACCACCGAGTACTACGGCGTCGCGACGAAGAAGGACGCGAACGACCTGGTGGCCCGGGTGAACAAGGTCCTCGTCGACTACCGGGCGGGCGGTACGAACAGCGCCTGGATGGAGTCGTACCGCGAGTGGCTGGCGACCGGGCTTCCCGGCATCACCGCACCGCCCGCGCCCAAGTACCGGGGCGACTGACCCCGTAGCGCTCCTGCGCGTACGGAGCGGAACGAGCGGAACGAGCGGAACGAGCGGACCGGAACGAGCGGAGCGAGCGGACCGGAGCAGACTCGCAGCAGACCGAAGCAGAACGATCCCGCCGGGCCCATCGGCCCGGCGGGGAGAGCGGAGAGGTGATCGATGGGCGTCGCGGGATCCTTCCCCGGCTTCGCGGGGAGGCCCCCCGGCCCGGTCATGGACCGGGAGGAGGCGGACCGCGCACTGGCCCGGCTCGGTGCGGAGCACGAGGCCATCGAGACCTCGCTCCTCGCGCTCCAGGACCATGCCGGCCGCCGGCTCCTGGAGGGCGCCGAGCTGACCGGCGTCACCCGGGAGCGCTGGGCCACGACCGAGCAGTCGATCACCCTGCTGTGGGGGTATTTCGACGCGTACGCGGGGGCCCTGTCCGAGGCCCGGGAGATCCGGGCGCGGCGGCGCCACCCCAACCGGGAGGACCTCACCGCGCTGACCGGCCTGCTGCGCGGCGAGTCGGTCACCGTCGCCAACCCGGAGGCCGTGCCGCCGCCTTCCCTCGCGGGTCCGGCCAGGCTCTCCGAGCAGTTCTCGCTCCAGGAGCTGGTCGCCCGGATGAACGAGCTGTACGCCAGGTCCCTGGACATGGTCGTCGCCTCCGACTCCGTCTGGTCGGCGCTGCCCGCCCGGATCGACCTGCTCGGGGCCGAGCTGCACCGGACGCGTTCGCTGGCGCACTCCGTGGGGGTGCGGCCCGGTGAGCATCCGGCCGGGGACGACCTGGCGGAGATCACCGAGGAGCTGACCACCCTGCGGGTGCAGGTGATCTCCGACCCGCTGGCGTTCTGGCTGCCGGGGCCCGGCAGTGCGGCGCCCGGCGGCGGCCGCCCCGACACCTCGCGCTACGACCGGGCCGCCCGCGCCCTGGAGGACGTACGGCGGGAGATCGAGGCGGTGCTGGCGGTCCGGCAGGACGCCGAGGCGCGCCTGGTGCGGCTGCGGGACGTGCTCTCGCGGGCGGACCGCACCCTGACGGAGGCACGGGCGGCGCGCGGCGAGGTGCTGGCGAAGATCGCCGCCTCCGAGGTGCCCGCGGTCAGCGGGCCGCCGACCGCCCTCCAGGAACGGCTGGCGGCCGCTTCGGACCACCGCAGGCACGCCCAGTGGCACCGGCTCTCACCGCTCCTGGAGTCGCTGGAGCAGGAGGCCGAGGACGAACTGCTGCGCGCCCGTGAGTCGCTGACCTCGGTGACGGCCCCGCTGGCGGTCCGCGCGGAGCTGCGCGGCCGGCTCGACGCGTACCGGGCGAAGGTGGCCCGGCACGGTCTGGCGGAGGATCCGGTGCTGGCCGAGCGGTACGACGCGGCGCGGCGGATGCTGTGGAGCGCGCCGTGCGATCTGCGGGTCGCCGAGCAGGCCGTCCTGCGCTACCAGCACGCGGTCGCGGACACGCTGACGCCGCGCCGCCCCGACGGACCGCAGGACCGGCGGGACGCGGACGCCGGAGCCGGCGAACAGGGGGAGACACGATGAGTACGCAGTGCCAGCGCCCCGCGTGCGAGGGGAACTACGAGGACATGGGCGACGGTGAGCTGTACTGCGACACCTGCGGTCTGGCGCCGGTCGTCTCGCCGACGGGCATGGTCTCCTCGCCGCCCACCGGGATCGCCGGGGGCGGCCGGGCGAGCGGCCAGGACAGCTCCTCGCAGCGCTCGGGCTCCCGTGCCTCCGGGCGCTCCTCGTCCCGGTCCTCGACCTCGCGCCGTTCGGTCTCCGGCCGGCTGTCGCGCTCGCTGTCCGGGGCGGCCACCTCCCGTTCGGTCTCGGTGCGTTCCTCGGGCTCGACGTCGGCGGCCTCGGCCCGGGGCCGGCTCGGCGTCGGCCTGGTGGAGGTCCCGGACGTGCCGCGGCCCGACCCGCGCACGGCGGTGATGGCGAACCCGCAGGTGCCCGAGCGCAAGCGGTTCTGCTCCCGTTCGGACTGCGGGGCGCCGGTGGGCCGTTCGCGCGGTGAGCGGGAGGGCCGCACCGAGGGGTTCTGCACCAGGTGCGGGCACCCGTACTCCTTCGTGCCGAAGCTGGGCGGCGGCGACATCGTGCACGGCCAGTACGAGGTGGTGGGCTGTCTGGCGCACGGCGGGCTCGGCTGGGTGTATCTCGCGGTGGACCGGGCCGTGTCGGACCGCTGGGTGGTTCTCAAGGGCCTGCTGGACACCGGCGACCAGGACGCGATGGCCGCCGCGATCTCCGAGCGCCGCTTCCTCGCCGAGATCGAGCACTCCAACATCGTGCGGATCTACAACTTCGTCGAGCACCTGGACCAGCGGACCGGTTCGCTCGACGGCTACATCGTGATGGAGTACGTCGGCGGCAAGGCGCTCAAGGAAATCGCCAACGAGCGCCGCACCCCGGCCGGGAAGCGTGACCCGCTGCCCGTCGAGCAGGCCTGCGCGTACGGGATCGAGGCACTGGAGGCGCTCGGCCATCTGCACAGCCGCAACCTCCTCTACTGCGACTTCAAGGTCGACAACGCGATCCAGACCGAGGACCAGCTCAAGCTGATCGACATGGGCGCGGTGCGCCGGATGGACGACGACGAGTCGGCGATCTACGGCACGGTCGGCTACCAGGCCCCCGAGGTCGCGGAGCTGGGTCCGTCCGTCGCCTCCGATCTGTACACGGTGGCCCGGACGCTGGCGGTCCTCACCTTCGACTTCCAGGGGTACACGAACGTCTTCGTGGACTCGCTGCCGGATCCGGACACCATCGAGGTGTTCCGCGCCTACGAGTCGTTCTACCGGCTGCTGGTACGGGCCACCGACCCGGACCCGGCCCGGCGGTTCGCCTCCGCCGCGGAGATGGCCGAGCAGCTGACGGGGGTGCTGCGGGAGGTCGTGGCGCTCCAGACGGGACGGCCGCGGCCTGCCCTGTCGACACTGTTCGGCGCGGAACTGCGCGTGATCGACACGGAGTTGTTCGCCCGGCAGACGGACGACGTCTCGCGGCTCGGCGGCCGGGACACCGACTCCGCGCGGGGCGGCGGGCTGCTGGGCCGCCGCAAGGGAGCCGGACGTCCGCCGTCCGGTGTTCCGGCCCAGGGCGGCACCTGGGAGGCCCACGGCGGCACGGCGCCGGCCCCGCCGGGGGCCATGACGTCTGCGGGGGCCGGGGCGTCCGCGGGGGCCGGGGCGTCCGCGGGGGCCGGGGCGCTGCCGGTGGGCACCCGGACACCCGGTCCGGCGGAAGGCCGTCCGGTGGGTCCTGCGGGTGCTCACCCGTCGGGCCCCGGGGGAGCCGCTCCGCTGGCGACGCCGCCGACCCATGTCCGGGGTTCCGCGCAGGGCGGCACCCCGCTCGCGTACGCTCCCCCGGCGCACGTTCCGGTTCCGGCGCCCCGGGCGGCGGAGCAGACCCCGGGAGCCTCGGTCGGGCCGTACGGCCCGACCGGCCCGTACGGCCCCTTCGGGGCGACCGCCGGGGGTGTCCGGCTCGCCCTGTTCGACACCCGGGCCACCTCGCTGGCGCTGCCGGTCCCCCGGGTCGACGCGATGGACCCGAACGCCGGTTTCCTCGCCGGTCTCGTCGCCTCCGCCCCGGCCGAGCTGATCACCGCCCTGCACGCGGTGCCGGTCCCCTCGCCGGAGACCCGGCTGCGGGAGCTGCGGGCCCGGCTGGAGATGCGGGAGCTGGACTCGGCCGACCGTGCGCTGACCACCCTGGAGGGTGAACACCCCGACGACTGGCGGGTCGTCTGGTACCGGGGCGTCACCTCGCTGGTGACCGGCGACCACGAGACGGCGGCGCTCTCCTTCGACGCGGTCTACGACGCGTTCCCCGGGGAGATGGCGCCCAAGCTGGCGCTCGGGATCTGCGCGGAGGTGCTGGGCCAGCTGGACAACGCGGCCGAGTACTACCGCCTGGTGTGGGCGACCGATCCGGGTTTCGTCAGCGCCGCGTTCGGCCTGGCCCGGGTGCAGATCGCCGCCGGTGAGCGGGCCGGGGCGGTGAGCACCCTGGAGTCGGTGCCGGAGGCCTCGATCCACTACACGGCGGCGCGGGTCGCCGCCGTCCGGGCGCGGCTGCGCGAGCGCTCGCACCGGGAGCCGCTGCTGGTCGATCTGACGGCAGCCGGGATCCAGGTGGCGGCGCTGGCCGCCCTCGGCCTGGACCCGGTGCGTCACGAGCAGTTGTCGACCGAGGTACTGGGCAAGGCGCTGGACTGGGTACTCTCCGGTAGTCCCGGTGTCCCGGGGCTGGTCAGACCGGCCACCGGTTCGCCGGATGCACGGAAGCTGCTCGGCGCCGAACTGAACGAGCGGGGACTGCGGTTCGGGCTGGAACGCTCGTACCGGATGCTCGCCCGGCTCGCGCAGCGGGGCGAGCAGAGGATCGAACTGGTGGAGCGGGCCAACCGTTTCCGCCCCCGGACGTGGGTGTGAAGATGTCACAGAGCCACCAGCAGCCCGCCCTGTCGAGGTGCCCCGGCTGCGAGGAGCCGCCGGCTGCGGGCGACCTGTTCTGCGGGGCGTGCGGCTACGACCTCGCGGCCGTTCCGGCGCGCCCCGAAGACCGGCCCACGATGGCCGTCACCGTGCCCCCGGCCGCCCCGGCCGCCGGTGCCGTGCGGTGGCCCGCCGCCGCGGAGAGCGACAGCGCCGACGTGCCCGTGCACCATCCGGCGGACCTGCCGGGGACGGACTCGGGCGGCAGACCGCTGTCGGAGCCGGTACACGGTCAGAAGCCGTTGCCGAAGCCGGACGCGGGCTCCGTGCAGGGCGCCACGTCGGAGCAGGGCGTGGCGGCCGGGCAGGGCGCGGAGTCGGAGCATGGTGTGGCGTCCCGGGCCGAGCCGGGGCCGGTGGGCGGGCCGGAGTCCGTGGCCGTGCCGGTGCGCCGGGGCGACCTGGCGGCCTCGGGCGGCGCGGCGGACTCCGGTGACTTCGCGCCGACCGCGCCCGATCCCCGTACGGCGGAGCACGCCGCCGCGTCCGCCCCCGGGGCGAAGGTCTGTGTGGCCTGCCGCTCCGGCCGGGTGGATCCCGACGGCTACTGCGAGAACTGCGGGCACGCCCAGCCCCGTGAGCGCGACCATATGGAGCAGGAGCTCGACTCGGTGGCCGCCGTCAGCGACCGGGGCCTGCGCCACCACCGTAACGAGGACTCCTTCGCGGTGTCCTCGACCGCGCTGCCGGACGGCTCGCCCGCCGTCGTCGCGATCGTCTGCGACGGCGTCTCCTCGGCGAGCCGGCCCGACGAGGCGTCGGCGGCCGCCGCGAGCGCCGCCAACGAGGCACTGCTGGAGTCCCTGCCGCGCGGTACGCATCCGCAAGCGGCGATGCACGAGGCGATCGTCGCCGCGTCCGAGGCGGTCAACGCCCTGGCGCAGGAACCGGCCGGGGCGATGGAGCACGACGCGCGCCGCCACCAGAACGCCCCGGCCTGCACCCTGGTCGGCGCGATCATGGCGGGCGGCCTGCTGGTCGTCGGCTGGGTCGGCGACAGCCGGGTCTACTGGGTGCCCGAGGACCGGACCCAGCCGACCGCCCGGCTCACCGAGGACGACTCCTGGGCCGCGCAGATGGTGGCGGCCGGCCTGATGAACGAGGCGGAGGCGTACGCGGACGAGCGCGCCCACGCCATCACCGGCTGGCTCGGCGCCGACGCGTACGAACTGGAGCCGCACACCGCCGCGTTCAAGCCGGACCGGCCGGGCCTGGTGGTCGTGTGCACGGACGGCCTGTGGAACTACGCGGAATCCGCCGAGGAGATGGCGGCCGCCGTTCCGGCCGATGCCCAGGAGCGTCCGCTGCACGGCGCCCAGGTGCTGGTGGGACACGCGCTCGACGGCGGGGGCCACGACAACGTAACAGTGGCGCTCGTGCCGTTCGCCGTACGGCCCCGAGGGGCAGGATCGGCCTGCGAAGCCGTCTGAACCGTTTCCGCACCAACTCCTGCCCCGCGTCCCTCACCCCGTGTCCCCCGCCCCCTGCCTCCTGCCCCCTGCCGACCCGCGTCCCCTCTTCACCTGATCCCCTGTGGAGCCTCAAGGAGCCGACCAGATGGCCAACTTCTCCAAGTCGAACGTGCCGCAGTTCTCCGTCGAGGTGTACCAGAACGAGTTCCTGCCCGAGGGCGGCCGTGAGGTCAACGCGATCGTCACCGTCACCTCGACCGGCGGCGGCACCACCGGCGGGATGCCGCTGGCGGGTTCGGCGCCCTCGCCCGCGTACGGGCCGGGACGGGTCCCCGACGCGGCCGTGGTGCTGATGGTCGACTGCTCCGGCTCGATGGACTACCCGCCGACGAAGATGCGCAACGCGCGCGACGCGACGGCCGCGGCCATCGGCGCCCTGCGCGAGGGCACCTGGTTCGCGGTGGTCGCCGGGACGCATGTGGCCAGGGACGTCTATCCGGGCAACGGGCGGCTCGCGGTCGCCGACGCGCAGACGAAGGCCCAGGCCAAGGACGCCCTGCGGAAGCTGAGCGCGGGCGGGGGCACCGCGATCGGCACCTGGCTGCGGCTGGCCGACCGGCTGCTGGGCGCGGCCGACGTGGGCATCCGGCACGGCATCCTGCTGACCGACGGCCGCAACGAGCACGAGGAGCCCGAGGATCTGCGGGCGGCTCTGGACTCCTGCGCGGGGCGGTTCACCTGCGACGCCCGCGGAGTGGGCACCGACTGGGAGGTGAAGGAGGTCACCGGCATCGCCGCCGCCCTCCTCGGCACGGCCGACATCGTCGCCGACCCCGCGGGCCTGGCCGCGGACTTCACGCGGATGATGGAGAACGCCATGGGCAAGGAGGTCGCGGACGTGGCGCTGCGGCTCTGGACGCCGGTGGGGGTGGAGATCCGGTTCGTGAAGCAGGTCGCGCCCACCGTCACGGATCTGACCGGGCGGCGCACCGGAGCGGGCCCCCGGGCCGGGGACTACCCGACCGGTTCCTGGGGCGACGAGTCCCGCGACTACCACGTGTGCGTCCTGGTGCCGGAGGCCGGGCTCGGCCAGGAGATGCTGGCCGCCCGGGTCTCGCTGATCCTGCCCGACCCCTCGGGCACGGACGCCCCGCAGACCCTGTCGCAGGGGCTCGTCCGGGCCGTGTGGACGGACGACATGGTGGCGTCGACCTCGATCAATCCGCAGGTCGCGCACTACACGGGTCAGGCGGAACTGGCACAAGTCATCCAGCAGGGCCTGGACGCGCGCAAGTCGGGCGACTTCGACGGCGCGACGGCGAAACTGGGCCGTGCGGTGCAGCTGGCGTCGGCGTCCGGGAACCAGGACACTGCGAAACTGCTTTCGAAGGTGGTCGACGTCGTCGATGCCGCGACGGGTACTGTGCGACTGAAGGCGAAGGTCGCGGAAGCGGACGAGATGACCCTCGAAACGCGCTCAACCAAGACTGTTCGCGTCAAGAAGTAACCAAGAAGCAGCACGGCCCGGTCATCGGATGACCACCGGCCGTGAGCACAGAGCAGCCACACGTATTCGCTGAGCAACGACGCCGCGATCGACAGCATGACGGCCTCCGCGGCCGGAAGAGGAGAGGGGGAAGCGCCGACATGCCGACCTGCCCGAACGGACACCAGTCGGGTTCCGAGGACTGGTGCGAGGTCTGCGGACACCGCATGGCCACCGGCGGTGCGCCCGCGGGCGCCGTGCCCCCGCCTCCTCCGCCGCCGCCCGCGCCCGGTTACGGCTACCCGCAGCAGGGTTCCGGCGACGGCGGGCCCACCCTGCAGGCGGAGCTCTGCCCGCAGTGCCGCACGCCGCGTGAGGCGATGTCGCCGTACTGCGAGGAGTGCCGCTGGAACTTCCTCACCAACACGGCGACCTCCTACACCCCGCTGGCCCCGCAGCACGGCACGCCCAGCGGACCTCCGCCCGGCCTCAATCTGCCGCCCGGATTCCAGGCGCAGGGCCCCGGCGGACAGGGCGGGCAGGGCGGCCCCGGCGGGCAGCCTGGCCCCGGCGGACAGGGCGGTCCCGGTATGCAAGGTAGTCCCGGTGCGCCCCAGTCGCGCGACCCGTTCGACTACCAGGGCTCGCGTCCCTCGCAGATGAACCGCCCCGCCGAGCCACTCGCTCCCGAGCAGAACGGTCCGCACGGAAACGGCGGTCAGGGCGGGAACGGCGGTCAGGGCGGGCCTCCGCCGCAGTCGTTCCAGCAGGGTCCCCCGCCGGCGCCCTCGTTCCAGCAGCAGGGGCACCAGCCGCAGCAGCAGGCAGCCCCCTCGGCGCGTTCGCCGTTCGAACCCCAGCAGGCACCGGCCCCGTCGCGTTCGCCGTTCGAACCCCAGCAGGCCTCGCCCTTCGCACCTCCGCAGCAACAGCAGTCCGCGCCGCCCGCGCCGCCGCAGCCGTCGGGGCACACCGGCGGCGGGGACGACTGGATGCTGCCGCCGCCCTCCCAGGCCCAGCCGCCTCAGCCGCCCCAGCAGTTCCAGCAGCCGGGCCCCCACCAGGGACAGGCCCAGGGACCGGCGCAGAACCAGGGACAGGACCAGGGGTACGACCAGGACCAGCGGTACGACCAGGGTCAGCAGCACGACGGGGCTCCCGGCCAGGGCCGGCCCCAGCAGTCCGCCTCCTGGACCGCCGTGATCGCCCCGGACCGTGCGTACTTCCTCGCGATGATGCAGCGCAGCGGCCCCGAGGCGAGCGGGCTGAACCTGCCCGCGTACTCCCCGGAGCAGCGGCTCGCGCTCACCGGCAGCCAGATCACCATCGGGCGCCGTCGGCACAGCACCGGCGAGTCCCCCGACGTCGATCTGTCGGTGCCCCCGGAGGACCCGGGCGTCTCGCACCAGCACGCGGTGCTGGTGCAGCAGCCCGACGGCGGCTGGGCGGTCGTCGACCAGAACTCCACCAACGGCACCACGCTGAACGGCGCCGAGGACCCGATCCAGCCCTATGTCCCCGTACCGCTCCAGGACGGCGACCAGGTGCACGTCGGAGCGTGGACGACGATCACGGTCCGCCGGGACTGAGCACCCGCCGCCGCATGTGCCGCCGCACCCGCCGCCTCATCCGGCGGCGAGCGGCCAGGTGTACGGGCCCTGCGGGTCGTCGAGCCAGGCCCACTGCCGGCCCTGGCCGACCGTGATGCCGTACCTCTCCCGCTGCGGGCGCTCCTCGCGCTCCCAGAGGGAGAGGGCCTCGTGCGGATCGAGGGCACCCGCGGTCAGGGTCAGCAGAAACCGGAAGAGGTCGTCCCCGGCCACCCGGCGCGGCAGTCCGCCGAGGTGCGGAAGCCCGCCGGGCCCCGGGAGCGCCCCGCGCAGGGGCACGAAGTACGCCGGGGTGTGCAGGAAGTGCCCCTCGGCGCGCGGTCCGTGCGCCGTCGCACGGACCTGGAGCGAGACCAGGCCGGTGGCGAGCGGGGCGAGGATCCGCGCCCCCGGACGGCACTGTTCCGGCCAGGTCTCCGGCACGGACGGCAGGGTGCAGGTCGCGATGATCCGGTCGTACGGGGCGCGCTGCGGGCAGCCCCGGGCCCCGTCGCCGGTGATCACCGTCGGCCGGTACCCGGCGGCGGCGAGATGCGAGCGGGCCGATTCCGTGATCTCCGGGTCCAGATCGACGCTGGTCACGGCCGCGTCGCCGAGCCGGTGGGCGAGCAGTGCCGCGTTGTAGCCGGGGCCGGTGCCGATCTCCAGGACGGTGTTTCCGGCCCGTACGTCGAGGGCTTCGAGCATCAGGGCCATCAGGGACGGCTGGCTGGAGGACGAGACGAGTTCGCCGTCCTTGAGCCGGGTGGCCAGCGGTCCGTCCTCGTACACGCCGCGCAGCCAGCGGGAGCGCCGGCCGGGGTCGGGGTCCTCGCCCCAGAGGCGTTCGTAGCCCCGGATTCCGTGCACGTAGTAGAACGGCACGAACAGATGGCGGGGCACTTCGGCGAAGGCCGTGCGCCAGGCGGGGTCGGTCAGCCCGCCCCGTGCGGCGATCTCCCGCACGAGGGCCTCCCGCGCCGCGTCGGCCTCGGCGTCGGGGACGGGCGGGGAGGGGCCTTGCCGGTGTGCACCCATGTCTCCACTGTCCTGCGCCGGGGCCGCGCGGGCGAGCGGCGGGCCGGCGGTACGCGGCCCGTGGCCCCGCCCTTGGTCCTAGGACCGCCGTCCTCGGCCGGTGCGTCTGCGACCATGGACGGGTGACTGAGATTCCGCGCGACACGCTTCAGGAGCAGACCTTCTACGAGCAGGTCGGCGGCGAGGCGACCTTCCGGCGCCTGGTCCACCGCTTCTACGAGGGCGTGGCGGGCGACGAGCTGCTGCGGCCGATGTATCCGGAGGAGGATCTGGGCCCGGCCGAGGAGCGGTTCGCGCTGTTCCTGATGCAGTACTGGGGCGGTCCGCGCACCTACAGCGACCACCGGGGCCATCCGCGGCTGCGGATGCGGCACGCGCCGTTCCGGGTGGACCGGGCGGCCCATGACGCCTGGCTGTCCCATATGCGGGTCGCGCTGGACGAGCTGGGGCTCGCGCCCGAGCACGAGCGGCAGTTGTGGGACTACCTGACGTACGCCGCCGCCTCGATGGTCAACACCGCGGACTGATCACTTCCGGACCACCGCGCGACGATCTGTGACCGGGTGACTCCGGAATTCGGCGTTCCATGCCCGGATAACGATCACGATCGGATCAAGGTGTACCTGTAAGCGGTTACCAGAACCCTGTTGCCTCTGAAAGCATCACCGGTACGTCGGGGGGCGTGCGCATGCGGTGTTTCCGGGGCTGGGGGATCAGGTGACGGGTTTCGTCCTTCTACGGGTGCGGGCTCATCGCCTCCTGCTCTCCGCGGCCGTCCTCGCCGTCCTGCTGACCACATCCGTCCTGGCCGCGCTCACCGCGTTCGCCGGTTCCGTGGGGGACGCGGCGCTGCGCCACACGCTCACCCACGGGTCGGCCGCCTCCGCCGCCCTCGTCGTCTCCTCCTCGGTGGACCACGAACAGCGCGCGGAGGCCGACGACACCGTCCGCGAGGCCTCCCGCGACGCCTTCGACGGACTGCCCGTGACGGTGGGGAAGCTGGAGAGCTCGGGGGCGTACGCGCTGCCGCGGAGTCTCCAGGCCCCGGCCGCCCGGCGCGGCGAGCCGGACCTCACCCACTTCGCCGCCCTCGACCGGGGCCGGGTGCGGATCACCGAGGGCAGGGCGCCCACGGCCCCCGACGGCGCCGGACCCGTCCAGGTCGCGCTGCCCGTCGTCGCCGCCGAGGCGCTGAAGCTGAAGCCGGGCGCGCGGTTCACCGTCACCGACCGGCTGCGCGACAGGAAGCAGCAGGTCCTGGTCACCGGCGTCTTCGAGCCCGGTGACCAGTCGGACCCGTACTGGCAGCTGGACCCGCTGGGCGGGCGCGGGGTGCGCAAGCTCGCCTTCACGACGTACGGCCCGCTGCTCACCGACCCCTCGGTCCTCGCCTCCGGGACGCTCGGCGACGGGCAGACGTCCTGGCTGGCGGCAGCCGACTTCGCCACGCTGACCACCGGTTCCATGGAGGGGCTGCGCCGCGCGTCGGCGAACGCCCCGAAGGCGCTGGAGGCCGCACCGGTGTTCGCGTCCGGCGTCACCGCGCGGACGTCGCTGCCCACCGTGCTCGACCAGCTCGACCGGGCGCTGCTGGTCTCCCGCTCGACGCTGATGATCGTCGCGGTGCAGCTGGTGCTGCTCGCCGCGTACGCCCTGCTGCTCGTGGCCCGGCTGCTGAACAGCGAGCGCGACGGGGAGCGCGAACTGCTGCGGGCCCGGGGCGGTTCCCGGGGCCGGATCACCTCGTTCGCCGCGATCGAGGCGCTGTTGCTCGCGGTGCCCGCCGCGGTAATCGCCCCCCTGCTCGCGGGGCCGCTGACCGGACTGCTGGCCGAGCGCAGCGCCCTGTCCCGGATCGGGCTGAAGGTCGGCGAGGCCTCGACCTCCACCGTGTGGCTGGTCTCCGCGGCCGTCGCGCTGGCCTGCGCCCTGGCGGTGGTGGCCCCGTCGCTGACGGCCGGGGCGAGCGGGCGCAGGACCCGGGCCGCGTCGCTGCCCGGCCCGGTGCGGGCGGGCGCGGACCTCGGGCTGCTCCTCATCGCGGCGGTCGCCTACTGGCAGCTGGACCGGCAGTCCGGCGGCGGGGCGCTCAGCGGCGACCGGGCGGGCGATCTCGGGATCGACCCCCTGCTGGTCAGCGCCCCCGCGCTGGCGCTGCTCGCCGGCACGGTCCTCACGCTGCGCCTGCTGCCGCCCGCCGCGAGGCTCGCCGAACGGCGTGCGGCCAAGGGCCGGGGGCTGCCGGCTGCCCTGGCGGGCTGGCAGTTCAGCCGCCGCCCGTTGCGCGGCGCGGGGCCGGTGCTGCTGCTGGTCCTGTCGGTCGCGATGGGCATGCTGGCGATCGGGCAGAGCGCCTCCTGGAACCGCTCGCAGTCCGACCAGGCCGACTTCGGCTCCGGCGCCTCGGTGCGGCACGTGGGCGGGCACGGCAGCAGTGCGGCGACGGCCGGCGCCTACAGCGCCCTGGAAGGGGTGCGGCAGGCGGCCCCCGCCTTCCGGACGGACGTGGAGGTCTCCGGCGGGCGCATGGCCGAGGTCATCGCCCTGGACACCGCCCACGCGGACGAGCGGATGCTGATGCGCTCCGACCTCGCCGACGGCAGCCCGCGCCGGATGTTCGAGGCCATAGCCCCGGAGCGGGCCCCGCGCCCCGGACTCGTACTCCCGAAGGACAGCACCCGGCTGAAGCTGGACCTGCGGATCACCACGGTGTCGCCGAAGCGCTCCGGGACCGCCCTGCCTCCGGACCCGGCACCGCCGGTGGTCACCGTGCTCCTGGAGGACCGCTACGGCCTCCCCTACCGGGCCCTGGCCGGTCCCGTGCCCGTGGACGGCCGACCGGTCCCGGTGTCCGTACCGGTGTCGGCGGCAGGTGGTCTGGCCGTGACCGGCATCGAGGTGGACGGCGAATCCCCGTACGACTACGCGCAGCAGCGCAGGGTCTCGGTGAGCGACGTACGGGTGGTCACCGGCTCCGGTTCCGAACGCCCGGTGCCGGCGTCGGAGCCGGTGCGCTGGGACGCGTCCTTGACGCTCACCGAGTTCGGTGAGGACCGGCCGGGCGAACCTCCGGTCCGCAACGGGACGTCGGGCCTGCCGGACTTCACGTACGACGCCGGTGTGGGCAGCGAGGACACCTGGGAGCCGGCCACCGGCCTCCTGCGGATCACCGCAGCCCGGCCACGGGCCGCGACGGTCAAGGCGGTCGCCACGGACGCCTATCTGAAGAGCACGAACGCGAAGCTGGGCGACGAGATCGACCTCACCCTGGCCGGGAACACCATCCGGGTGACCCTGGTGGAGGCGGCGCGCCGGCTGCCGACCACCGGGGCCGCCGAGCTGTCCGGCGCCGCGGACCCGGCGGAGAGCGGTGGCGCGCTGCTGCTGGACCTCAAGGCCGTCACCGAGGTACTGGCCCACCGGCCGACCGCCACGATCGAGGCGAGCGAGTGGTGGCTGAGCACCGCCCCGGGAGGCGCCGCGAAGGCGGCCGCCGCCCTGCGCGCCCTGCCCGACACCGACCCGGCGCAGGTACTGGTCCGCGCGGAGGCCGCCCAGCAGCTGGTGGACGACCCCCTGGGGGCCGGACCGCAGTCGGCGCTGCCGGCCGTCGCGGTGGTCGCCGCCGCGCTGGCGGCGGTCGGCTTCGCGGTCAGCGCCTCGGGGTCCCGGCGCGAACGGCTCGCCGAGCTCGGCGTGTTGCGGGCGCTCGGCGCTCCGCGCCGCCAGCTGGCCCGCATGATCGCCGCCGAACAGGGCGTGCTGATCGCTCTCGCGCTGCTGATCGGGCTGGGCATCGGCACGGTGCTGACCCGGGCCGTCGTCCCGCTGATCGTGCTGACCGGGCAGGCGGACCGGCCCGTTCCGCCGGTGCTGGTCGAGCTGCCCGCAGGGCAGGTCGCCGCGCTGCTGGCCGGGGTCGCCGCCCTGCCGCTCGTGATCGTCGCGACGATGGCACTCCGCCGCGGGGACCCGGCGGTATCGCTGCGCCACCAGGGGGACCACTGACATGAGCGACGACAACAGGCGGGCGGCGGAAGCCCCGTGGATACGGACCCGGCTGCGGACCGCGCCCGGTGCGGCGGTGGCCCTCGCGGTACTGGTGCTGGTGACCGCGTTCCTCGCCGCCGCGTTTCCGCGCGCGGTGGACGCGTACGAGACGAAGGGGCTGCGCCACGACATCCTGACCGCCGACCCGAACCGCAGCGTCGTGGAGGTCGCGCGTCCGCAGCCCGGCCTCGAACTCCCGCAGGGGCAACGGGAGGCCGAGATGCGCGGCCCGCAGCTGACGCGCGTCGGCGGGGAGCTGCTGAAGGCACTGCCCGCACCGCTGCGCGCCGACACGTCCTCCGTCGCGTACGGGGTGCGCACCACGAGGCCGGTCGTCGCCACCGAACCCTGGCTGCCGCGCCCCGACGCGGCTCCGCCGCGGCTCACCTATGCGGCGCAGCTGGGCCTGAGGGAGCACGCCACGCTCAGCTCGGGGGCCTGGCCCGCGACGACGGGCCCGGTGACCTCGGACTCCCGTGCGGTGGAGGGCGCGGTCACCGAGGAGACGGCCGCCGAGCTGAAGGTGAAGGTCGGCGCGACCCTCGCGGTGCCCGCGGCGTCGGGCGAGACCGTCACCGTACGGATCACCGGCATCGTCGCCCCGCGTGACCCGCACGGCAGCTACTGGTCCGCCGATCCGCTGCTGCGCAGCCCGTCCCTGGTCCCGGACCCCGCGAGTCCCTTTCCCACCTACTTCTGGGCCGGCACGGTCCTGCTGGCCGAGGACGCCGCCCCGGTCCTGCTGAGCACGGCCACCGAGCCCGCCCTGTACTGGCGGCTTCCGCCCGACCCGGCGGCGCTGACCGGCCCCGACGGCCCCCGTCTGGCATCCGTCCTCGCCTCCCTGGAGAGCGGCCCCGGACTGCTGAAGACGCGGGAGATCGCCGGGGACACCGCGATGGTCCGCAGCGGGCTCGGCCACATCGTGGCGGCGAACGCCCGGATGCGCGAGGCGATCAGTCCGGTGATCGCGGTCGCCGCCCTGGGCATCGCCTCCGTGGCCACTGTCGTCCTGCTGATGACGGGGGCCCTGATCGGCGGGCGCCGCCGCGGCGAACTGGCCCTGCTGCGCTCGCGCGGCGCCTCCCTGCGCGGCATCGGCGGACGGCTGCTCGCGGAGACCGCGGTGACGGTGCTGCCCGCCGCCTCGCTCGGACTGCTGCTCGCGGTGCTGGTGGTGGGCGAGGGCCGGTGGTGGCCGGGAACGCTGGCGGCGACGGGGACCGGTCTGCTGGTGTGCCTGGCCCTGCCGCTGCGGACGACGCTCCAGCACATCCGGCCGACGCTGCACGGGGCGCGCGAGGACATGGTGAGCGCCCGGCCGTCCCGTCGGCGCACCGTCGCCGAGCTGACCCTGCTGGTGCTGGCGGTCGGCGCGGTGACGGCCCTGCTGCGGCGCGGTACGTCGACCGGCGGCGGCACGGATCTACTGGTCAGCGGGGCACCGGTGCTGGTCGCCCTGATCGCGGCTCTCGTCCTGGTCCGGCTCTACCCGTTGCCCTTGCGCCTCGCCGCGCGCCCCGTGGCCCGGCTGCGCGGGGCGATCGGCTTCCTGTCGCTCGCCCGCGCCGGGCGGGCCTCGGCCGGCGGGACACTGCCGTTGCTCGCCCTGCTGCTGGCGCTGGCCACGGCCGCGTTCGGCGGGTCGGTGGTGGCGGGCATCGGGGACGCCCGGGACGACGCGGCGCTGAAGGCCGTGGGGGCGGATGCCCGGATCAGCGGACTGAGCGAGCGGACGACGCTGCCCGGCCCCCTGGTCCGTACGGTGAAGGACCTCGATGGGGTGGAGAACGTCGCTCCGGTACGGGTCGAGCACAGCGTGGCCCTGCCGACGGCGGACGTGGGCCGCACCGACGCCGCGGGAGCCGGTGCGAGCGGCACCGGGGCTGCGGGCGCCGACAGCGCGGCCCTGGTGGGCGTCGACCCCACCACGTACGCCTGGCTGGCGCACGCGACCGGGCTGCCGGAGTTCCCCGCCGCCCGGCTGAAGGCCACCGGCGCGGCGGCGCCGGTGCCGAAGGGCGCGGAACCCGGCCCCGGGCGCGTCCTTCCGGCGATCGCGTCCCCGTCGGTGGCGGCCCGCCTGGGCAAGGAGCCGGTCGCCGTCGACACCCTGTCCGGCGACTTCAAGGTCCGGATCGTGGGGGTGGCCTCGCGCGCGGCAGCGGTCTCGACCGCGCACTTCCTGATCGTGAACTCCGCCTCGCTCGACCACGGGGAACCCACCACCCTGTTCCTCAACGGCACGCCGGACCCCGGGAAGCTGCACGCGGCGGTCGGCGGGAGCGGCAAGAAGTACGTCGTACAGCTGCGTTCCGAGGAGCGCGAGCGGTATGTGAACGCCCCGATGCAGGCGGGCGCCGAACGCATCTACCTCGCGGCCGTCGTGGCGGGCGCCGGATACGCGCTGCTGGCCGTACTGCTGTCGCTGCTCCAGACCGCACCGGAACGCAGGACGCTGCTGGCGCGGCTGCGCACGATGGGGCTGACCACCGGACAGGGCAGGCGGCTGCTGGCCTTCGAGGCGATGCCGCAGGCGCTGCTGGCGGCGGTCGGCGGCCTGTTCACCGGCTGGGCGACCATCGTCCTCCTCTCCCCCGGCGTCGATCTGGTCGCGCTGGCGCTCGCGGGCGTCGCCGGATCGGCCCCGGACCCCGTCCCGTTGCGCACCGACCTGTGGTCGCTCGGGCTTCCGGCGGCCGGGGTGGTCGCGCTCGCCGCCGCGGTCGCGGGCGTCCAGGCGTAGTGGGCGAGCCGCCGCGGATCGATCACCGAACTCAGGGCAGGAGACTCCCGATGACCTCGTCCACCACGTCCGCCCGGACGGCAGCCACGGCCCGTGGGGCCGAGACGACGCTGGCCGAGCTGGAGCAGCGCGCGGCGGCCCGCCGGGACCGCCCCTCCTACGGCCACGACGCACTGATCGCCTGCGACCGGGTGGTGCGGATCTTCACCACGGACGGGGTGGAGGTGCAGGCCCTCCAGGGCCTCGATCTGCTGGTCACCGAGGGCGAGTTGATGGCCCTGGTGGGGGCGTCGGGCAGCGGCAAGTCGACGCTGATGAACATCCTGGCGGGCCTGGACGTGCCGACGGCTGGGTCGGCGAAGGTCGCGGGCCGCGATCTGCTGTCGATGGGCCCGAAGGAACGGCTGCGCTACCGCCGGGACGTGGTCGGGTTCGTCTGGCAGCAGACCGCCCGCAATCTGCTCCCGTATCTCACGGCGATCCAGAACATCACCCTGCCCATGCAGTTGCGCGGCGGCGGCGGCAAGCGCGAACGGGCCGCCCGCGCCGAGTCGTTGCTCGCCATGCTCGACATCGCGGACTGCCGTGACCGGCGCCCCCAGCAGTTGTCCGGCGGTCAGCAGCAGCGGGTGGCCATCGCGGTGGCGCTGGCCAACTCCCCGTCCGTGCTGCTCGCGGACGAGCCGACCGGTGAGCTGGACTCGGCCACCGGGGAGCAGGTCTTCGCCGCGTTCCGGCGCGCCAACGAGGAACTGGGCACCTCGATCGTGATCGTCACCCATGACCAGGCGGTCGCGGACGAGGTGCGGCGTACGGTCGCCATCCGTGACGGCCGTACGTCCTCCGAGGTGCTGCGCCGCACCGAGGTGGACGCGGCGACGGGCCAGGAGTCGCAGGTGGCCCGGGAGTACGCGATGCTCGACCGGGCGGGACGGCTCCAGTTGCCCGCGGACTACACGCGGACGCTGGGCATGGAACACCGGGTGCTGCTGGAGCTGGAGCAGGACCACATCGGCGTCTGGCCGGACGCGCACGGGGCCCCGGAGAAGCCGGACGGGCCTGCGAAGGACGACCCCAAAGCCGCGAATGCTCCTAAGGCTCCGAAGGAGATGTAGAGGGCTCGCCAGGTCCGGCGGCTCAGCCGGGCTCGACCGACAGACCGAGCCCGCCCAGGCCGCCGTCCGGGTGGCGGCGCAGCGCGATCGAGCCGAAGGGCGTCCGCAGCCGCAGCCAGCCGCCCGCGGAGAGCAGCGAGACGGGGAAGTCCGGGTCGGGGCGCAGGAAGCCGAGGGACTGGGCGGCGTGCACGGCGCGCAGGGGCAGGTCCGTGGCGCCGACCGTCCGGGACCAGATCTCGCGGCCGATCCGGTCGCGTTCGGCGCGGGTGCGCAGTGCTTCGGGCAGCGCCTCGTCCCGCGTACGGAATTCGGCGACGGCCGTGTCGAGAGCGGCGCGCAGGGCGTCCGGCCGGGGCAGACCGGTCTGCTCCCGCCAGGGCCCGCGGGGCGGCAGGACACCGGTCCAGGGCGGCCCGGTGACGGGAGCGGGCAGCGCACCGCCCGCACCGCTGCCGGCCGCATCGCGGACGTCGAGGGATTCCAGCAGCTCCCCGGCCGACACCGTGACGTCGAGCGTCTCGGGGCGGGCCAGCCGGGCGGTGCGGATGGCGAGGACCTCGAAGGAGGGCGGGCGGCCGAACACGGCCAGTGCGTCGCCGCCGCCCGCCTGCAACCGGACCGCGGCGGCCCGGTCGTAGTGGAGCAGCCGGCCGAGGAAGGCGGCGAGATCCGCCGCCTCCCTCGCGTCGGCGAACCGCAGCGACTGCACGGGCACGGTCATGCCGCGGCGGGCTCCTCTGCCAGGTACTGCTGGAGGAAGAGCTTCTCCTCGGCGGAGATCCGCCGGGGCCGCTCCGCCGCCAGGTCGTACGGCACGACGACGGTCGAGGCGCGTACGTACACCTGCTCGGCGTCCTTGATCTCGTAGGAGATCGTCAGGGACGCGGCGCCGATCTTCGTGACCCACGACTCGACGGTCACCGGCTCGTGCCGGTGGACCAGCGGCCGTACGTAGTCGATCTCGTGACGGGCCACGACGGACCCGCCCGAGAACGACGGCGAGCCGTCCCCGGGCGCCAGCCGGAACATGAAGTCGATGCGCGCCTCCTCCAGGTAGCGGAGGAAGACCACGTTGTTGACGTGGCCGAAGGCATCCATGTCCGACCAGCGCAGGGGGCAGCTGTAGAGGTGACGAGCCAAGACGATCAGCCTCGCGTGAGCTTCTTGTACGTGGCACGGTGCGGACGGACCGCGTCCGCACCGAGACGCTCGACCTTGTTCTTCTCGTACGACTCGAAGTTGCCCTCGAACCAGTACCACTTGGAGTCACCCTCGTAGGCGAGGATGTGCGTGGCGACGCGGTCCAGGAACCAGCGGTCGTGGGAGATGACCACAGCGGCGCCCGGGAACTCCAGGAGGGCGTTCTCCAGCGAGGAGAGCGTCTCGACGTCGAGGTCGTTGGTGGGCTCGTCGAGGAGCAGCAGGTTGCCGCCCTCCTTGAGCGTCAGCGCCAGGTTGAGGCGGTTGCGCTCACCGCCGGACAGGACGCCGGCCGGCTTCTGCTGGTCCGGACCCTTGAAGCCGAACGCGGAGACGTAGGCGCGCGAGGGCATCTCGACCTGGCCGACATTGATGTAGTCCAGCTCGTCCGAGACGACGGCCCAGAGGGTCTTCTTCGGGTCGATGTTGGCGCGGGACTGGTCGACGTAGGAAATCTTGACCGTGTCGCCGACCTTGATGGCGCCGCTGTCCGGCGTCTCCAGGCCCTGGATCATCTTGAACAGCGTGGTCTTGCCCGCGCCGTTCGGACCGATGATGCCGACGATGCCGTTACGGGGCAGCGTGAACGACAGGTCGTCGATGAGGACCTTGTCGCCGAAGGCCTTCGAGAGGTTCTCGACCTCGACGACGATGGAACCGAGCCGCGGGCCCGGCGGAATCTGGATCTCCTCGAAGTCCAGCTTCCGCATCTTGTCGGCCTCGGCCGCCATCTCCTCGTACCGGGCGAGACGGGCCTTGGACTTGGTCTGGCGCCCCTTGGCGTTCGACCGCACCCACTCCAGCTCTTCCTTGAGCCGCTTCTGGCGCTTCTCGTCCTTGCGGCCCTCGACCTTGAGACGGGTCTGCTTCTTCTCCAGGTACGTGGAGTAGTTGCCCTCGTAGGCGATCGCGCGGCCGCGGTCGAGCTCCAGGATCCACTCGGCGACGTTGTTCAGGAAGTACCGGTCGTGGGTGACGGCGATGACGCAGCCCGCGTACTTCGAGAGGTGCTGCTCCAGCCAGTTCACCGACTCGGCGTCGAGGTGGTTGGTGGGCTCGTCGAGGAGGAGCAGGTCCGGGGCCTCGATGAGGAGCTTGCAGAGCGCCACGCGGCGCTTCTCGCCACCGGAGAGGTTGGTCACGGGCCAGTCGCCGGGCGGGCAGCCCAGGGCGTCCATGGCCTGCTCCAGCTGGGCGTCCAGGTCCCACGCGTTCGCGTGGTCCAGGTCCTCCTGGAGCTTGCCCATCTCCTCCATCAGCGCGTCGGAGTAGTCGGTCGCCATGAGCTCGGCGACCTCGTTGAAGCGCTTGAGCTTGCCCATGATCTCGGCAGCGCCGTCCTGGACGTTCTCCAGGACGGTCTTCTCCTCGTCCAGCTTCGGCTCCTGCATGAGGATGCCGACGCTGAACCCGGGCGACAGGAAGGCGTCACCGTTGGACGGCTGCTCCAGGCCCGCCATGATCTTCAGCACCGTGGACTTACCGGCGCCGTTGGGCCCCACGACACCGATCTTCGCGCCGGGCAGGAAGTTCAAGGTGACGTCATCAAGGATCACCTTGTCGCCGTGCGCCTTGCGCGTCTTGCGCATGGTGTAGATGAACTCAGCCAAGAGAAACCGTCCGGCAGCAATAGAGGTGTGAGCAGATACATCCCATCTTGCCTGACGGCCCTCCCCGGACGGAAACCCGTCCACCCACCGGCACCGAAACCGGTCACCTCATGCGTTCGAACGTTCACCCACCGTCGTTGTGCGGCTGCTGCCGGCGGAGGAGGAAGGTCGCGCCGCCGCCCACGACGAGCAGCCCGATGGCGATCGCGGCGAGCATCGGGGTGGTGCTGGAACCGCCCGTCGCGGCCAGGTCGCCCTCCAGTCCCGACGTGCTGGAGCCGGTCGTGGCCGGGACGGACTCCTGGGCGCTCCGCGTGCCGACGTCGTTGCCGTCGACGCCCTCGCTCTCCCGGTCCAGGACACTGCCGCTGGTGGCGCAGTCCAGCATCCCGGTGAAGGTCCTGGCGAACCCGGCGGGCCCGGTGATGGTGACGTCGTACGCCTGGTCCTCGGCGACGGGGACCGTCACCGTGCGGGTGGCCCCGGCGGCGACGGTGTGCTCGGTGCCGGCCAGCTCGAAGGTGAACGGCTCGTCGCCCCGGTTGGCGGCCGTGACGTCCACACCGCCCGCGGCGCAGTTCTTCCGCGCGGTCAGCGCGGGGGCGGCGCCCGTCTCGGCCCAGGTGGCGGCGGCCCGTGCGGAGACGGTGGACTCGCTGGAGCCGGCCAGGATCTGGGTCTGGGTGCGCCCGACCCCGACGAAGGCCCGGCCGACCGGCACGGAGGTGGTGGCCTGGACCGCGAGGGAGACGGTGCCGTCGGCGGTGTCCTTCGGTACGGCGAAGTAGAGCCGGTCCCCGTCCGCCGCGGCGGTGACGGGGGTGCCCTTCTCGTCCGTGACGGCGATGCCGCCGGCCGCCGCGTCCACCGGGGGCGACACCGAGACCTGGTCCGCGTCGGTGCGGACGGTCACGGGGCCGAGCAGCTCGCCGGCCCGGCCGGCGACGGCTGCCGGTTCCAGGGTGAGCGAGGCCCGGGGTTCCTTCGTGTTGCGCGCGTTGCGGTGCAGCCAGTCGGCGAGCTTCTCCGCCTGCTTGTCCGATGCGGTGACATCGGCGTCGTCCGAGTAGCGCCAGATGGCGACCTGGGTTCCGGCGGCGGCGGTCCGCTCGGTCAGCGGGCCGGTACCGGCCGCGGCGGCGAGCGCGGCCAGGTCGTCGACCTGGGGGTAGGAGTGCTGGAGGATCCAGCGGATCTTCCCCGCGTTCCGGTTGCCGCTCAGCGAGGTCTCGGCCCAGGGGGTCTCCAGGTACCTCGCCTGGTCCTGGGTGGGGTTGTGGAGGTCGATGCAGTAGGTCTTGAGCTTGCCGCCGCCGTCCACGGTCATCTCGAACAGTCCGGCGGGCAGCTCCTGGGTCCGGTCGGGCGCGCCGCCCTTCCCCTCGACACGGAGCACGGCGCTGTCGAAGGTCTTCAGCCCGTCGAGCACCGCGGCCGCGCCGCCGTGGTGCCGGCCCGGGTCGTCGGCCGCCGCCGGTCCGGCGCCGACGAGTGCGGCAGCCGCGACGAGGCCGGAGAGCAGCAGCGCGGCGACCGGGCGGAGGATCCCGCGCCCCGGGGGCGCCCCCGTAGTGCCGGACGACGCAGCGGACTCCGAAAACGCAGAAAGCACAGAATTCCCCTCCGGGCGAGGCCCTCGCGCATGGTGCGCGTGTGGGGAATGCCTCGCCAGCAGACTCAAGTGACCCGTGAGCACTGGGAATCCTAAGGAACCGGCGAAGAGCGATCCCCCGTACCGCCCTCGCACAACCATTCCGAATCGGAATCGTTATCGCGGGATGCCGCCGCGCTTGTCACCGATCAGCCTTTTCAGGACACTGCCGCCATTGCGCCTGCCTGTTCGAGCTGTTCCGGCGACTCCTCCGCGTCGCCGTCCGTGACCCGCTCCGAACGCTCCGTCAGAACCTGCTCCATTCGGGCCGCCCGGCGGAAGGCGGCCGTCCCCCGGCTCAGGTCATGGCCGACGGTGATGGCCTCGACCTCGACGAACGTCCTGCGCCGACCGTCCTGTTCCTCCTCCCGGACCTTCAACCGGCCGTGTACGACCAGAGGTTCTCCGACCGAAACGGAACCGGCCAGATTCGCGGCGAGCGTTCGCCAGGACCAGATGGTGTAGAAGCTGGTGCGGCCGTCCGACCAGAGCTGTTTCTCGCGGTCCCAGCGCCGCGGAGTGACGGCGAATCGGAATCGCGCCATTCCGCCGGTGGCCGTCTCCCGGAACTCCACCGCCGTGGCGGCGTTTCCCACCAGCGTCACCAAGGTCTCGTTCATTTCCCGCCCCCGCTTTCCATGTCGACCGCATCGCACCGCGCATCCACTCGCACCTCGTCGTACGGCGGCTCGTCGTGCCGTGGTTCGCCGTACGACGGTTCGCCTTACGGTGGGTTCGCCGTACGGCGGTGTCGTGCGGACTCCATGGTGGCCGCCGGGCGGGAAGCGCGTCGGGGCCTGTGGACTACCGGCCGGTTGTGGAAAACTCCGTCACCGTCACGTACCGCTCGCGCACTTCCCGGTAGCGCACCAGCTCGGCCGCGACCGGGTCCAGGACCCTGGCCCGGCCGCACCCGGCCGCCGCCTCGCGCAGTCTCCGCTCGGCGTCCTGCCCGTACCGCCTGGCCGGGCCCCGGATGGCCGCGGCGCAGGACCACTCCACCAGCGGGCCGCCGACGACCCCGGCCAGCATGACGAGCGCGGGCGTGACGAGCCCCGGCTCCAGGACACCGATGATCTGGCCGGTCAGCCACAGGCCGCCGAAGATCTGCAGGAGCGTCATCGACACCTGGGCGAGCACCGCGGCCGGCCACCACTTCGGCCGGGGCGGTTTCGCCGCCCGGCCGCCGAGCGGCGTCCCGCTGATGCCCTGCGCGCCCGCCGTCCCGCCGCCCCGCCTGGACACGCCGGGGGCGCCCGCCTTGACCGCCAGTTCGTCCAGCGCCTCGGGCAGCCCCTTCGCCCCGTGGAACGCGGCCTCGCGCACCGCCTGCGCCCAGGGTCCCGGCAGCCCGTCGGCGGCGGCGTCCGCGACGATCCGTACCGCCTGCTCGACCCGCTGCCGGGCCGTCAGTTCCTCCTCGGGCGGGGTGAGCGCCTGGCCCATCCGGTCCAGGCTGCCGGGCAGGCCCCGGTTCTCGTACCAGCGCCAGAGCCGCAGCCACGGCGTCCCGCAGGCCCGCCCGGCGTTCCTGCGCCACTCCCGCTCGGCGGCCTCCCCGGCGGCCGCCGCGCCGACGGCCTCGGCCAGCCGGTCGGTGAACTCCTCGCGGGCCCGCTCACCGAGGCCGGGCCGCCCCTCGGCCACGTACACCGGTCGCAGCCGCGCCGCCGCCGCGTCGATGTCGGCCCAGAGGCGGCGGGTGGCGGCCGTACGGTCCTGGACGAACCGGCCGACCACCTCGCGGAGTTCGGGCACCCCGTCGCCGGTGAGCGCGGAGAGGGACATGACGGTGGCGCCGGGTTCGCCGTGCTCGCCGAGCGCGATGCCGTCCTCGTCGAGGAGGCGGCGCAGGTCGTCGAGCACGAGGTCGGCCGCATCGCCGGGCAGCCGGTCGGTCTGGTTGAGGACGACGAAGGTGACCTCCGCGTGTCCGGCGAGCGGGCGCAGATAGCGCTCGTGGAGGGCCGCGTCGGCGTACTTCTCCGGGTCGACGACCCAGATCACCGCGTCGACCAGGGCCAGGACCCGGTCCACCTGGTCGCGGTGCTCGGTGGCCGCCGAGTCGTGGTCGGGCAGATCGACCAGGACGAGTCCCTGGAGCGCCTCGTCGGAAGCGGCGGGCCCGGGGTGGGGCCTGCGCCGCAGCCGGCCGGGGACGGCGAGCCGGTCCAGCAGGCCGGCGGCCCCGTCGGTCCAGCTGCACGCGATGGGCTGGGAGGTGGTGGGCCGGCGCAGCCCGGTGTCGGAGATCGGGGCCCCGGCGAGCGCGTTGAACAGGGTCGACTTCCCGCTGCCGGTGGCTCCCGCGACGGCGATCACCGTGTGCCGTGAGGAGAGCCGCTGCCGGGCGGCCGCCTCGTCCAGCACGCGTCCCGCCTCGGCGAGGCTGTCCCGGTCGAGCCGGGCGCGGGAGAGCCCGACGAGTTCGCGCAGGGCGTCGAGCCGGGGCGGGAGCGGCCCGCCGGAGGGGACGTACGCCTCGACCTGCGGCTGCGGGTCGTCCTGGTCGGGCGTACCGGGCGCGGGTTCCCCGTCCTCGTGGGCGTCGGCCGCCGCGGCGCGCCGGGCGATGAGCCCGTCGTCCCAGCGCCCGTCCTTGCGCCCACCGCTCCTGCCGCCGCCCGACGGGCCCTTGTCCGATGGGCCCCCATCCGATTTCCCTGTGCCGATGCCGATGCCGTTGCCGAAGGCGATGCGCTTGCCGATGCCCTTGCCGTTTCCCTTGCCCTTGCCGTTTCCCTCGTCCGTGACGGCAGTCATCGCTGCCACCTCTCCTTCTGCAGTACGGAAAGCGCGGCGATCAGTTCGGCCTGGGGTTCGGGGGCGATGTCGAGCGCGTCGAGCGGGGCGAGGCGGCGGTCGCGTTCGCCGCCGAGTACCTGGTCGAGGTAGGTCGTCAGCAGCTCACCGCCCTTGTCGCGGAGGCGCAGCGCGCCCTGGGCGCCGATGCGTTCGGCGAGCTGCTCCCCCGCCGCGCGGGCCCGCCGTCCGCCGAGAAGGGCGGCCGCGAGTAGCGCGGCGACGTTCTCGGGGGCGGGCGCCACGCTGCGTTCCAGCTGGCGCACCTCCTCCTCGGCCAGCTCCTCCAGGACCCGCCGCCATCGGCGTACGGCGACGGCGATCCGCCCTTCGACGTCCTCGGCGGGCCCCCAGCCCCCGGCCTCCCGCCCGGCGTCCTCGAACCGGAACAGGCTCCCGGCGGGCTCGCGGCGCCACTGGGTGCGGATCTGTTCGTCGGCGGCGGCCACCGAGCACTGGAGCAGGGCCACCAGGCTGTCGACGAGGGCTTCGAGGAGTTCCTCGGACGAGCTGTAGAGCGGGTAGCCGCGCCACCGGGTCCGCGCGTCCCCGGAGAGCACCGCCCCGCTCCGGAGGCGGCGCCGGATCCGGGCGGCCTCCTTGCCGTACGCGTCCTCGACCACCGCGGTCAGCCGTACGGAGGCCGCGTACTGGGCGGCGACGGCGGAGGCCAGGCCGGGCATCCGCACGTTGAGCGACTGGATGACGCCGGAGGCGGTACGCCCCACCGCCTGCTGCCGGGCGGCGGGGTCCTGGGCCCGGTGGGCGAGCCAGGCGCGCAGCGGGGCGACGGCGGTGGTGGGGAGCAGTCCGCTGCCGCCGCCCGCGGACTCGGGCAGTTCCGGGATGGTGAACCGGGGTACGTCCCCGAGCCCGGCCCGGGTCAGCAGCGCCGCGTACTGCCGGGACACCTCGGTGATCACCTGGTGAGGCACCCGGTCGAGGACGGTGACGAGGGCCGCGTCGTACTCCTTCGCGGTACGCAGCAGATGCCAGGGCACCGCGTCGGCGTAGCGCGAGGCGGTGGTGACCATCACCCAGATGTCGGCGGCGCAGATGAGTTCGGCGGCGAGGACGCGGTTACGGACGACGAGCGAGTCGATGTCGGGGGCGTCCAGGAGCGCGAGCCCGCGGGGCAGGCTCACCGCGGTCTCCACCCGCAGCGCGGTCTCCCCGTCCTCTCCCCGCGCGGCGAGGTCGTCCAGCCCGTCCGGGTCGGGCGCCTGACCCGGCGGCAGCCAGATCCGGGTCAGTTGCGGCAGCACCCTTGCCCCGGCGAACCAGTGGTGGTCGTCCGGGTGGCAGACCAGCACCGGGGTCCGCGTGGTGGGCCGCAGCACCCCGGCCTGACTGACCCGGCACCCCACCAGCGAGTTGACCAGGGTGGATTTCCCGGCCCCGGTGGATCCGCCGATCACGGCGAGCAGCGGCGCCTCGGGGTCCTTGAGGCGTGGCAGGAGGTAGTCGTCGAGCTGGGCGAGGAGTTCGACCCTGGTCTGCCGGGCGCGTTCGGCCCCCGGCAGGGGCAGTGGAAGGCGCACGGCGGCGACACGGTCGCGCAGGGCGGAAAGTGCGTCGATGAGCTGAGGCCGTACGTCCATGGTCACCACATGCGAAGAATGCCCAATTTTGCAGCCTTTTTGAAGCGTATAGCCCCCTCTGCGCGGCGGTTCCACCCTCCGGACAGAGTCAGGACAGAGGGGACGAGTGGGGCGGGGGCATAACGAGTGCACAACACCCGGCGCGCGGGGAGCGAAAACCGATGCGTGAATCGCACCTACCTGCGATTATCGGTTCGCTTCACCGAACCTCCACATCGTGCCACGCAGGTGAAGCAACCGGGTCCAGGGGATCGGAGCCCTATCCTTGTCCCGGCACGGCCACGGAACCACCGATCAGGACTCCCGGCCCCCGTAGCTCAGTGGATAGAGCAGGCGCCTTCTAAGCGCTTGGCCGCAGGTTCGAGTCCTGCCGGGGGCGCACCGACCGCACCGCCGAGAGGCCCTCCGCATCCGAGGGCCTCTTCGTCGGTCGGGGGAACGGTAGCGGGCGCGGTGTCATGGCGGCGTAAGCAGCCTCGCACCGCTCGGCGCCGGGGAGCGGACCAGGGCCCCTCGGCGTCGGAGACCCCCTCAAGGGCCTCGGACCGCTCAGCGCCGGGAGAGGTCCTCGGGGTGGAGAAGCCGCAAGTCGTCCAGGGTGGGTTCCGCGACGGTGCTCAGCCGGCCCGCCTGATGGGTCATCATCTCCTCCAGTGTCTGCCGGGCCAGCCGGGCGTTGCCGAACGACGCCCCCCGGGGGACGGCGTCGAAGTGGGCCCGCAGCGCGTCGGCCGTGCCGGGTGCGCACGCGTAGCCGTTGTCGGCCGCGTGCATCGAGACGATCGTGACCAGTTCGTCCGAGGAGTAGTCGGGGAACTCGATCCGGCGCGGGAAGCGGGAGCCGAGGCCCGGGTTGGAGTTCAGGAAGCGGCTCATCTCCTCGGTGTACCCCGCCGCGATCACCACCACCTCCTCGCGGTGGTCCTCCATCAGCTTCAGCAGCGTCTCCACCGCCTCCTGGCCGTAATCCGCGGAAGCGCCGCCCACGCGAGGCGTCAGGGTGTAGGCCTCGTCGATGAACAGGACGCCTCCCCGTGCCCGTTCGAACGCCTCTCGGGTCAGCTGCGCGGTATGGCCGACATAGCGGCCCACCAGGTCCGCGCGGGAGACCTCGACGAGCTGGCCGCGCGGCAGCACGCCCAGGGAGGCCAGCAGCTCGCCGTAGAGCCGTGCCACGGTCGTCTTGCCGGTGCCGGGCGGGCCCGCGAAGATCAGATGGTTGCCGACCCGGGGCGCGGGCAGGCCGGCCGCCTTCCGGCGGCTCGCGGCGGCGAGCAGATGGACCAGGTCGCCCACCTCGCGCTTGACGGACGCCAGGCCCACCAGGGCGTCCAGCCGCAGCAGCGGGTCCTCCCCCTGCTCGTCCTCCGGCGGGCCGCCCGCCGGGACGCCCACGTCCTCCGCGGTCAGCACGGCCAGCTGCCGCTCGTCGGCCTCCGCCAGGCCGGCCAGCCGGGACGCCTGCCGGTCCACCATCTCCTCGAAGACCTTGCGGGCGGTCCGGCCGTTGCCGAAGCCCGCGTCGCGGGGAATCCGGTCGAAGCGGGTGACCAGCGCGGTCCGCGCCGCCGGGTCCAGCTCGTAGCGGTGGCCGGTGCACATCCGCTCCACGATCGTGACCAGCTCCTGCGAGGTGTAGTCGCTGAACTCGACGTTGCGGGTGAAGCGCGAGGCGAGACCCGGGTTGGACGCCAGGAACTCCGTCATCTCCTTCGGATAGCCGGCCGCCACCACCACCACGTCGTCGCGGTGGTCCTCCATCAGCTTCACCAGGGTGTCGATCGCCTCGCGCCCGAAGTCGGCGCCGCTGCCGCCGCCGTCGGAGAGCAGGGTGTACGCCTCGTCGACGAACAGCACCCCGCCCAGGGCCTTGTTGAAGGTCTCGGTGGTCTTGATGGCCGTCCCGCCGATGATCTGCGCCACCAGGTCCGCACGCGACACCTCCACCAGGTGGCCGGAGCGCAGCACGCCGAGCGAGGCGAGGATGGAGCCGTACAGCCGGGCGACGGTGGTCTTGCCGGTGCCGGGCGGGCCCGCGAAGACCAGGTGGCGGCTCATCGGCGGAGCGGGCATCCCGACGCTGGCCCTGCGCTGCGCCATCCGGTTGAGGTTGATCAGCGTCAGCACCTGCTGCTTGACCTCGTCGAGGCCGATCAGCGACTCCAGCTCGGCCACCGGACCCGTGCCGGGCCGGGGCTCGGCCGCCGGGGCGGCTCCGCCGGGCAGCCGCCCGTTCCCAGCCGCCGCGTCCCGCGCGGTGCCCCAGGCGTCCGGGGCGCCGTTCTCCGCGCTGACCAGCCCCTCGACGGCGAGCCGGTCGCCGGGCACGGTCTGGCGCACACCGCTGCCCCGGTTGGCGCGGACGGTGCAGCCGGTCAGCGACACGGCGTCGTCGCCCTCCACCCGGATGCCGTCGGCGCCCGAACCCGTCACCTCGCAGCCGTTGAGGGAGGTACGGGCCCCGGCGGACACCCGTACGCCGCACTCTGCCGCGCCGGTCACCACGGCGCGTACGGCCGCCAGATCGCCCTCGGTCTCGATGTGGACGCCCGCGCCGCCGGACTCCTCCACCGCGGTGTCCCGCAGCGTGAGCGTGCCGAGCGCTCCGATGTGCACGCCGGCCCCGGCGGACGAGCGCAGCCGGCTCTTGCCCACGAACACGTTGCCGTGGCCCGAGACATGGACCGCCGAGTCGCCCGCCCGCTCGACGACGCACTCCTCCAGCCGCCCCCTGCCGTCCTTGACGACCTGGACGCCGTGCGCGCCGGCCCCGGTGACCGTGGCCCGCCGCAGCAGCGGGTTGGCGCCGCTGCGGATCACGATTGCGGACCCGCCGCTGTCGTGCACCTCAAGGCGGTCGAACTCGGCGGACGAGTCCTCCTCCAGCAGTACGCCGGTCCCCTCGGCGTCCCGGACGACCGTGTCCGACAGCACGGGCGAGGAGAAGCCGGTGATCCGTACGGCGGGCTCACCGGCCGTGGCGAACGTACAGCCGCCGAACGTACCGCGGCTGCGCTCGGCCACCAACAGTCCGTGCCCGACGGTCCGTTCGGTGCCGCACCGGGTCAGGGCCGGGGAGCTGCCGCCGCACACGGCGAAGCCGTGCCCGGTGACGTCGCTGACGGCGACGTCCTCCAGGACGACCGGTCCCGTGGTGTTCACGAGCACGCCGACGGCGGCCTTGCGGACGGTGCCGCGCACCATCCGGACCGAGCTCTCCTCCTCGACGGCGACACCCGGCTTGCCGGTCGCCGCTATCGCGCATTCCTCCAGGAGGACGTGGGCCTGCCCGTTGGTGAGGACGCCGTTGCCCTGGGTGTCCCTGAGCTCACTGAAGCGGGCGGTGATCCTGCCGCGCTCACCGGCCACCAGCGCGGACGTCCCGAGGTGTTCGACGACGCACTTCTCCAGGAAGCTCTCGGCCGGGGAGGTGGACACCACACCGGCGCCCGCCGGGTTGCTGATCCGGCACTGCCGCAGCGCCAGCGATCCGCTCTCCCGCGCGAAGAGCGCCGACCAGGCCGACCCGTGGATGTCGCACCGGTCCATCGCGAGCTCTCCGCGCGGCGCGTCGACCACGGGCAGTTCGTCGTCGTGCCCGCGCAGCACGAGGTCCCTGACCATCACCGCGTCGCCGGTGAGCGTCAGCGCCGTGCCGCGCCGGGGCGCCAACTCCGCTGTCCCCGGGCCCTCGGAGGCGATCAGGGTGATCGCCGCCGTGATCGTCACGCTCTCCTCGTACCGTCCCGGCGCGATGCTGAGGACCGCCCCGGCGCGGGCCCTGGCGACGGCCTCCCCGACCGTGCGGTGGTCGCCCGTCCCGTCGGCGGCGACGATGAGCATCTGGCGTGACACGTTCGACCTCCCGGACCCCCTGCGCCGTAGGTACGGGGCGGAGACGCGCGACATGTAGGGCGAGGGAAACTGCTGTGCCCATCATGCCTGTTAGCGCAGGTGGACCGCCATCGCCCGCAGGGTACGAACGCCCCCGGAGCACCGGCTCGGGGTGCTCCGGAGAGAGGTGCCGGCGGCAGCCGGAACGTCGCTACCATCGGCGCATGCGATCTTCGAGGTCCTCGGTGTCCCGCGCACTCGGACCGGCGGTTCTGGCGGCCCTGCTCCTGATACCCGGCGCCGCGGCTCCCGCGGGCGCGGCGGAGGGGGAGGAGGACAGCCCCTCGCTGCCGGGCATACGCGCCACCGTCACCGACGGCCGCCCGTGCACCGCGAAGTCCGCCAAGAGGTCGGCGCGGACCCCCTGGGCGCAGAGTTTCCTGGGGATCGACCGGGCCTGGGAACTCAGCCGGGGCGCCGGGGTGAAGGTCGCCGTCGTCAGCACCGGAGCGGATCTGCGCCGGGTGCCCGCGCTGGCCGGCCGGGTGACCGCGGGCCCGGACGTGGTGGCCGGCGGCACCGTGGAGGACGACTGCGTCGGCTACGGGACGTTCCTCGCCGGCCTCGTCGCGGGCAAGCGGCAGCAGGGGCTCGAAGCGGCCGGGGTCGCCCCGGAAGCCCGGGTGATCGCGGTACGGGCCACCGACGAGGAGGGCGTGACCACGCCCGAGGCGCTGGCCGAGGGGATCCGGGCGGCCACCGGTTCCGGGGCGCGGATCATCCACGTGGCGCTGGCCGTTCCTTCCGCGCCACGGCAGTTGAAGGAGGCCGTCCTCGCGGCGCGGAAGGCCGGTGCGCTGGTGGTGGCGCCCGCCTCGGCGCGGGAGTGGGAGAGCGGGGCGGGGGCGTCGCGGGCGGAGAGCGGCCCCGTCTACCCGGCGGCGCTGCCCGGGGTGCTCGCCGTCTCCTCGGTGGGGCCGGGAGGCGAACCGGAAGCGCGGGACACGGAGAAGGGGGCGCGTACGCGGCCGGGGCTGAGCGCTCCCGGCGTCTCGGTGACGGGTCCGGGGCCCGGCGGCGGCGGCCAGTTCACCGGCGGCGGCGACGCGGTGGCCGGCGCCTTCGTGGCCGGCACGGCGGCCCTGGTCCTCTCCTACCACCCCCGGCTGAGCGGCGAGCAGCTCGCGCACCGCCTGGAGGCCACCGCCTACGGGGCCATGGGCGGCACCCAGGAGACCGGCGTCGGGCCGGGGGTCATCGATCCGGTGCGGGCCCTGTCCGCGGTGCTTCCCGAGGAGCACGCCGAGTCCCCGGCTCCGTCCGCGCCGCGGAACGCCTCGGCCAGGGCCGTCCCGCCGCTCGACCCGCCGACGGTACGCCATCACGCGCTGGCCGTGGCGGGCGGGGCGGCCGGGGTCACGATGCTCGTCGCCTTCCTCGCGTTCGTACTGCCCCGGGGCCGCCGCCGGGGCTGGCGGGCCGGCCGGACCGGCGGTCCGGTCACGGAGGCGGACTGAGCACCGGGCCCGGGTCTCCGGGCCACGGCCGCCGGAACGGGCCCGCCGGGGGGCTTCCAGCCGGGGCGCGCCGGCCAGGGGCGCGTCCAGCCGGGCGCGCCGGGCCGGGGCGCGCCACCCACCGGGAGCCAGGGGCGCGTCGGCCCGGGGCGCGTCGGGGTCCTGGGCCAGTGCCCGTGCGCCAGAGGCCAGGCACCACGGCCGCGTCGCCCCGGCCCCCGGCGCTCCTACGCCTCGCCCGCCGGGTCCGGCAGCAGCGGGGTCTGCACCTGCACCACGCCTCTGCGGGTGATCAGCTGGGCCCTCCCCGGCGGCAGTTGCTTCGGCTTGGTGTCGTTGAACAGGTAGCCCTCCGACGGCGGGCAGGAGAGCAGCGCGGCAGGCGTGTTGACCTCCATCAGGCGGCGCAGCAGCGGATCGTTCATCGCCCTGGCGGCGCCGTTGGCGCTGCGGGCCACGATCAGGTGCAGACCGAGTTCCGCGCCCTGGGCGAGGTGGTCGAGCAGCGGCCCGAAGTGGTTGCTCATGCTGCCGCTGGAGACCATGTCGTAGTCGTCCACGACCATGAAGACCCGCGGGCCGGTCCACCAGTCCCGCCGCTTCAACCGGGCGGGCGAGATGTCCGCGCCGGGCAGGCGTTCCTTCATGGCCCGCGCAACTCCGTCCACCGCCTGCTTGAGGACGTCGACGGAGACCGCGTAGCCCAGCCGGTGCGACTCCGGGACGCTCTCCAGCAGACCGCGCCGGTAGTCGATCAGCAGCACCCGCGCCTCGTCGGGGGTGTAGCGGTCGGCGACCGCCCGGCAGACCGCGCGCAGCAGGTTGGTCTTGCCGGTCTCCGCGTCGCCCACCACCACCAGGTGCGCGGTCTGGGCGAAGTCGTGCCACATGACGTCGAGCTGGTTGCCCTCCAGGCCCAGCGGCAGGCGCAGATCGCCGTCCGCGCCGACCTCGGCGTCGGGCAGCTCGGTGGGCTCCAGGACCGCCGGCAGGGTGCGTACCTCGGGCGCGGGCGGGCCCTGCCAGTGCTCGGCCACCCGGGCCACCGCGTCCGCGACGCCCGCCCCGAGGTCCGTGGCGCTGTCGCCGCCGTCCAGCCGGGGCAGGGCGGTGAGGAAGTGGTGTTTGGTCTCGGTCATGCCGCGGCCGGGGGACTTCGGGATGGTCGCGGCGGCCCGCATATTGATCATGGAGTCCATGCTGTCGCCGAGCCGCAGCTCGAAGCGGGTGCCGAGCTGGTCCCGCAGCGCGGTGGGGATCTCCGACCAGCGGCTCGCCGCCACGATGAGGTGCACCCCGTAGTTGAGGCCCCGGGCCGCCAGCGCCGCGATGGTGTCCATGACCTCCATGAAGTCCTGACGGATCGTGCCCCAGCCGTCGACGACGAGGAACACGTCGCCGTACGGGTCGTCCGGCAGCTCCCCGGCGGCCCGGCGGGCGCGCAGCGTCGCCATGGAGTCGATGCCCTCGTCGGCGAACTGCTTCTCGCGCCTGGCCACCAGCGCGTGCACCTCGGCCAGCGTGCGGTGCACCCGCTCCAGGTCCAGCCGGCCCGTCACACCGCCGACGTGCGGCAGGTCGCGGAGCGCGCCGAGCGAGCCGCCGCCGAAGTCGAGGCAGTAGAACTGGACTTCGCGCGGGGTGTGCGTGAGTGCCAGCGCCATGATCAGGTCGCGTACGAGGGTGGACTTGCCGGTCTGCGGACCGCCGGCGATGCCGACGTGCCCGCCCGCGCCGGACAGCTCGGCGATCAGGGGTTCACGGGTCTGGTCGAAGGGCCGGTCGATGACGCCCACCGGCACGGTCAGCTCGCCGTGCGGCCCGGGGTCGATGGTGGTGAGACCCCGCTCGGCGTGCGCCGCCACGCCCATCAGCAGGGTGTCCAGCGACAGCGGCCTGTCCAGCGGCGGCAGCCAGACCTGGTGGGCGGGCCTGCCGCCCTCGCGCATCCGGGACACGGCCAGCGCGAGCAGGGTCTCCTCGCTCGCCTCCTCCATCGCCACCGGCTCCGCCACCGACTCCGGCGCGGGGAGCCGGGGCGCGGTCCACTCCGTGCGGTAGGGGACGACCTGCCCGGCGACGGCCGACGCGCCGACCCTGCGGACGCCCTGGTAGGGCCCGGAGACGTACGCGGCCTTGAACCGGACCAGGGTCCCGGTGTCCTTCTTCAGGATGGCGCTGCCGGGCACGGAGGGCAGTTGGTAGGCGTCCGGTACGCCCAGGACGCCGCGGCTCTCCATCGAGGAGAACGTACGCAGGGCGATCCGGTACGACAGATGCGACTCCAGCTGGGTCATCCGGCCCTCGTCCAGCCGCTGCGAGGCGAGCAGCAGATGCACGCCGAGGCTGCGGCCCAGTCGCCCCACCATCACGAACAGATCCATGAAGTCGCGGTGCGAGGAGAGGAGTTCGCTGAACTCGTCGACCACCACGAAGAGCGTCGGCAGCGGCTCCAGGGCGGCCCCCGCCGCCCGCGCCGTCTCGTACTCGAACGCCGACGTGTAGTTCCCGGCGCTGCGCAGCAGCTCCTGACGGCGCATCAGCTCCCCGTGCAGGGCGTCCTGCATACGGTCCACCAGGGCCGACTCGTCGGCGAGGTTGGTGATCACGGCCGAGGTGTGCGGCAGGTCCTCCAGGCCGAGGAAGGTGGCGCCGCCCTTGAAGTCGACCAGGACGAAGTTCAGCTTCTCCGAGGAGTGGGTGAGCGCCAGCGCCAGCACCAGGGTCCGCAGCAGCTCGGACTTGCCGGAGCCCGTCGCGCCGATCAGCACGCCGTGCGGGCCCATGCCGCCCTGCGCCGCCTCCTTGATGTCCAGTTCGACCGGGGTGCCGTCACCGGCGAGACCCAGCGGCACCCGCAGTCTGGCCCGCTCGCTGCGGCAGCGCCTCGGCGGCGGAGGGCGGCGCTCCGGAGCGGCCCGGCCGGGTGTCGCGGCCGATGGTGGTGGCAGCCGCCTTCGCCGGTGCGCTGCTCCTCGGGGCTCCGTTCGTCGTGGCGGCCGCCCAGAAGGACGACGCCAAGCCCGTGCGCGGCGAAGCGGCGGCGGCCGCGTGGAAGCAGGACGGCCAGAAGGGCGGCTACGTCCCCGGCACCGACCCCGCCGACCCCGAGGGCGTACGGCATCCCGGTGGCTCCGAGCAGGGTGACCCCGCGGCCCGGGGCGACAAGGGCCCCGCCAACCACGTACGCGCGGACGCGGGCGACGGGCCGCAGTCCGAGGACGGGTCGAAGGCGGGGACCAAGGGCGCCGGAGGTGCCGAGGACGCCGGGGGAGGCAAGGACTCCAAGGGCAGCACGTCGGGCAAGGCCGGCCCGGCGGACCAGGACGGTTCCGGGGCGAAGGCCCCTGCGGGCACGGGCTCGGAGACTCCCGCCAAGGCCCCCTCGACGGGCACAGCGCCCAAGTCGCAGACCAAGTCGACGCCGACCGTGGTGTACAGCGGCGTGGCCGGCCCGGAGTGCCCCACCCAGCGCTTCCAGAAGTCGGGCTACTACAGCGACGGCAACAGGGGCTGGGCCACCCACAGCGGCGGCTACAGCGGCTACAACTGCGCGGGGAAATACCACTCCATGCCCATGTCCGGCAGTTCCTCCAAGGACTCGGGCGGTTCGGCGACCTGGCTGTTCGACCTGCCCGCCGCCGCCAGGAAGTGCGGCATCTCCGTCCATGTGCCCGGTAGTTCCGACATCGTGCGGGTCGGTGGCGACCCGAGCTACTACACCGTCTACGACCGGTTCCTGCCCAGGACCAACAACCTGGTCGGCTCCTACTACGTCAACCAGCAGGACCGTCGCGGCACCTGGTACAACGTGCCGGGCACGTTCGCCGTCGACGCCAAGAAGCTCTCCGTGCGCCTGCACGACCGGGGCCAGGACAGCAATAACGAACACCATGCGATATCCGCGGTGAAGGTGACCTGCACCGGTTGAGCGGCAGGCGCGAGGAGGGGGCGCGTCAGGCGTGCGGTGCGCGGCGGCGCGGAGGGGGCACACCGGCCGTGGCCGGGGGCGTCGGATCTTTTCGGCGGCGAAACCTCGGTCAGAAGTTCGGGGGCACCCGGCCGGGGGTTCGCAAGCCGCAACCTTCCGCCCGGCGGGACGTTCGGCAGGGCACGGGAGCGGGCAAATCGACCAGGTGGGCCCGAAGGCGGAATCCCCACCGCAGGGCGCTCCCCCTACCGCCCCGTCACCCGGCGGGCGTACGCGGCTCCGTGCCGCCGCCCGCCCGCCGGTCCCGCCACCCGCACGCCGAAGCACTCGCGTGACCTACGCACCATCAGGGAAAGGAGCGCCGCGATGGCGACGCCGCTGTCTGCAGCCAGGCTGCTCAGAGCCCTCCGCGACGAAGGCCTCCACGTCGTCGAACACCGGAGCTGGCGTACCAACAACCGGAACCACAAGGGTCCCTGGGGTCCGACGCACGGAGTGATGATCCATCACACCGTCACCTCCGGCACCGCTTCCTCGGTCGAGCTCTGCTACAACGGCCACTCCGCCCTGCCCGGCCCGCTCTGCCACGGGGTCATCGCCAAGGACGGGACCGTCCATCTCGTGGGCAACGGGCGCGCCAACCACGCCGGGCTCGGCGACGACGACGTCCTGCGCGCCGTCATCGCGGAGAAGGCGCTGCCCCCCGACAACGAGGCCAACACCGACGGCAACCGGCACTTCTACGGCTTCGAGTGCGTCAATCTCGGCGACGGCAAGGATCCCTGGCCGGCGGCCCAGCTGCTGTCGATCGAGCGGGCCGCCGCCGCCGTCTGCCGGGCGCACGGCTGGTCGCAGCGGTCGGTGATCGGGCACCTGGAGTGGCAGCCGGGCAAGGTCGATCCGCGCGGGTTCACCATGAACGCGATGCGCACGCGGATCGGCAAGCGGCTCGGCGGCTCCCCGGACGGCCCCTCCAAGCCGGCGTACGAGCCGTACCCGGGGGCCGCGTTCTTCAGGGTCGGCCGCAGCAGCGCGATCATCACGGCGATGGGCAAGCGCCTCGTCGCGGAGGGCTGCGGCCGGTACGCGGTGGGTCCCGGCCCGGTCTGGTCCGAGGCCGACCGGAAGTCGTACGCCACCTGGCAGCGCAAGCTGGGCTACACGGGCGCCGACGCGGACGGCATTCCCGGGAGGACCAGTTGGGACCGGCTCAAGGTGCCCAACGTGTGACGGAGGCCCGTCCGGCTCCCTTCCTTCTCCCCCGGAGGTGAGGGAGCCGGACGGGCCGCCCGCCGACCGGACCGGTACGGCGGTTCACTAAGGGCTGTCCGATGGATCGCCGATGAGATCCGAGGGACGGTGCGATGACGGCCGAGGTACGAACGGTGGAGGCCGGGGAGCTGAACCAGTACGCCGATGGCATCCGCGACGTGTACGCGCGTGCGTTCGCGGCCCCGCCCTGGAACGAGGATCCGGCGGCGGCCGACGACTATGCGAAGCGGCTCGTACGGGACGCGCTCCGGCCCGGGTTCACGGCGGCCGTGGCGACGGCCGGGCAAACAGCCGGGGGGACGGTGACCGGCTTCGCCACGGCCTGGACCACCCCGGACGCCTTTCCGGTCGACCGCAGTTACGGGCAGGTAGCCGAGGCCCTCGGTCCCGGGCGGACGCGGGCGTGGCTGTGCGGCGCGCTGGAGGTGAACGAGCTGGCGGTAGCGCCGGAGGCACACGGTGCGGGGCTGGGCGCGGCGCTGCTGGACGCGGTGACAGGGCCCGCCCCGGACGGCCGTTGCTGGCTGCTGGAAGTACTCCACGAGCTCGAAGACGCTGGCAGGGCCGACCTGCTGGGAGAAGTACGTGCCGCCGGGGGTCAGGACGCGTGCGATCTCCTCCCACCACGTGGTGACCGGATGGCGGCTGACCACGAGGTCGAAGGCCGCGTCCCCGAAGGGCAGCGGCGGTTCGTCCTCGTCGGCGACGACGACCGCCCCGAGCGGGTGCAGAAGGGCGGTGGCGCGGGCGATGTTCGGCGGCCAGGCCTCCGTGGCCACGGTGACCGGCGGGAGCTTCGGCGCGGCGGCCAGCACCTCGCCGCCCCCGGTCTGGAGGTCGAGCGCGGCGTGGGCCCGGCCGAGCCGGTCGGCCATCGCGCGGGCGTACCCCCAGGAGGGGCGCTCCTCGGTGGCGCGGCCGTCGAGCCAGGAGAAGTCCCATCCGTCCACGGAGCCGGCGTCGGCCTCGGCGACGAGGGCCTCGAACCGGTCGCGGGAGGCCGCGGAGTCGAAGTAGTCGGAGGAGCCGGAGGGGTCGGAGGGGTCGGAGGGGAGGGGTGCGGGAACGGATGGTTCGGACATACGGGAATCGTGTCAGGCGGCCCCGGGGCACGCGAACAAATTCCGGGCGGGTCCGCGAAGGAACTCCGGGCGGGTCCGCGAAGGAACTCCGGGCGATCCGCGCGGGCCCGGGTGCGCGCGTGCGGGGTGTCGCCCTTGTTCTTGCCGCCCGGGGTGCCGCTGCGGGCCCCGGGCACGCGGATGCCTGCTCGCGCGCGGGCCCCAAGTGCACGGGGTGCTCGCACGCGGGCCGCCCTTCCTCACCCGGCCAGGGCCCCCAGCAGCAGGCCGGTCAGCGCCCCGGCGATCATGAACGGTCCGAACGGGATGCCGGTCCGGCGCCCCGCCCGGCGCAGCAGCACCAGGCCGAGTCCGTACGCCGCCCCGAACAGGAATCCGGCGAACCCGCCCAGGAACAGCACGGTCCAGCCGTACCAGCCGAGGGCCACGCCCAGGGCCAGGGCGAGCTTCACGTCACCGAAGCCCATGCCGTTCGGGTTGATCAGGAAGAGCAGGAAGTAGAAACCGCCGAGGGCCAGGCCGCCCAGCAGGCCGGAGGTCCAGGATCCGGCGTGCCCGGGAAGCAGCGCGGCGCCGCCGAGCAGCAGGACGGCCGCGACCGCCAGGGGCAGGGTCAGCGGGTCGGGCAGCCGGTGGACCCGCCGGTCGACGGCGGCGAGGAGCACGGCGACGGGGGCCAGCGCCAGCCACCCGATGAGCTCGGGCCTGGCCCCGGTGGCGGCGGCGAGCGCGACACAGGCGACCACGGTGGCCAGGGGGGCGAGGACGCCGGGGGCGTAGGCGGACCGGCCGGGGCCGGGAGTTACGGCGGCGGTGTCGGACCCGGGTGCGGCAAGCATTCCCGGGGCGGCGCAGGACGCGCACCGGGCCGGGCCGAGCCAGCCGCGGACGGGCCCGGTGAGCGGGTGTCCCGCAGGGCACGCCGTACGCCAGGGCTCCTCCGGCTCGACGGCGAACCGGTAGGCGGCACGCGGGATCAGCAGTCCGGTGACGGCTCCCCAGACCGCGGCGAGGGCGAGCAGCGCGGCGTCCACGGGACGACCCTAACGGGCTGCGGGAACAGGGGTCTTGGGTCCGGGGGCCCAGGAACGGCCGGCCGGGGCCCAGGGGTGAGCGTTCGGCAGCCACGGACGTCCGGCCGGGGCTACGGTCGGTGCCCATGAGGACATGGCGCGATGGCGGCGGGACGCTCACGGTCGGCACGGACTCCGGGGCCCGGGAGGTGCCGCTGCGGATAGCGGCCTCGTACCGGGCCCGTACCCGGGGGCTGCTCGGGCGGGACGGGATCGAGGGGGCGCTGATGCTCACCCCGTGCGGGAGTGTGCACACCTTCCGGATGCGGTTCCCCATCGATGTGGCGTACCTGGACCGGAAGTTCACCGTCCTCGCGGTCCGCACGATGAAGCCCGGCCGCCTCGGGCTGCCCCGGCTGCGGGCCCGGCACGTGGTGGAGGCGGAGGCCGGGGCGATGGAGCGGTGGGGGGTGCGGCCGGGCGTACGGGTGGAGCTGCGGGCGACGGCCGCGTCTGGGGCGTCTGGGGCGTCTGGGGCGTCGGCCGACTCCGGGGCACCTGGGTCGGCCGGTGCCCCTGGGACTTCCGGGGCGTCTGGGGCGTCGGCCGACTCCGGGGCACCTGGGTCGGCCGGTGCCCCTGGGACTTCCGGGGCGCCTGGGGTGTCCGGGATGCCTGGGACGTAGGGGGCGCCTGGGGCGTCGAGGGCGTCCGGCGTGCCTTACGGCGGGCCCGCGCCCAGCAGGGTCCAGGCCCCGTAACCGGCGGACGCGCAGGCGAGGACGGCGAGGACGGCGGCCGTGCGTCCCGTGCTGCGCAGCCTCAGCAGAGCGACGGCGGGCGGGAGCAGCAGCGGGAACGCGGGCATCATCAGGCGCGGCCGGGAGCCGAAGTATCCGGCGCCGATCAGGGAGATGACGACGATCGTGATGGTGTAGACGAGGACCGGGAGCGGCTGCCGCTGCCGTACGCAGAGCACCACGAGCCACCCCAGCAGCCCGAGCGCCGCGCACAGGCCGAGGGCGGTGGGCCACGGGAGTCCGGCGATGAAGGCGGCGAGCGCGCGACCGCCGTCGATGTTGTTGCCCCACTGCGCCTGTACGTCGAAGTAGGCGAACGGGCTGCCCTCGCGGACGGCCACGAACACCACGTACGCCAGCCAGCCCAGTGGTGCGAGCGCCACGCCCGCGATCATCCGGACGTTGCGGCGCAGCACCGGACCCGCACGGCGCTCGTCGCGGTACTCCCGTACGAGGGTGACGGCGGCGGTGATCGCCAGGGCCGCGATGAGCGCCGCCGCCGTGGGCCGGGTGAGCCCCGCCAGGACGCCCAGCGCGCCCGCGACGATCCAGCGGCCGGTGAGGACGGCGTACAGCGCCCAGGCGGCCAGGGCGGTGAACAGGGTCTCCGTGTACGCCATCGACTGGACGAACGCCGTCGGGCAGACGCCCCAGAGCGCGGCCAGCACCACGCCCGCACGCCGTCCGCACAGATGGGATCCGACGGCGAAGACGCCCCAGGCGGCGAGCAGCCCGGCCGTCCAGGCGACCAGGAGGCCGGCGCCGCCGAGGGTGAGCGGGGTCACCTCGGAGATGCCGCGTTCCAGGGCCGGGAGGAGGGGGAAGAACGCCAGGTCGGAGTGGACGGAGCCGTCCGGGAGGGTGACGGTGTAGCGGTAGCCGCTCTCGGCGATGCGCTGATACCAGACGGAGTCCCAGCGTCCGCTGAGTGGCCCCAGGGGATCCTTCCCGGCGGCCGACGCGGCCGCCCAGAAGACCAGGAGCCCCAGGGCCCGCGCGGCGGCGTAGACGGCGAGCGCGGGCGTGGCGGCCCGGAACGCGGCGGCGGCCCGGAGCCCGGGAGCACGGGGGGCCGGGGCCGGGGCCGGGGCAGCGAGCGTCCGGGTACGGAGCTGGTGATCGGACATACGGCCGATTATGACGTCGGCGGTGGACTCGTCTCTCCACGGGGAGCCTGCCGGCCGGAGGCTCGGTGGCGTGGCGGCCGGGCGGTGGCCGAGGGGGTCGACGGGTGGTGGCGGGCCGGGTGGGCGCGGTGGGCCGGTGAGGCGTGGCGGGCCGGTGGCCGAGGCCCTGGCGGTCGGCGGCCGGGACCGTGGCGGTCGGTGGCCGGGGCGGACCCGCTCAGGCGCCGAGCACCTCGTTTCCGAACACCTTCCACGGCGACATCTCCACCCCGTCCATGACCGCCAGCTGCGGGTGCCGGGCCGCCGTCTCGTCCCGTACGGCGACGGTGTCCGGCCAGGCGTCGAGGTGCGCGGTGCCCTCGATGACGACGCCGTCCCAGTCGGTGGCGGCCGTCGCGCCGCTCCGGTCGACGACGAAGCCGATGCACAGCACGGAGGCCCGTCCGACGGTACGGCGGATGGCGCTCACCGCCCGCCCCCGCTCCGGCTCGGGCAGCTCCCCGACGGCGAACTCGACGGTGACGACACCGGCACGGGCCCGCCGGATGCGCACCAGGAGGTCGAGGCCCCCGCCGGTCCACAGCCGGAATCCGACCTTGTGCAGCCGCTGGAGGCCGGCGATGGACAGCAACTGCTCGCGGGTGACGGGCGAACGGGCCCCCAGGGACGCGGAGTCGAGGCTGACGAGCACCGTATGGCCGGTCACCGGGTGGGCCGGGCGGAGCCCTTCGGCCTCCAGGTCGCCCAGCAGCGTCCGGGCGTCCAGCCGGGTCCAGCCCAGGTGGTACGAGTAGAAGAATCCGGCACCCATCGACGCCCACCCCCATCGCTCTTCATCGCGGCGGCGTCGTGGTCGGCGACCCCCGGCGCATCCGAGCGTACTGAGCGGCGGCCGGGACTGCGTGGGCCCACGGGCCCACGGGCGGCCCCAAGCAGAACGGCCGCCGCACCCCGGCGGCGTAACACGGCTGCCGGATCCCGCACTTGGGCCCGGCTTTGGGACCGTGGACCCGGGTGGCGGCAGCTTCCCGGCCGTACGCTCTCAGCCGTCGGGCAACACGCGCGGGGTCGAGGAGAGGTGCACCGTGAGCGGAGGCAGAGGCGGTGGCGCGGGCGGAGGCCGGGAAGACCGGAGCGCGGGGCACATACCGCCGGGGCGCCACGGCCTCGCCGGACCCGGCGCCCCACGCCACGGCCAACAGGGCGGCCGGTTCTTCGCGTTGACCCGCAGCTGGGTGACGGGCGCCCTCGTCTATCTCGCCGCCGGATTCGTCACGAGCCGGGTCCTGGTCGAACTGCTGGGCACGGAGGCGCGGCTGGAGACCTTCGGCTGGCGGCTGGCCCTGATCCACCTGCCCGCACTCCTCGTGACGCTGCTGACCGTCCTGGCCGCCGCCCGGATCCTCCCCGACGAGCACCGCGAGTCCTCCCGCGCCCTGTACCTGCTCGCCGCCCTGGCCGTACCGCTGGCCGGCCTGCTGTACGGCTTCGCCGTCGCCGGGGAGGTCGTCGGCATCGAGGGCGTCCTCATGCCGGCCGTCTCACTGGCGGCCGGCGCGGCGTCGGGGGTGGCCGTCGACCGGCTGCTGGAGGAACGTGCCACCCGGCCGCCGCCCCCGCCGTACGCGTACAACTGGCGTGACAGCGGCGCGACGGCGACGGAGTACCTGGGCGTCGTCGCCCTCGTCGTCCTGCTGATCGGCGCGATGGCGATGGCCGGGGCCGGCGGGAGGATCGGGGAGCGGCTGCGGTGCGCGATCAGCTCGCTGGCCGGGGGTGGCGGCTCCTGCTCGACCGTCGGCCAGGATCCCGGGGCGAAGCCGAGGACGGACGCTGACTACGAGCCCAGGATGTGCCAGGTCTCCACCATCTCGGACACGGCGGGCGGCAAGGTCAAGGTCGGCTGGTTCGAGTGGGGGGAGGAGTACGGCTTCCAGCAGAAGGTCTCGCAGGCGAGCACCGATGTGAACGGTGACGGGAAGGTCGACGGCGACGACAAGTTCGTCTCCATGACGTTCACCGACGCCGCATCCGCCGGGGCCACCGCCAGCACCCCCGGCGTCAAGCTCGGGAGCCTCGGGAAGGCGGACATCGACATCGGCGGCGGCATCAAGATCACCAACGGTGACACCTGGATCTTCGCGAGCGAGGAGGAGGCGGAGAGGATGCGGGACGACATCGAGGAAATGAAGATGTGGGAGACCTCCACCAAGCACAGCGGCGGCTACGGCGGCGGCTGGTACTCCGCGATGAAGTGGGCGGAGAAGAAGGAGGACATCGAGAGGAAGATCGGCGACAAGAAGATCTCCTACTCGACCGTCGGCCTCAACGCCTACGCGGACGGCGGCCTGTCCTTCAAGGGCGGCGACGAGGGCGAACTCGGCGCCGGACTGGGCGGCAGGGCGACGTTCTCACCCGAGGTGACGATCACCAAGGACGACGTGAACGGCAACGAGTCGTACACGTACACGGCCAAGCTCGAACTGGAGGGCAAGGCCGGCGGGAACGTTGGCCCGGTCAAGGGCACCGTCGGCGGCAAGCAGGCCCGCACGGGCGCCATCACCGTCACCCGCGACCAGAAGACCGGGAAGATCGTCCGCATCGATATGACGCAGACGGTGGAGAGCGGTTCGACGTCCGGCAAGGTCGAGGTCGGCGGCGACAACGGCGAGAGCGGCCAGGACAAACGCGGCGGCACGGGCAGCGCGTCCGACTCCTCGTCCGGGACCGGGATCGACGTGGTGACGAACTCGATCGTCTTCGGCAAGGACATGGACGCGGCGACCGAGGCGAACCGGGCCGTCGCCGAACAGTGGCTGGGCGGCTCCGGCAACAACACCGCCCCGTTCGAGTACCTCTTCGGCGACCACGGCATGGAGACCCGCCCGGAGGGCAACGACCCCTTCCAGCAGCTGATGTTCGAGGACGGGCTGTCCAGCAGCATGCGGTACACCGGCGAGAGCGACGCCCAGGAGTTCGGCTTCGAGATCTCGCTCGGCATGAGCCTCGGGCTCTCGCTCTCCACGGAGGTGAAGAAGGAGATGCTGGCGGACGCGCGGTTCCTCGGGGCACCGCAGGGCGACCGGCGCACGTATGTTCCGTACAGCTACTGCGCGAACTGACGAGGCGAAGAGGCGGGAGGCGAAGAGGCGGTGACACGAACGATGAGTTCCAGCACAGGGAAGAGCCCGGGGCCGGGGAGGATCCGGGGTCGCATGCGGGCCACCACAGCGGCCGTCAGGAGAGCGTCCGCCACGGGAGCGGACGTCAGGGGCGCGTCCGGGAGAGCCGCCGTCATGGGGGTGTGCGGGAGAACGGCCGTCATGGGGGTGTCCGTCATGGGAGCGGCCCTCCTGCTGACCGGATGCGGCGGCCACCAGGACACGGCCTCCGTGCCCGAGGGCTGGGGCACGCTGGACACGAAGAGCCTGAGCGTCGGCTACCCGAAGAGCGAGGGGTACGCGGTACAGCCGGCGAGCGAGCGGGCCAGGAGCAACGCGGCCGTCGCACTCCAGGTGGACGACGGCATCCGCACCGGCATGGTCTCGGTCCAGCTGGACTTCGCGACCGGGGTGAGCGACGCGGCCGGGGCGGCGGCAGCGGCGGGCGCAGGCATCGGCCTGGGATCCACCCGCACGGCCACGGAGGACGTACGCCTCGCGGGCCCGGACAGCGCCGACGAGGCCCGCGAAGCCCGCCGGATCGACTACGACTTCACGGCGGACGGCCAGGAGGACACCCCGAACGCGGGGACGCCGATGACGGGGGTCCTGGTGGCGGGCGTGGACACGAAGGGCGTTCCGTTCGTGGCGCGCCTGAACGCGGTGAAGGACGCGGTCGACGCGGAGGACCTGGACGCGTTCGTGGGATCGATCACGGTGAAGTAGGGCGTGCCTGGCCGCACTTGCGGCGCTATCAGCTTCCCATCCGCTTCTCCCGCCATCCCTCGGGAGAACCCACCATGGCAGAGGTGAAGATCGACGCCATGGTGTTCGACGCCGTGGTGCTCGAAGCCTTCGTGCTCCGCGCCTTCGTGCTCCGCGCCTTCGTGCTCCGCGCCTTCGTGCTCCGCGCCTTCGTGCTCGATGTGCTCGGCACGGGCGGCCGTGACGGACCTGGCGAGGCGACTAGGGGTCCCGGACGGTGGCCACCGGGGCCCGGGGGTCAGCCCGCCTCGCCGGCCCGGTGGAGGGCTTCCAGGGCGGCCAGTTCGTCGTCGGACAGCCGCAGGGCTCCGGCGGCGACGTTGGCTGCCAGGTGGTCCGGGTTTCCGGTGCCGGGGATGGCGAGCACGTGCGGTCCGCGGTGCAGCGTCCAGGACAGCCGGACCTGCGCGGTGGTCACACCGTGCGCGCGGGCGACGGTGATCAGTGCGTCGCTGTCCGCGTCCGGGGAGGCGCCCGCCTCGCGCCCGGTGCCCGCGATGGAGTAGAAGGGCACGAAGGCGATCCCCTGCTCACCGCAGGACCGCAGGAACGCGTCCTGGTCCGGCGACCCGAGCCCGTACCTGTTCTGCACGCAGACCACCGGCGCGATGGCACAGGCTTCGGCGAGCTGCGCGGGCCCGACGTTGGAGAGGCCGAGGTGACGGATCAGCCCGGCCTCGCGCAGTTCGGCCAGCGCCCCGAAGCGCTCGGCGATCGAATCGGTGCCCACGATGCGCAGGTTCACCACGTCGAGGTGGTCGCGGCCGAGCTGCCGGAGGTTCTCCTCGACCTGCCCGCGCAACTGCCCCGGCGTGGCGTGGGTCCGCCACTCGCCCGAGGGGTCACGGCCCGGCCCGACCTTGGTGGTGATGACCAGGTCGTCGGAGTAGGGGGCGAGCGCGCTGTTGATCAGCTCGTTGGCGGAGCGGAGCCGCGAGAAGTAGAACGCGGCGGTGTCCAGGTGGTTCACGCCGAGTTCGCGGGCGCGGCGCAGCACCCGTATCGCACGGTCCCGGTCGCCCGGCACCGCGTCGACGTCGAACGCTTCGCCCTGCTGCGGCAGCCGCATCGTCCCGAACCCGATCCGGTTGACCACGAGGTCGCCGAGAGTCCAGGTGCCGGATGCTGCCGCGGTGATCGTCTCTGATGTCATGCCGCGATGATCTCCGAGCGGCGGCGGTCCCGGCAATGAGTTCGATTACTCCTGAATCATTGCCGGGACCGGAGTTCACGGATCCGAGTCCGCGTACGTGCAGGTGTAGCTGTAGGTGTACGTGTACGCGGGTCAGGCTGCCCGATCCTCCACAACTGGCCCACCCGGCGCGGGGTGTGGGCCGCCATGGGCATCGCGCCCGGTATCCGGCACCACCGCACGGCGGCCGTACTGGGCCGGTCGCGCACCCTGCTGCCGGCCGAACGGAAGACTCCCGGCCTCCGACGACCACCGAAACTGGCCCAATGCACACCGCATCGCCCGCGCCCTACGCCCTACCTCGGTGCCTGGAAGCCGCCGATCCTCTCCTCAAGCAGTTCGGCCAGCCGCAGCGGGGTGCGGTCCTCGAACATCGGCCCGATGATCTGCACGCCCACCGGCAGCCCCTCGGGCGACCGGCCCGCCGGTACGGCGGTGGAAGGCAGACCGGGCAGGGTGGCCAGACCGGCCCAGACGAGTTGGTCGAAGTACGGGAACCCGACGCCGTCGATGTCGATCCGGCGGGCCAGCGGATCGGGGATGTGGTCGTGCGGGAACGCGGGGGTGGGCGTGATGGGACACACCACGGCGTCGAAGCCGGCGAAGAACTGCCGCCATTCGTGACGGTGGTGCTCGCGGCGGGTGTTCGCCGCCATCCAGTCACGGTGGCTGAACACCATGCCGCGCAGCCGCGCCGCGTCGAGACTCCGGTCGTCGGCGCTCAGTCCAGCGGCGTTGGCCTGCAACTGCTCGTACGCCTCGACGGGGAAACGCGCGACGGAGCCCGAGAACAGCAACTGCGTGTAGAGCTCCCCTGCTTCGGCGAGATCGGGCAGCAGCGGACTGCTCCGCTCGACGCGGGCGCCGCCGTCGGCAAGGGCGTCGGCCACCCGGCCCACGCCCGCCCGCACCGCGGACCCGGTCGGAATGAGCGGATGCTCGTCGAGGACCAGGACCCGGAAGTCGCCGATCCGCTCGTGGCGCGCGGGCGGCAGCTTCAGGTCGTACGCGCGACCGAACGTGAGCGGGTCGGGTCCGGCCATGACATCGAGAAGGAGCGTGAGGTCACGAGCGCTGCGCGCCATCGGACCGACGACGGCGAGGTCCGGCCCGAACGGCAACGCGGGCGTGGCGGGCGGGACCATGCCTCGGTCCGCCGCGAGCCCGACGGTCGGCTTGTGCGCGTAGACCCCGCAGAAATGTGCGGGGGTGCGCAGCGAACCGGCGAGGTCGGAGCCGATGGACAGCGCGCCGAACCCGGACGCCAGCGCCGCCGCCGATCCACCGGAGGACCCACCCGACGTACGACCGTGGTCCCACGGGTTGTTGGTGGTGCCGTAGATCTCGTTGAAGCTCTGTATGTCCTGCAGCCCCAAGGGCACATTGGTCTTGCCGAGCACCACCGCACCTGCGGCCTTCAGCCGCGACACCTGCACCGCGTCCTCGGCGGGCAGGTGGTGCCGGTGCTGCGGCATGCCCCAGGTCGTGGGCAGCCCGGCGATGTTGTAGGACTCCTTCACCGTCACCGGAATGCCGAGCAACGGCCGGTCCTCACCACGGGCACGCGCCTGATCGGCATCGCGGGCGGCAACCCGGGCGCGGTCGAAGTCCGGCACACAGACAGCGTTGATCGCCTTGTCGTCCCGCTCGATGCGGGTGATCGCAGCGTCGGTCAGTTCCGCGGAGGTCACTTCACCGGTACGCATAGCAGCCGCGTTTTCTTCGGCCGTCAGAAAATTCCACGTCATGGATACGAACGTATGCGCCCCTGGGAGAGGGCAGGAAATTCCGATTCACGCAACGGCGACGAGATCCCGCCACTGCCCGGAGGCCGCACTCACTACGGCACGCCGAACAGTGAAGTGGGACCGCGCGTTCCGCTTCTCAGGACAGCGGGCAGCCGAGGGGGAGGACACGTTCGGTCAGCCGGCCGGTGAGGAGGGTGTCGGTGACGGCCGCCTCCGTCAGCCAGTCCGCCGCGGTCAGCCGGTCCACGAGCTCCGGCAGGCCGCCGGGGTCGATGGCGCACCAGGAGGCCAGAGCTTTCAGGCCGATGCCCTGCCCCTGAGGCCCCAGTTGTCCGTCGGCGTCGGCCCCGGTGGCCAGGGCCAGGGCGAGCAACCGTACGTCGGACCCGGTCTTGGCCTTGCGGAGCTTCTTCTCCCCGACGACCCTCTGCGCCCATCCGCTGAGCTTGGGGCGCATCTTCCTGCCGAACGTGAACGGGCCCGGGTCGCTCTCGTCGGGCGTCAGGGAGGGCACGCTGATCCGGGTGGGGTTCTCCGGGCGGGAGGCGATCAGTTCGTCGACGGTCCCGGCGATGCTCAGCCAGCCGCACTCCACCAACTGCCCCACGAGGTGCTCGGCGTCCAGCAGGGGCAGCCCCTTGAGGTCCTGCCCGACGAGATTGCCGACACCGGACTGCGCGGTGCGCAGGGTCAGCATCACCACCAGCAGGCGCGCGTCCGGGCCCGGCAGGGGAGCATGGTCGGCCACGTGGGTGAGGACGGCCCGCGCGTGATCCCACTGCGCGGGTGCGGTCAACAGCCGTGCCACAGCGGGCCCGTCACCGTCCGGAGCCTGGCCGATGCGGTGCAGATGCTGGAGACGGGCGGTGGCGGCGGCCTGTTCGGCTCGCTGGGCGTCGAGGCGCAGCCCTGTGTCAGCGGTGACTTCGGCCCAGGTGCTGAAGGCCTTCGCCTTGCGGGCGTGGAGGTCGGCGAGCACCTCGAGGTCGGGTTCGGCGCGCTGCTGGTAGGCGCGGAAGAGTTCACCGAGTTCGGTGAGTTCGTCGCGCAGTGAGACGGGTCGCAGGTCGTGCGGGACGAAGCGCTGCGCGATCCTCCCCCGCCGGGCACGCTGCCGCGTCGGCCTGGCGGAGCGGGGAACCGGCACCTGCTGCGGGGCAGCGGTCCCGGGGGCGCTGTGCGAGAAGTGCGGGCTGACGGCCGACACGGTTGACCCGGGGGCGGCGGCATCGGCCCGGAAGGCGTCGGCCGGAGCCGGCCTGTCGGGAACCGGGGCGGTGGCGACGACCTTCGCGGTGGGGTGGGCGGCCGCACAGCGCGAGCAGCACTCCATGACCCGCCACCAGCGCCCTGCCCGGTCCGTGACGACGGCCAGGACGACCGCGCCCCCGCACCGCCAGGGTGCGGGACGCTCACGCGGTCCGGCCGGGCGGATGTGTGTGTGGCATTCCTCGGCCCGGCAGGCGCAGTACACCGTGGGGCGGGGCGCCGGGCCCGCGCGCAGGTGGGCCTTGAGATGCTCGACCGCTGCCGTGCGGCCGGCAGCCGCGGAGGGCAGCGCCTGCGCGGCGCAGGCCGGGCGGCTGCACGAGACGCGCACGTCCGCACGTCCGCGGCCGACAGGGTCCAGCCGCACCGTCCACGTGCGGCCCGTCACCCGTTCGTTCGTCGCGTGGGCCTCCACACCCATCACACCCTCCTCGACGCCTGTTCGTATGTGCACCCCGGCACCCCACCTGATGAATGTGCCTGCGGCGCGCGGCGCGTCATGGTCTCCTGCGCCGGGCAGTCCGGATTCCGGCCCACAACACAAACGACGGTCCGCCGTTCGGGTGACGGGCACGGAGAGCATGTGGCCGGTTTCCTGCCATGGCGGGTACTGCAACCAGTTCTCGCGCCCGCAGCGTAACCGTCCGCTGTCCGTGATCAGGGGGACTTCACACCCGTTACCGCGCCTCAGCACGCCCGGATATCTGCCCCGGTCGCGGCAGCGAAACTCCCCCCACCCTGCTGCTGCCAGAAAGAACAGTCCGGACTGGCCCCTCCCAGCCCGGACTGGCTCAATGTGCCCGTATTCTGGCCACGTTGCTCCTGTGAATACCCTCCGCCTCCCGCCCTAGAATGGCCGTGGGGATATTGGCTTTACGGGGAGGGGCGCTGTGGCGCACGGGGGAGGCGGTTCGGCTGCGTCGCCGGACACGGGGGAGTCGTTCGACAGCCTGTACGCGGTGAATCCGCAGCAGGCGTTGGTGATCGAAGCCCAGAAGATGAAGGCCTTCAAGAAGAGGGTCGACGATCTGCTGATCGCACTCGACGGCTCGGAGGCTGCTCCGGCCCGGATGGGCGGCGGCCGTATGTCCCGCGCGCAGCTGGGCGCTGCGGAGTTCGGTGAGGCGCAGTTCCTGTACGAGTCGTACACGGTCGTCCACGACGAGCTGGAGAAGCTGTCGAAGGCGCTGGGCGCGCAGATCGAGGGCATGGGCCTGGCGGTCCATTCGTCCCGCGTGGGTTACGACAACATCGACCAGGACATCCGCGATCGCATGAAGGCGATCAACACGGAGGTCGAGTCGCTCTACGACCGGGACCGGGACCCGAACGTCGAGGTCGCGCCGAAGGAGAAGAAGGCGGACAAGGAGGCGGGCTTCTGATGGCCGAGGGAACCGGTGGCAGGAGGCCGCAACCGCGGCATACGGACTTCGAGTCGATGACGCACCAGCAACTGGCCGCCCTGATCGCGTCGGCGAGCCCTGCGGGTGCGTCGAATCTGTCGACGAAGCTGGCCCAGGCATCCTCCACGATCACGAAGATCGGCCAGGACCTGAGGGAGTACGTGTCGGGTCTGCCGTGGCACGGCGAGGGCGGTGACGCGTTCCGCTCCTGGGGCGGGCAGACGGCCAGTGCGACGCTGCGGCTCGGCGAGTACAGCAAGGGCGCGTCGCGGTGGATGGAGCTGATCGCGGAGGCGATCAGCGAGGCGAAGGCCGCGATGCCTCCCGTGTCGGAGACAACGCAGGCCCAGAGCGCCCTGGCAAAGGCGAAGGCCGCGTACGACGTGGCGATCGACCCGGCCCACCGCAACGACCCGGACGCGCGGGGCCTGGCGCGGTCCGCGCAGTCGGACGCGGTGGCGGCGGAGACCCGGATCGACGTGGCGCGGGGCGAGGCGGCGCTGCGGTTGCGGAAGCTGGGGCAGACGTACGAGTTCACCGCACAGCAGGTGAACTCGGCTACGCCGCCGACGTTTCCGCCGCCGGCGATGTACATGCCGGGATGGGCCCACGCACCTTCGTACAAGCCGGCCCCGGGTGAGGGCGCAGCTGCGCCCTCAAGGCCGGTGGCCGGTGCGGAATCCGTGACTGCCCCGACCAGTCCCGTGCGCCCCGACGCGGTTCCTGTGCACCCCGACACGGTGGCCGGTGCGCTGCGGCCCGGTTCGGGCGTATCCCCGGCGCAGCCCTCGCTGGTAGAGCCCGCGACGCATACGGAGATCGACAGCCTCACGACGTTGCCTCCTACCACGCCGTCGTCTCCTGCCACGCCTCCAGTGAGCACACCGCCGGTCGGCACCTCTGATCCCCGGGGTATGCCGCCCGCGCCGGTGCCTCCTGTGTTGGGCAAGGGCGCTGTCAAGCCTTCAGTACCAGCCACGCCTCCCGTGACAGGCCTCCCCGGCCAGACCGGTGTACGGCCACCGTCCCTGCCCACGCAGGGGCCGGTGGGCCCCGGTGGGCCTGCGCGTCTGCCGCGTGACAGCGGGATCATCGGTGGGCGCCCACTGCCACCGAGTACGACCGGCCCGGGGCAGAGCATTCCCCGCGGTCTGGCCGTCGGCGGTGAGGGGACTCCGACCGGCCGGGGCCCGATGGGACACAACCCCGCGATGGGGACAGGGAACGGCACCACGCGGCCGGGTGTACCTGGTGGTAGCCGTCGCTACGCCTCCGAGACGGGGGGAATCGTCGGAGGTAGCCCCCAGCAGGCCGGTAGGCCTGGGACGAACCCGCTCACGCCGAGAGGTCCCGGTCCCCTGCCCGGGGCCTCTCCTCGACAGGGTGCTTCGGGTACTGCGGTGGGGCGGGGAGGAGCGGCGACGACTCCGGCCTCGAACTCGTCGTCCCGCCGACGTAACAAACAGGGCGGCCCTCGGCCCGACTACCTCACCGAGGACGAGGACGCCTGGAAGCAGAACGGACGCCGTGTCGTCCCCCCGGTCGTCGAGTGACATCCCTGCACCGAATCCGTAAGAGGTACGAGATGCATACCAGCAGGCAGCCCGCCAGGCTCCGCCACGCCTTGACGGTCGTCATGGGCCTGGTGCTGGCGGGTGTCGCGACACCCCCCGCACACGCTGAGACGGTCCGGGAACAGCAGTGGCATCTCAACGCGATGCATGCCGAGGAGATATGGAACACGAGCACCGGCGAAGGCATCACCGTCGCGGTGATCGACTCCGGCGTCGACAAAACCGTGGCTGACCTGCGTGACCAGGTCCTGGACGGCATCGACTACTCCGGCAAGGAAGGCGACGAGCACACGGACCAAGCAGGACACGGCACCAGCATGGCTGCCCTGATCGCAGCAACTGGAGCGCGTGGCAAGAACAGCGGATCTCATGGTCTGGCTCCTGGCACGAAGATCCTTCCCATCAAGATGCCGTACGGGAAGACGGGGACGTTGTGGACCAAGAGCCAGGCGAGAAAATACGCAGCGGACATGGCCCTGGCCATCCGTTTCGCTGCCGACTCCGACGCGAAGGTCATCAACGTCTCCATGGCGAATCCGGGAGCGGATAGTCCAGAGTTGACCGCCGCTGTGAAGTACGCGGTAACGAAGGGTAAGTTGATCTTCGCGGCGGCCGGCAACAGCGGCGACGTCAAGAATGAGAGGGAGTACCCAGCTGCGACTCGGGGTGTCGTCGGCGTGGCCGGCGTGGACCAGAATGCCAAGCCGGTCAAGGACTCGCAGTGGGGCTCCCAGATCGACATCGCCGCTCCCGGCAAGGACATGGTCAGCGCCTGCGCAGGCGGGACGCAGCTCTGTGACGGCACCGGCACGAGCGGCGCCTCCGCTCTCGCCTCCGCCTCCGCCGCCCTCATCTGGTCGCAGCACCCGGACTGGACCAACAACCAGGTCCTGCGCGTCCTGCTGCAGACGGCCAGCGGCAACGAAAAGGGCCTGAGCCGCGACGACGTCATCGGCTACGGCGTCGTACGCCCCCGGATCGCACTGACGGACCCGGGCGATCCGGGCCCGGCCAACGAATACCCGCTCCCCGACTTCACCTACGAGGACACCAAGTCCCCGTCCTCACAGCCCACCAAGCCTGCGGAAAGCCCTGCCCAGCCGAAGACCGCGCCGACCGGGTCCGATGACGACAGCAACGCCCCGACCATGTGGATCGCCGCAGGCATCGGCGCCGCCGCCCTGCTCGGCGCAGCTGTCACTGCTCTGGTGGTCCGTAACCGCCGTGGCCGCGCGACACCCGCCCCGGCTGCGCCTCCGGCACCGTACGGGGGACAGCCGCCGCACTTCCCGCCGGCCTTCACACCGCATCAGGGCTTCGAACCCAGGCAGCCACACAGCACGGACCACAACCAAAACGGGAGGGCATGAGGATGTCTTGGGATCGAGAATGGCAGGAGATAAAGGCTGGAGTGCGTGAGCGCGAGCCCGCGTCCATGCAACTGAATCAGCTTGCCCCTGGTGGTGGAGGGGGCAGTGCACCGGATCTGGCCACAAGCCCCGATCGAAAGAAGGCAGCGAGCAACGCGATCGGAGAATATCTGGAACCCGGTGTCAAAGACCATGGCAACGATGCTGAAGAGAGCACAGCAGCAGCGGTGAAGGAGTTCGGCGCCAAAGACGGTGACGGTTGGGACACCTCTGCTGCCCTGAAAAAGGTGCACGCGACGTGGGAGAAGCAGGTCACGGCGCTGAGGGGTCGCCTGCTCTACGAGGCGAACGGGTTGTTGAAGACGTCAGTCGATCTACGGAGCAACGACATCGGAATCGCTACAAGCATGCGACCGAAGTCTAATATCGACAATCTCTGACCGCTCCCGAGGGGGGACTGTGCCTACTTACTACGAAGTTATGCAAACCGATCTGTCCAAGCTCACTGCTGCCGCCGGTAAGTGGAAGGCGATGGCGGGTGAGTTCAAGAAGCTTGAAGATCAGTACAAGCGGGATGTTCACGGAGTGACCGTGGACGGCTCATGGGCGGGCCTCAGCGCGGCAGCCGCCAATGAACACTTCAATGTGACACTACGGGAACTCCAGGGAGCCCAGAGGGAAGCGAAGGCGATCGCCTCGCTGCTGCACGACGCTCACACCCAGTTCGTCGATCTGCGGGGCAAAGTGCAAGCTGCACGAGCCGATGCTATCGAGGCCGGCATGAAGGTCTCGGCCCAAGGCGCCGTCTTCTTCGACACCGAGAGACTTACCCCGAGTAGTCGCAACGCCTACCACCACGACCCGAGCTACCAGGAGTCCGGGCGGGCCGAGCGGCCAAATGGGAGCAGATAATTGATCGAGCCGTCAAGGCAGTCTCTGACGCTGACGCTGGTGCCAGAATCGCGCTTAACGCCGTCGTCGTCGACACCGACTTGCTTGACGGAACGGTGAACGGATTTAACACGAGAGCCAAGAATGACATCGAGAAATACGAAGCCGATCACATGGCGGAGATTTCCACTCGGATCAATTCAGGGACAGCAACCGCTCAAGACCTCAAGGAAGCAGAGCGCTCAATGCGCGACAATTCCGGAAACAAAGCATACAGCCAAACATTGCTCAATAACCTGGGCCCTGACGGAACAGTCAAGTTCACCAATAAGCTGAACGATCTTGCCTATTTCGACGACAAGGACCGAAAGAAAGACTATCTAGCCCTTCAAAAGGGCCTATCCACATCGCTGGCCGCCGCCACTCGGGTTCCGGAGTTCGGGGCAGACGGCAAACCTCTTCCGCCCGGATCGAAGCGGGAAGCCCTGGCCATCGGCTCTAAGCAATACTCCGAGGCAGTCAAGAACTGGAGGACGACTGAGGACGCGAAGTTCTATAACAATTGGCTTAACGACATGAAAGAGGTCGGAAGAAAAGAATATGACGCCAAGGCAGTAACCGAGCTCACCGAACTTGAACGCTCCGACGATAAAGCCCACGGGTACCAAAGCCTCGTCACCATGATGCAGCAAGGAGGCGACTACAGCGGAACATTCCTGCACGACCTGGCAGATGATATCCGACGAGCAGAAGACCCCAAACAGAAGGGCAATCCAGACATCTGGGATATCGGGGCCGAGTACGACGGTGAGAACCGGAAGAATGACGGGGGCTGGTTTGCCAACGACCCCATGGACGGCGTGCTCGGCCTGATGAGTAAAGATCCCGACACGGCCACCGCCTACTTCGACCCAAAGGGATTCCAGTTCAGTGACGACTCAGGCTCTGGAGCTGGCGCAGTAGTGCAACACGGGAGCGACCGCCTTAATTACCTTCAAAACGAACGGGACTGGGAGGTCGTTGGCGACACCGTGTTGACCTACAAAGACGAGGCCTCGTTCAGCGTTCCGGACGCAAAGGATGCCGACAGTGGAATTGGATTCGGATCCGCGCTTGAGGCGGCGGCGACCGGCCGCCTACCGGGTACCGCAGACGTACCCGAGGGCTACGAAAAACACTCTGCAGCACAATCTCGCGTATTCGAGGAGGTAATCAGGTCCTACGCGGAAGCAGCAACCTCGGAGGGGCACGGTTCAGCAATCCCTGAAAACATGCGGCAGAATATGGGAAATATCGTCGCCCACTACCCAGATGACATCCATCAAATTCTTGGAAAGAACGCCGATTTCTCCAGCCCTGAATATTCAACGAAACCGAATGACCTGGATGTGAGTAATGGCGAGCTGACGCGGTTCCTTCGCGAAGCATCTGCGAATGGTGGCGCATATCGCACCATCCACGACTCGCAGGTCGGTGTCATTGCGCAGGAAATAGACGGCCTCTCGAAGGACGATCTGACGATCAGGCCTGGTGCCGAACAGGCGGACACCGCCACGGGTACTGTGCGGGAGTCTGGATACGTCATGGGCACACTAGACCAAATCCGTGCCGACGTCCTGATTGATAACAGGGACGCAGAGATCTCTCAGAATAACTGGAACAAGACTTACCAGTATCATCTTGCTGGTGCACCGGTGACTGGCCTACCGTTCTTTGGTGACGGAATTCAGCGCATGATTGACATCGGCACAGGAAAGGAGGCCGAGGAACTCAATAATGCTGCGCCCAGTAGAACCCGGGAAGAGCTAATCCAACATTACGACGAGAACGGGTATCCGCGGCTCAACAGAATGCTCAGTAGCCATTTTTCAGAGGTGGGTATACCGCCGACGCAGGTTACGGAAAACGGAAGTCGCGTATCTGAATTGACTAGCGCCGCCAGGGGTGCGTACGGTGACGGGCTTGATTCTGCCGACGGATCCATTGGGGAGCAGGGGTGATGAAAACCTCTAGGAATCGCAACCGGGCAACCCGACGCCTCTTCGTCATCATTTCCGCTGCCAGCGCCCTGACTGTGACTGCAGGGGTCTCCCTCTTCCTGCTGGGCGGTGACGGAGAGGAGACAAAAAATCGCGAGGAGAAGCTCTGCTGGAGTCTGGTGCCAGCCAAGAGTCACAACTCTACCGGGTCACTGAAGGATTGCGGCGACGCGCTGGAAGTTGCCATGACCGGTAGCCCGGCAGGCCAGAAGAAGCCAGATGATGATGGCATGCTCGGCTCCAAACATGCAGCGGTGACCGAGAAAGTAGTCAAGACGTACGCCGACTCCAAGACCGCCGCCATCCCTAGCGAGATCCGTGCGAATCTAGCGAACGCACTCACATATTACTCCAGCGACATTCACGATATTTTGAGCATTCAGGCTGATTTCTCTAGCCCTGAGTTCTCTACGAAACCCAACGATCTAGACATCGAGCGGTCGGAGGTCAGCGGCTTCACCGCGTCGATAGCCAGGGACAGCAAAGCATTCGATGTTGTTTACGACGCGCAAATGCGACACGTTGCACATGAAGTCAACACCCTCACTCGCGCAGAGCTGACTCGTAAACCCAGCGGCAACACCGACCGCGCTCGCGGAGTCGCTCGTGCGGCTGGCGCTTCCGCAGGAACGCTGTATGGAGCCCGAATCGCAGGTGGCAACAAGGAGACCGACACCATCTCGTCCAGATACGGCTGGCCACACCTGGAGAAGCTTTTGCGGGCACGCTGCAACCAGCTGGATGCCCCGATAGACTCGGAGCGAGTTCAGGAGATCTATTCTCTAGCAAGGTCGTCCTTCAATGACTGGGATTAGCCTCGAATTTCGTGACGGTCTGTCGGATCTCCGGTGGGCCGTTTCGCCTGTTCGGGCCGGTGGCGGGTGTGCTGGGGACCCGGCCCAGGAGCGTTTTAAAGTCCCGGTGATCATGTGAGTTCGCAGATCGCGGCGGTGCGAGGAGTGCGGCGGCGCCTGGTTCTTGCCGGAACAGCCGCTGTACCTGGTTCCCGACATCTTGCCGCCCGTGGTCGAGACGGTGAAGCTTGCACCGGAACGCTCCGGGCGGCCCAAGTCGGCGCAGGCCGGGCCCGGTCGGACCGGGCGTGGGGGGGGGGGGGGGCGGGGCGGGCGGGCCCCCCCCCCCCCCCCCCCCCCCACGCCCGGCGGCCTTCCCGGCCGCCGGTGAACGCCGCTCAGCGGGGCAGCAGGACCCAGGTCTTCGTGCCCCGGTGCGGCGGAAGCGCCCCGTCAGTGCCCCACGCGCCGCCCCAGTCCGCCACCACTGCTGCCAGAAGCCACAACGCCCGACGGCGACGGCCCCAGCAAAGAGCGGCCACCTCGGGATCGTCGTGACCGGCGTGCTGGTCCCAGGTCACCAACCGCAGGGCGTCGTCCCGCTCGCGCACGGAGACGTACAGCTCCTTGTCAGGTGCCATCCGCGTGGCTACGGAGAGGAGTTCACCCATGGCGAGCGCCGCGGGCCATGCGTACCGGGTGAGCCCGTGGGTCCCCAGCGCTGCGGTGAGCAGGGCTCGCCCGACCGCAGCGCTGCGCGGGTCGCCCAGCAGGGTCACGCTCAGCGCGAGACCGCGCCCGGAGAAGGTGAGCGGTGGGGCGTGCGGGGCCGACGAGGCCGGCGCCTCGACGGTGGCGGGGCAGAGTACGGCGCGTGAGGACGGAGGCATGGCTGACTCCCTTGGAGTAGTGGTGTGTTGGGTGGTGCCGGTGCTGTCCGCGTCGGAGCACACAGAAGGCTCGCGTCCTACTCAATGGATTGTGGCCTGTCTCCCTGACGCGGCACCGCCACTCCCAGGGCAGGAGGAGGCAGGCAGAGCCGCGCGATGCACTTCGACCCATCGGTGCGTGAGCGGTGCATGACTCAACATAGCCTTACGAGGGTTAAATTACCCCAATCACAAGAGAATTGAGCCCTTTCGTGTCTGGTCGCACGTACAGGCGGCAGACTTTCCTTGACCGTCTGCGGAAAGGACCGGCATGGCAGCGAGGACATCTCCTACCGACCGTCAGCGGCGGCTTGGCGCCGAAGTGAGAAGGATGCGCATGTCGGCGGGGGTGACGGCGGAGTCCGCTGCGGCGCTTCTGGGCGTCGATCGCGGCAAGATCTCGAACATCGAGTCCGGGGCAAGGCCCATCAGCCCCGAGCGAATCCGGACGCTGGCCGGCGCCTGCTCGTACATCGATGACCGATTCGTCGACGCGTTGGTCGACATGGCACGCCCGCCCCAGCGTGGCTGGTGGGAGCAGTACCGCGCCTCGCTGCCGCATGGCCTGGGTGACGTCGCGGAGCTGGAGTCCCACGCCGTACGCATGAGAGCCGCATACGCCATCCATATTCCTGGCCTGCTGCAAACCACCGACCATGCCCTGGCCCTCTTCCGGACGGTGGTCCCGCCGCTCCCCGAGCACGAGGTCGCCATGCGTCTGACCCACCGGCTCCAGAGGCAGCACGTTCTTGAGGAGCCGAACCCCACCCCGTACATCTGCATCGTGCACGAGGCCGCGCTACGGATGCAGTTCGGTGGCACAACGGTCGCGCGCGGACAGTTGCACCACCTGGCGAAGAAGGCGGAGCAGCCGAACGTACGCCTGCTCGTGATCCCGTTCACGGCCGGTGCGTTTCCTGGTGCCGGGCAGACAGTCTTCTATGCGGATGGCCCCGTCCCCCAGCTCGACACCGTGCAGATCGACAACTCGCACGGGCCTGACTTCCTGCACTCGCCAGACCAGTTGTCGAAGTACCGGGCACACCTGGACTGGATGGAGCGGATCGCCCTGGGGCCGGACCAGTCACGTGACTTCATCCACCACATCGCACGCCAACTCTGAAAGGTCGACCATGCGCCGGATCAATTGGGAAGACGCGTTCTGCGGCGAAGGCAACTCCTGCTACCGCATAGGCACGGACGAACAGGGCAACAGCTACATCGCCCGCCAGGGCGAGGAGCAGGCATACCTCACGGACAGCCGGGAGGCCCTCCAGCAGCTGATCCGCGACATCAAGGCCGGAAAGGCAGACCACCTGCTGTGATGGGAGAGGGTCCCGTACAGCGTTCACTTCGCGGTACGGGACCCTTGGTACAGGACGGCTCCCGCGCGCAGGGTGCAGGGGCATGGATTCGGATCCGGGGGCGCATGAAAGACAGGTTGGCGCTGCGGCATCGGTGGCGCGGTGTGGTGGGCGGCTTGCGGGTGCGCCCTGTTGATGCTGGGGATCACGGCCTGGAACGATGTGGTGGGCACCAGCGTCCGGCCGAATCCGCCTGGCCCTGGCCCTGGCCCTGGTCCTGGTCCTGGTCCTGAGGAGTACGAAAGCTACGCCTTCATGGTCGTCTTGGCCGCACTCTGCGTACGAATCGCCCTGCGGGGCGTCGTCCTGCGCCCGGCAGGCGTCGCTGTCGTCGGCTTTCTCCGCACCCGCCGTTTCCCCTGGCAGGACATCGCCGAGGTTGAACTGGCTCTGCACACCGGCGAATCCGATTCCGGCCGCTGGCGCATAGCCTTCCGCCTCCACCACGAACTACGCCTCGCCTGGTGCACACGCGCCCGCACCCACCATCGCGGAGGGGGCGACGGCGGGTGCGGGTGCGGGTGAGCTGACCGGTCAGTCTCGTGAGCACGTCACCTGGGCCTGGAGAATATGAGGTCAGGCCCCCTCGCCGCGCGGGAAGGAGACCTCCACGCGGCGGTTCTTCTTCCGGCCCTCTTCGTTGCTGTTGCTGGCGATCGGGTATTGCTCGCCGTAGCCCCGGATCTCGTACGTGATCGTGGGGCCGAGCTCCTTCGACAGGACCCCGTGCACGGCGTCGGCCCGCTTCTTGGACAGGACGTCTCCGTGGGCCGACGAGCCGAGGTTGTCGGTGAAGCCGAACACGCGGACCTTGGTCGTGTTCTGCTTCTTGATCTCCTCGGCGATGGCGGCGATACGGGCGTTGGCCGCCGAGCTGAGCTTCGCGCTGTCCTTGCCGAAGAGGACTTCGGCCTGGAGTGCGAACTTGATGTCGGCGTTGCTGTCCTCGCGGCGTTCCTCGCCGCCGAGGTCTTCGACCACCTGGACGATGTCGAGGACCCGGCCGGGGGCCAGGGTGCCGCCCTCGGGCATCTTCAGGTCGGGGTCGTTCGGGTCGATGGGAACGGGCGGCTCGGACGTTACCTCCGTGCCGGGCGGGACGCTCGGCTCGTCGTCGGCGTACGAGGGTGACGCTCCGAGCAGCGTGGTGCCGGCGAGCAGTACGACGACCGCGACGGCTTGCCCTACGCTGCGCGCCGCCCGGGGGCGCTGTGTGGTCTTCATGGCCGCACTCACCCAGAAATCTTCAGCGAGGTGGTGGCGAAGGTGGGGAGGGTGAAGTCGACCTCGGTGGTGGTCTGCGGCGGAGCCGGGAACTGCATGAAGACCGACGCCGACTTGCCCGGAGCAAGGGATGAGATCGCCGTGGTGCAGAGGCAGCGGGAGTCGGTGTCCCGAAGAACGTAATAGCGCTTCTTCCCCACCTTGTCCACGAGCGTCGCACCGGCGACGGAGTTGGGGTTCTTGTTCACGATATTCACCTCGGACCCGGACCACGCCGTGGTGATCCGCGCTTGGTCCCCCTTATTGGTGACTTCGCCCTGAACTGTGAGGAATCCGCCCGAGTCACGCTTGACCTCGTTGATCACCAGGACAAGCCCACCCTGGCCCCGCGCCTCCGCGAGCTTCACATCCGGGTCCACGTTCTCCCCCGCAGCCGTGTCCTGCTGCTGCGGCTCACCTTTGTCCTCCGCGGAGGGGCTGGCCGGGGCGGACGGCGCGCTGGAGCCCTCCTTGCCGGGCTCATCACCTCCGTCGTCGCCGCAGCCGGCGAGAGCAAGAGCCAGGGCGGCCGTCATTGTGACAGCCGTCATCGCCCTTCTGGTCGTCGTGGTCCGCCGCATGCTCATGGTCCGATTCCTCTACTCGTCGTTCGCTTCGCTGTCACTGGTCGACCAACCGCACATCAAAGAGGGTCCGGCTCACGCTCTCCCACGGTGGAGGGCCGGCGGGCGGGATCTCGACGATTTCGCCATTCCGGCACGTGAAGATGAAGAGGTCCTGGACTCCGTCACTGTTGGAGTCCACAGCCTTCGGGTTGGGGCAGCTGAACTCGATGAGGGCGGTGGCCTTCGCCTTGGCCTTCTTGTTCTGCGAACCGGGGAGCACCGGCGAGTCCACCGGCTTGCGGCCCTCGACCTCGACCGTGATCCGGTCGCGCAGGTATCCGGGGGTCGGATAGCAAAGCCTATGGTCCGCGTCGTTGGCGGAGGCCAGTCTTTGCGCCTCGGAACAGGGCGCGTCGAAGGGCTCGATGAGGAAGGCGTCCAGCATGTTGTCCCGCAGCGAGGCGTAGAACCCGGGCCCGAAGTCGTCACGCGCCTGCTGAGCGGCGGCCAGCGCGGCGGCGTCGGCCGCGCCTTGGGACCCGTTGCGTAGTGCCGAGGCTTTACCTACAGCAAAGAAGGCCAATGCGAGGAAGAGCAGGCCCGCCACCATCATGATGTAGATGGGGAAGGCCTGCCCTGCATCGCCGCGTGGACGTGTACGCATCAGCCAGAGGTGATGGCAGTCACAAGTCCGTCGATGCGGTCCGAGATGTTCCCGCCGATCCCGGCGGCCGCAATCGCACCGATGATCGCCACGACCACCAGGACGATGCCCAGATACTCGAACGCCGTCTGCCCCCGGTCCTTCGACGCGTAGCGCTTCCGCATGCTGCAGACGGCGGTGTTGGCCCAGCCGTTGACGCGGACGGCGGTCTTCAGGGTGATGTTCGACATGGTGTTCCCCTCCTGGTTCAGCCGACCGGTTGCCGGCCGACTCGGACGTTCCTGCGGTGTCGCTCTCGGTACCGGCTTCCTCCCGGCCGGTGCCGTTGGCGACGAGAGAAACATAGAGGGGAATCATCGTTCGCCCAGAGGGCCCGTGGGCCCATTCCCGGGCCCAAAGAGCTTCCTGGGTCCTCTCGTTGCGAGGTCGCTCGGTCATGGCTGCCGCCCGGGGTTCCGGGGTGCGGTGCCGAGCCAGTGGGCGATGGCCTCGCTGCGGGTGGCGCTGTGGAGCTTCGTGAAGATGCGGTTGATGTGGTTCTTGACCGTCTTCTCGCTGATGAAGCAGGTGGCGGCGATCTGCTGATTGCTCATTCCGGACGCAATCAGGTCCATGACCTCCACCTCCCGCGAACTCAGCCTGTACTGCTGCCTGTTGGGGGCGTACGCCGATCCCCCGGACACAGAAGACTGTCCCACAGAAGGTTGCAGTTGCGAAAGGCTTTCCGAGTTTTCGAGGGGATGTGACGGTGCCTGCACGGGCATGGGCGGCGTCGTCGGTGCCGACCCCAGGCCCTCGGGCAAGGGGCCCCTTTGCCGGCCCGTCCCCTGGCGCATGTGGGCCAGCAGGGCGTCGGCCGCCGTGGCGGTGAAGTTGGCGCGGCCGTCCTTCGTGTCGCGTACCGCCTGGACCAGTTGGTCCGCCGTGAACTCGCCGTGCACCAGGTAGCCGCCCGCGCCCAGGCGCAGCGCCTCGTGGACGATCTCGCTCTCGCGGCTGTACGTCAGCATCAGCACGGGCGCGATGCCGACCAGGTGCGGCAGGGCCGAGATGCCGTCCACGCCGGGCATCCGGACGTCCAGCAGGACCACGTCGGGGCGGTGCCGGTGCGTCTTCTCGTACGCCTCGCGGCCGTCCGCCGCCTCCGCCACGACCTGGATGTCGGCCCGGCCCGAGAGCAGGACGCCCAGGCCCGCCCGGACCACCGGGTTGTCGTCCACGACCACGACCCGGAGCCGGGCCGGCGCGGGAGCCGCGGGCGCCGGCGGGAAGGGGGACGCGGCGGGCCCGCCGGGCGGCGTCGGCGGGGTGGGGTGCTGGATCGCAGTGTGCTGGGGTCCGGCGGGGCCGGGGGCCGGGGTGAGCGGGATGTGCGACGACGGGGGCTGCGGGGCGTGACGGTGGGCCGCCGCCCCGTAGTGGCTCGGCGCGGGGGAGACATCATCCGGCATGCTGCGACCTCCTCTCAGGGTCGGAGTCATGGGTGGGGGGCGTTGTGCTCGCCGGTGCGGGCGAGGGGGCAGCAGAGGGGGCGGGCGGAGACGCCGGCCGGGTGTTCTCCTCGGTGGCCGGGCTCGTCAGCGCCGCCAGCGGAAGCTCCACCCGCACCTCCGTGCCCTTCTCCGCCTTCCCCCGGCCGATCCGGATGCGGGCCCCGATGGACGCGGCCCGCTCCACCATGCCGACGAGGCCGAAGCGGCCGGCCCGGCGGAGGGTGTCGAGCGTCGTTCCCGCGGGCAGGCCGCGCCCGTCGTCGTACACGCTGACGCGGAGCATGTCGCCCTTCACGCCCGCGAGGACGATCAGGTACGAGGGGCCCGCGTGGCGGTGGGCGTTCTCCAGGGCCTCGGAGGCGACGGTGAGGAGTTGCCGGGCGACCGCCTGCGGTACGGGCGGGACCGGGGTCTCCTCGGCGAGGCGGCGGAACGTGGCCGCGATCGGGTGGCGGTCGGTGAAGTCCTTTGCCTGGGCCGACAGTTCGGCGATCAGGTCGACGCCGCCCTCCAGGCCCTGCTCGCGGCGCAGGTCGGTGAGCAGTTCCCGGGACTCGGCGGCGGCCCGGCGGGCGGCACGGGCGACCAGTTCCGCCTGGAGTTTCACGGTGGGCGGGTCCATCCGGTCCGCCGAGCCCGCCAGTCCGTCGGCCGCCAGCGCCAGGCCGTGCAGGGTCTTGGCGACCGAGTCGTGCATCTCCCGGGCCAGCCGGGTGCGTTCGCCCTCCACCGCCTCGTTCACCGCCAGCCGCGCCCGGGTCTCGGTCAGCGCCTGGGTGGCCGCCCCGAAGCGCAGGAGCAGGTTACGCAGGGTGACCCCGACCGCCCCGGCGATCACACAGAAGCCGGGCAGGAGGAGTGCCGTCCCTCCGCCGCCCTCCAGCTTCGGGACGCTCGCGTACACGCCGAAGACGATGACCACCTGGAGCACCGCGAAGACCGCCGCGCCGCGCCAGCCCTGGATCAGGCCCGCCAGCAGCGGGGTGCAGACGGTGACGTACGCGAGGGTCGACTCGGGGGTCGCCGTGATCAGCAGCAGCGCGCCGAAGAACACGTCGACGGCCAGGAGCCAGGGGTGGCGCAGGAGCACCGGGCCGAAGCGCTCCCAGTCGCGGAACAGGAGGTACGAGCCCATGAAGGTGACCAGGATCGCCGTGCCGATGAACCAGGTGGGCAGACCGGGTGCGGTGTGGTCGATGGCGTACGGGGTCGCTATCGCGATCATCGCCAGGCGGAAGCCGAACACCTGGCGGCACATCGCCTGGAGCGCGTTGACCTGGATGGCGAAGGCCGGGCGGGCCGGGGTGCCGGTGTGGGCGCGGGTCAGGTCCGCGGTCAGTCCGGGCCGGGTGCCGCTGAGCTGGTATGCCATGCGCCTGTCACCTCCGTCCTGTGCCCCGTACGACGCCTACGTCCCGCACATCCCGCGCACCCCCGAACACCCCGCATATCCCGTGCGTCCCGCACATCCTGTGCACCCCGTGCGTCTCGTGCACCCCGCACATCCCATATATCCCGTGCATCCGTCGCGCTCGACGAGCGTTCCGGGGCGCAGAGGTTGCGTCCCCATCCCGCCCGTCGTTCATGTCATCCGCCCGTGAGGAACGCGAAGTCGACGTCCGCTCCGTACACGAATCCGACGGTCAGCAGCACGAGCGTGCCGGGGAGGAGGAACGAGGTCACCGCGAACGTCGCCTTCGGGACCGCCTTGGCCGCCTTCCGGCGGGCGTTCTGGGCATCGGTGCGGCGCATGTCGTTGGCGATCTGGATGAGCGTCTCGACGATCGGCGCACCCAGTTCCTCGCCCTGCTGGAGCGTCGTGACGAACATGGCGACCTGTTCGGAGTCGTTGCGTCTGCGCAGTTCCTCGAAGGCCTGGCGGCGGCTGACGCCCATGTCCATCTGCCGCAGGGTGATGCGCAGTTCGTCGGACCAGGGGCCCTCGTACTTCTCCGCGACCCGGTCCAGCGCCTGCCGGAAGCCGAGTCCGGCGGAGACGACGACGGCCAGGACGTCGAGGAAGTCCGGCAGGGTTCGTTCGATGTGCTCGCGGCGGACGCGAATGGCCGACCAGATGCCCGCCTCCACCCAGAACAGGCCGAACGCGATCATCAGGAGGGCCAGGAACAGCTGGCCGCGCAGGAGCATGGAGAACGCGCCCAGGAGGCCCAGCGCGCCGTAGACCGCGCGGCGGGCCGCGTAACGGTCGATGGTGAGGCCGCCGGGGTTGCCCGCCAGGTCGATCTGGCGGCGCTTCTTGTTGACGGCCTTGGGGCCCATCATCCGCAGCACCATGGGGGCCCAGCGGATGCCGAGGCGGTCGATGCCGGAGCCGACCGCGCTGGTGCGCGAGGAGCCGGATTCCAGGGCTACGGCGAGGTCGCCGGGGAGTTTGGCGTCGGCCCGGTACATCCGTATGCCGTGGATGGCCCCGCAGACGGCGAGGCCGACGACCAGGGCTAGCAGCAGGTCCATGGCGGTTCTTCTCCCAGCTCGTCAGACGTCGATACGGGACAGGCGGCGGATGACCACGAAGCCGATGGCGTACAGGGCGATGGCCACGACGACCGCCGCCTGGCCGATGAAGGCTCCCGTCATGCGGTCCAGTGCGCCGGGCATGACCGCGTTCATCAGGAGCATCGCGCCGATGCCGAAGGCCGGTACGGCGTAGGCGGTGACGGTGACCTGGGAGAGCTGGGTCTTGACCTCGCGGCGGGTCTCCTTGCGCTCCTCCAGGGTCTCGGTGAGGTTGCGCAGCGAGCTGACGACCGTACCGCCTGCCCGGTTGGAGAGGACCAACGTCGTGACCAGCACCACCAGTTCGCGGGAGGGCAGGCGGTCGGTCAGTTCGCTCAGCGCGTCCTCCAAGGGCTCACCGACGGCCAGGCGGCGTGCGACCCGGGCCAGTTCCTCGCCGGCCGGGTTCTCCAGTTCGTCGGCGGCCATGGACAGCGAGGTGCGCAGGGCCAGGCCCGCCTGGGTGGCGTTGGCGAGGATGCGGGAGAGCTCGGGGAGCTGGTTGATGAAGCGCTCGGTGCGCTTGACCCGCTGCCAGTTCAGGAACGCGTTGGTGCCCCAGAGACCGATCAGGGCGGCGACCGGGCCGAAGAACGCGGCGAGCATGGAGGAGGCGATCATCCAGAGCCCCGCCATCGCGACGAGCGCGTAGACGAGGAACTCGCCGGGCGTGATGTCCAGGCCGGTCGCGGCGAGTTTCAGCTCCAGCTTCCGGCCGACGGAGGTGCCGCGCAGCCTGCGGTCGAGGCCCTTGAAGCGGCGGACGCGGCCCGTCTCGGGGATCTGTCCGACGTGGGAGAGCCGCTCGACGAGGGCGTCGCGGTCGGCCTTGCCGCCGGAGTAGGCGTACAGGCCGATCACGCCGAGCACGCAGGCCAGCAGCGTGACGCCGACGGTGACCAGGGGGAGGTTGACGTTGTCCATGGCTCGGTACCTAGTTGGCCTCTCGGGTGGCGAGCTGTTCGGCGGACTGGGCCACGCCGAACGCCTGCGGAATGGGCTGACTGGCCAGGTAGAGGCGCTCGGCGACCTTCCGGGGCAGCGGGAGGTACTGGAAGTCGCCGTGGATCCGGCCGTCCGGGGACATCGGCCGGGCGTTGAACCGGGCGACGGTGACAATGCGGTACGGGTCGCGGCCGTGCGAGTCCAGGACGGCGATCTCGGTGATCTTCCTGGCGCCGTCGGCGTGCCGGGTGAGCTGGACGATCACGTCGACGGCGCTGTTGATCTGGTCGTGCAGCGCCTCGAAGGGGATCTCGACCTCCGACATGGAGGCGAGGGTCTGCAGGCGCATCAGCGCGTCCTCGGCGCTGTTGGCGTGGACGGTGGCCAGCGAGCCGTCGTGGCCGGTGGACATCGCCTGGAGCATGTCGAGGGACTCGCCGCCCCGGACCTCACCGACCACGATGCGGTCGGGGCGCATACGCAGGGAGTTGCGGACCAGGTCGCGGATGGTGATCTCGCCCTTGCCCTCGACGTTCGCCGGGCGGGACTCCAGCCGGATCACATGGCTCTGCTGGAGCTGGAGTTCGGCGGAGTCCTCGATGGTGACGATGCGCTCGGTGTTCGGGATGAGCCCGGACAGCGCGTTGAGGAGGGTCGTCTTGCCGGTGCCGGTGGCGCCCGAGACGATGACGTTGAGCTTGGCCTGGACGAGGCCGGCGAGCAGGACGAGCATCTGTTCGTCCAGCGAGCCGAAGCCGATCATCTCCTGGAGGGTGAAGGAGCGCGGGAAGCGGCGGATGGTGAGCGTCGCGCCGGTCAGCGACAGCGGCGGGATGATCACGTTGACACGTTCACCGCTGGGCAGGCGGGCGTCGACCATCGGGTTGGACTCGTCGACGCGGCGGTTGACGGTCGACACGATCCGCTCGATGGTCTGCATCAGCTGCTCGTGGGAGCCGAAGCGCATCGGGAGCTGTTCGACCCTGCCGTTGCGCTCGACGAAGATCTGGTCGGGGCCGTTGACCATGATCTCGGTGATCGACGCGTCCTCCAGGAGCGGTTCCAGGATGCCGAGGCCGAGCGCCTCGTCCACGACGCGGCGGATCAGCTGCGAGCGCTCCGCGGTGGAGAGGACCGGGCCCTCGCGGCTGATGATGTGGCCGAGGACGCGTTCCAGCCGGGCCCGCCGGTCGGCGGCGGCCAGCGAGGACATCTCCGCGAGGTCGATCTCCTCCAGCAGCTTGGCCCGGTAGGTGGCCACCAGGTGGCCGTCCTCCCGTGCCCCGCCCTGCTCCTCCGGAGCGGTCATGCGTGCCCGCAGGCTCATCTGCGTAACTCTCCTCGGTGTCGGCGGCTGGTGCTGGGGTCGGCCGGTTGCTGGTGCTGGGGCCGGTCGGTCGTTGGTGCTGGGGCCGGCCGGTCGCTGCGGTCCGGGACGCGCTCCGGGCTATTCGCGGGGCATGGTCGCGCTGCGTACGGCGTACCAGTCGTCCAGGCCCGGCACGATGGACGGGACCTTGATCCGTACGGTGGCCTTCACATCGCTTCCGCCGCTCTCCCGGTAGTCGAATCCCTGGTCCTTCTTGAGCCAGTCGCTCACCGCGTCACGGGCCGCCGACTCGCCGGTGCCGTGCGCGTCGTAGCTGGCTTCCGTACGGGCTCCGGCGCGGGCCGCGGTGCCTGCCTGGTTGACGGCGTACGCGGCCAGGCCGAGCTGGATGGCCGCCATCGCGACGAGGAGCAGCAAGGGGAGGAAGCCGAGGTACTCCATCGCCACCTGGCCCCGGTCGCGGCGCGTGCCCGCGCGCGGGGGCGTGGTCGGGGGCGGGCGCATGGTTGTGCTCGCCGTCGTACCTGTTCTCGTGCTCGCCGTCGCACTCGCACTCGCACTCATGCTCGTACTCGCGCTCGTACGCGTGCGGAGGTCGCCGCCGCCTGTGCCGTACGGCATGGTCGTCATCGCTCAGTCCTCCCTCGGCGATCCGGCTTCGCCCTCGATCTCGGTGTCGAGGGCGAACAGGCCCGGCACCAGCACCGGGACCTTGAGCGTCACCGTGGCCTTGTACAGGTCGCCGCTGTGGCCGCAGCTGACGTCGGCGTTCTCCGACCAGGCATCGGGCAGGTCCTTCGTCGCACCGGCCTCGCAGGCCGCTTCCGACCCGTACTCGGCGCCGCTGCCCTTGCGCGCGCCCACGTCGGCCGCGTTGCCCGCGAGGCTGAAGGTGTAGCCGATCAGGGCGCACTCCCAGAGCACGAGCATGATCAGGATGATGAAGGGGGTCATGCCCAGGAACTCGACCGCGGTCTGCCCCCGGTCCCCGTCCCGGCGGTCACGTAGGGCGTTGATCCGCCCCCGTATACCGCTTCGTGCCGTCCTTGTGGTGGTCATCGCTCAACGTGTCCCCTCGGAGTCTCCGGTTCCGCGGCCGGAGCCGTCGCGCCGGCGGCGCGGGCGTCCGATCGAGCCCCGGTCGTTCTTGAAGGCGCCGCTGTTCCTCTTGACCAGGGCGTTGCCGCTCTTCTTCGCCGTCGCGCTCTCCTTGACGATGCCCAGCTCTCCGGCCAGGCCCCAGAGCGCCTGCTTGACCGTGCTCTTGGCGTCCAGTTCGTGCAGGCGTCCGGAGTCGATGGACGCCTGGAGCTCCTTGAAGTTCGCGGGAATCGCCGCCGAGGCGACCCGGGTGCCGGTGATCTTCTGGATCAGCTGCGGCTGGATCTCCGTGTTGCGGGTGAAGCGGTTGACCAGGGTGACCGTCTCTTCGGCCTTGCGGATCTGGAGCCGTTCCCACATCCGTACGATGCGTTTCGCGCCGCGCACCGCGACCACGTCGGGGGTCGTGACCAGCAGGGCCACGTCCGCCATCTCGATGGCCGCCGCGTTGGCCCCGTTCATCTGGCCGCCGCAGTCGATGACGACGATCTCGTAGCGGGTGCGGAGCGCGCTGACGATCTGGCGGGCCGAGCGGTCGCTGACCTCCTCGCCGCGTTCGCCCTCGCCGGGGGCGAGCAGCAGGGCCAGGCCGGTGGAGTGGGAGTACACCGCGTCGGACAGCACCCGGGGCGATATGTCGGTGATCAGGGCGAGGTCGACGAGAGAGCGGCGGAACTGGACGTCGAGGAACGAGGCGATGTCCCCGGTCTGGAGGTCCATGTCGACCAGCGCCACCGTGTTGCCCGACGCCTGGGCGGCCAGGGCCAGTTGGATGGCGGTGACGGTCGCGCCGACGCCGCCCTTGGCGCCGGTGACCGTGACCACCGTGCCGCCGGGGCCGGTGAGGACGTCGTTTCCGGGGGTGAGGTGGCGGCGCACTCCGGCGGACCACTGGGCGGCCGCCTGCACGCGGTTGGCCAGTTCCTCGTAGCTCAGCGGCAGGGTGACCAGGCCGCGGGCCCCGGAGTCCATCGCGTCGGCGAAGAGGTTCGGGCTCGCGTCGGCGGTGATCATGACGACGCCGACGGAGGGGAACCGCAGCGACACCTCCCGGATCAGCTCCAGCGCCGGCACCGGGCCGATCCGCTCGTGGACCAGCACCACCTCTGGCAGTTCGTCGAGCGCCTCGCCCGCGAGCCGGGCCAGGGTGTCGATGAGCTGGGTGGAGTCGCCGACCGGGGCCGCCGGTTCGGCGTCGGGCAGCTGGCTGAGCAGGGTGGTGACGGATCGGGCCGCGTCGAGGTCGCCGACGGCCGGGAGGATTCTGGTGGTCATCCCATCCTCACTTGTCCTTGTCGAGCGTGTAGGTGCGGTCCCCCGGGCGGATGGTTCCGTCACTGCCCGGGGCGACGAGCGCGAGGCGCACGTGCTCCGCGAAGGACTCGGCGTAGGCGACGCGCTGGGTGTCCAGCGTGTTCAGGGCGAAGGTGATCGGCACGGCCTCGGAGGCCCGGCTGCCCCGGTTGTCCGCGCTCGCGTTCAGGGCGGTGAGTTCGCCGACGTCCAGCACCTTGGCGTTGGCCACGATGACCTTGGACTGGGCGGCCTCGCCCTGCTGTTCACCGGCGAACGTGGCGTAGATGTTGACCGTCGCGCCCGGTGTGATCTTGCCCGCGACGCCGGTGGAGGCGTCGATCATGATGGCGATCTCCTGCTCACCGGCCCGGAGTTCGGGCTTGCGGACCATCATGTCCGACTGGAGCAGGGAGCCTTTGCGGAGTTCGGTGACCGCGATCTTCGACTCGACCTCCCGCAGGTCGGTCACGGCGTTCTCCGAGAGCCAGCGTTTGGGCATCGAGATCTTCTCGAACTGGCCGCTTTTCAGGGCTGTGTACGGAGCCACGTTGGTTTTGAGCTGGTACGCCGTCACCTCGGGTCCGACCTTCGAGTTGACGTCGCTGATCACCGAGAGCACGCCGGCGAAGGCTGCGAAGGCGCACAGGACCGACAGGAGCAGGAGTATCACGCCGCGGCGCTGGCGGGAGTTCATGGTCCGGACAACCTCGTTCGAATCGGATGCGTGGGGCGGACAGCGGACAGAGGGAGCGGTGGCGGTATCGGTGTCGGGAGCGGTGGCGCTGGACGGTGGACGTACGCGGGTGCCGGGTACCAGGTACCGAGTGCCGGATACGGGAGGACGCGGCGGGCTGGAACGACTACGGGGACGAGCCGGGCGGGGAACGGGTGGAGCGGGGACGTGCGAGTCGTGCGGCTGGGTACGAGTGGCTGCGGGGCGTGCTCAGGGGCCCGGCGATTCGTCGGCTCCGTGGTGAAGGACACCCGCGGGGCGCACACGGTTCTCCGGATCCGCGCGTGGTGCTGAACAGAATGCGCAGCGGTCGCCGATGAGTTCCATGGCGCACCAGTGGCACTTTTCCCGGCGTACGGAGGCCACCAGCTGGTAGAGCACCGAGAGGTCCGGGAGATGGGCGGCGAACTCCACCAGCTTTCCCGTGCCCCACCAGCGCGGCGAGTCGGCCGGGACCGCGGTGTCATGAATGGCCTGGACCCTCCAGGCGGGCGCGAGGGTCTCCCGTACCCAGTCCGACTGCAGATTCCCTTTGGCCACCAGAAGATGCGTACCGAAATCCGGTCCCGTCGGCGGTTCGGCGGCCGGGCCCACTTTCACCAGCTGCGCCTCGGGTCCGGCGAGCACGGCGAACTGGGACCCGGGGACCCAGGACTTGGCGTGGCTCTTGAGGCTGACCGGGACCCGGTCGAGCCGGGCGACGGAGTTGAGGAGGGCGCCCGCGTAGATGTAGTGCGAGAGCAGCCGGGCGGCGGAGGCGACCACCCCGGGACTGAAGTCGCAGATGGACAACTGCCGCAGTTGGCGGACCAGTACGGCGACCCCGAGGGGCGGGAGTTCCACCTTGACCAGGGCGATCCGGTCGCTCTCCAGCACCGAGCGGATGGAGTGGAGGCGGCGCTCGTGCTCGGGCCGGATGCCCGCGGGGTAGAGGGCGATCACATACCCGTGCTGTTCGAGCAGCAGGTGCATGTCGCCGATCGCCAGCTCCAGCGCCTGGGCCTCGGGGGCCTGGAGCAGAGCGGCGGTCGGGGTCTGCTGATCGGTGGGCGGCAGTACCAGGTCTGCGCTCGTCACTGCTATTGCGGTCGGCACGCTCTTCCCCGTTTCGGCTCCGGTCGACGAGGGGACGTCGGCCGCAATCGCTCCTGCTCCGTGCTCCTGCCCCAGCACTTTAGCCACGTCTCACCAGGCAGAGAACAGTTACCGGAGACCAGAACGCCACCATGCGAACACCGTTCCTACGGAGCCCGGGTGCTAAACAGGATGAAATCGATTCCGCCCAACTCTGCTTTCGCTGCGGAGCGTTACCGAAGGCCGCGTCCGGTTTTCGATCATGTATCCATTCGCGCACGTCAGCCTGGATTCCGAGGCGCTCGGCTCCCTTTTCGTAAGGGCGTTTCCGTGACCGGCCGAAGATCTCCCGCAAGATCACCCGTGCGGGGGGCGGCGTGGGGTCGCGGGGTGACTCCCGGGCGAAGAAACCCTGGCCGGGCGCCTGTCGCGGGCCCCCGGGTGCCCGGCCGGGCACCCGTCACGGACCTTCGGGCGGCCTGCCGTCGGACCTCCGCGCGACCCTGCCCCCACCCCTGGCGGGGCAGTCTTTCGCCGCCAGAGGTCTTGACAACTCGATTGGTCTGGACCAGCTTTGTGCGGCAAGCGGTGGCCACCGCCCCCGGCAGGACAACCCGTGTTCGACGTCCCCGGTTCAGCACCCCTGCCCCACCGCCGTACAACCCCGATTCATCGCGCGTCACCGTCACGGATCCCCGCTCCGCCCACCCCGTGCAGCCCCGGCCCGTCGTCCGTCCAGCCCGTCGTCCGTCCGGCCCCTCGTCCGTCCGGCACTCCTGCACGACCCGCCAGTACCGCCAGTACCGCCCGCCAGAACCACCCATCCCCCCCCGGAGGCACCAGTGGAACGCTCCGCAGGCAGCAGTCGTAGAAGGCGTCGTCGCTCCCGGCCCGTGCTCGGCGGCACCATGGCCGTCATCGCGGCCGCCGCCCTGACCGTCACGGGACTCGTCAGCAACGCCCAGGCCGCCGACGTCAACAACGCCAGGAACCCGGGCTTCGAGTCGGGCCTCGCCAACTGGACCTGCTCCGGGAACAGCGGCGCCGTCGTCTCCACCCCCGTGCACGGCGGTACGTCGGCGCTGAAGGCCACCCCGGCCGGCCAGGACAACGCCAGGTGTTCGCAGTCGGTCAAGGTGAAGCCCAACTCGACGTACGCGCTCAGCTCCTGGGTGCAGGGCGGCTACGCCTACCTCGGCGTGAGCGGCACCGGCACCACCGACGTCTCCACCTGGACGCCGGACTCCGCCACCTGGACCAAGCTGTCCACCAGCTTCAAGACCGGGGCGGACACCACCTCGGTGACCGTCTACACCCATGGCTGGTACGGGCAGGCCGCCTACTTCGCCGACGACATCGAGGTGACAGGACCCGACGGCGGGGGCGGCGAGGAGCCCGGCCCGGTCATCCCGGCGACTCCCGGGGGCCTCGCGGCGGGCGCCACGACCGCCTCATCCGTCGCGCTGTCCTGGAACGCGGTCTCCGGCGCCACCGGGTACACCGTGTACCGGGACGGCACGCAGGCCACCACCTCCACCGGGACCTCGGCGACCGTCACGGGGCTGTCCGCCGACACCGCGTACCAGTTCTCGGTGAGCGCCACCAACGCGGCGGGCGAGTCGGACAAGTCGGCCGCCATCAACGCCCGTACGGCCGAGGAGGGTACGGGCCCCGGACCCGGGCCCGATGTGCCGAAGCACGCGGTGACCGGCTACTGGCAGAACTTCAACAACGGCGCGGCCGTCCAGAAGCTCAGTGACGTCCCGGCCGACTACGACATCATCGCGGTCTCCTTCGCGGACGCCACGGCCACCCCGGGCGCGGTGACCTTCAACCTGGACACCGCCGGGCTGAACGGCTACACCGACGCCCAGTTCCGCTCCGACATCAAGGCCAAGCAGGCGGCCGGCAAGAACGTCATCATCTCCATCGGCGGCGAGCTGGGCACGGTCCGGGTCGACAACGACGCCTCCGCCACCGCGTTCGCCGACTCGGTGTACGCGCTGATGCAGGACTACGGCTTCAACGGGGTCGACATCGACCTGGAGAACGGCCTCAACGCCACCTACATGACGAAGGCGCTGCGCCAGCTGTCGGCGAAGGCGGGCAGTGACCTGGTCATCACGATGGCCCCGCAGACCATCGACATGCAGTCGACGTCGGGTGAGTACTTCAAGACGGCGCTCAACGTCAAGGACATCCTGACCGTCGTCAACATGCAGTACTACAACAGCGGTTCGATGCTCGGCTGCGACGGCAAGGTCTACTCACAGGGCTCGGTGGACTTCCTCACCGCGCTCGCCTGCATCCAGCTGGAGGGCGGCCTCGACCCGTCCCAGGTCGGCATCGGCGTCCCCGCCTCCACCCGTGGCGCGGGCAGCGGTTATGTCTCCCCGTCGATCGTGAACGCGGCGCTGGACTGCCTGGCCAAGGGCACCAACTGCGGCTCGTTCAAGCCGTCGAAGACCTACCCGTCGCTGCGCGGCGCGATGACCTGGTCGACGAACTGGGACGCGACGGCCGGGTTCGCCTGGTCGAAGGCGGTCGGCCCGCACGTCCGCAGCCTGCCGTAACACCGCATCGCCCACGATGCTCCGCACCCGCAGCGCCGCCGCTCCCCCGGCGGCGCTGCGGCATTCCGGCCACTGCTACCAGGGAAGCGTGCGCACCTGCTGGACGCACAGCACGACGAACAGCAGCCCGGCCAGGGTGAGCATCCCGTTGCTGAGCCAGCCGTTGCGCCATTCCCCCGGCGTACGGCAGGAGTTGAGCAGCCAGAGCAGGGTCAGGGCGAGGAACGGCATGAAGAACGCGCCGAGCACCCCGTACGCGATGACCAGGCCGAAGGGCTCGTCCAGCCAGAGCAGGGTCATCGGCGGGAAGGTCAGCCACAGGAGGTACACGCGGAACGGCAGCGACCGCTGCCGGCGCTCGACGACGGCCGGCCCCTCGTGCTCCCCGGCCTCCCCGGCCTTTCCGGCCTCCCCCGCCTCTCCGGCACCGGCCGCCGGGGCCCGGAACCGCTCCACGAAGTCGGCGAACATCAGACTCACCCCGTGCCAGACACCGATCAGGGAGGAGAACGACGCGGCGAAGAAGCCGACCAGGAAGAGCGTGGCGGTCGACGAACCGAACCGGGTCTCCAGCACCTGGCCCAGGTCGATCAGCCCCCGGTCGCCCGAGGTGAGGGCGATCTGCGAGGCGTGCAGCAGTTCGGCGCCGACGATCAGCATCGCCACGACGAAGATCCCGGTGGTGATGTAGGCGACCCGGTTGTCCAGCCGCATCACCTTCATCCAGGAGGAGTTGCTCCACCCCTTGGCGTTGACCCAGTAGCCGTACGCCGCCATGGTGATCGTGCCGCCGACACCGCCGATCAGCCCGAGGGTGTAGAGCAGCGAACCGTCCGGCAGTACGGGGACGAGCCCGGCGAACGAGGCCCCGGCGTCGGGCACGACGCGGGCGGCCACGTACACGACCACCACGAACATGATGCCGACCAGGACCGTCATGACCTTCTCGAACACGGCGTACCGGTTGAACCAGACGAAGGCCAGCCCGGTCAGCCCGGTGGCGATCGCCCAGAACTTGAGCCCCGGCCCGTCGGGATACAGCGCCACGATGGGCAGGGCGCTGGAGGACATGGCCGTCGCTCCGTAGATGAAGCCCCAGATCACGACGTAGATCGCGAAGTAGACCGTGGTCCAGGGGCCCAGGCTGCGCCAGCCGTCGAAGAGGGTGCGGCCGGTCGCCAGGTGCCAGCGGCCGGCCGCCTCGGCGAGCGTGATCTTGACGAGGCAGCCGATCACCGCCGCCCACATCAGGGTGTATCCGAACTTGCTGCCCGCGACGAGGGTCGCGACCAGATCGCCGGCCCCGACACCGGTCGCCGCGACGACGATGCCGGGGCCGATGTACTTCCAACTGGACTTACGTGGTCGGGAGTCCGGCTCCCCTGTCTCCGTGATTGCGCTTGTCTCCGCCATGCCGATCAAGGAAGCGCAATCGGCGGGGCGACACAAGGGGTATGCACGGAATCGGCGTCGGCCCGTTCCGCGAGGAAACACACCACGCCACGGGGGCTGGCGGAACGTGTACGCGACAGCCAGTTCACGGCGCTGCCGATCACCGCGGGGCACGGGGTGCGCGCGGGGCGGCTGCCCTCTCTGCACCGCGACTCCTTCGACCGGATACTGGTCGCCCAGGCGCAGATCGAGGGAACGACCATCGTCACCCGGGACAAGTGGATCCCGCAGTACGACGTCGCGGTCATGGCCGTCTGAACGGCGTAAAGTTCTCCGGGGGACCTATCGGTCGGCAGTGGGCGGCGGATATGGGGGAGGAACGCGGTTCCGGCGGCGCGCTGCGGCCTTCCGTAGGAGGCGTCATGACTCAGCAGACGATGGATCCCGTCCAGCAGGAAGAGTTCGCGGGCCGGATGACACAGGTGCTCAACGATGCCTGCCTGGGGTATCTGTGCAGTGTCGGACACCGGACGCGGCTGTTCGACGTGATGGCGCTGCTGCCGCCGTCGACCAGTGAGCAGATCGCCGAGGCGGCCGGGCTGAACGAGCGCTATGTGCGCGAGTGGCTGGGCGGGGTGACCGTGGGCGGAATCGTCGCGTACGACCCGGCGGACCGCACCTACCGGCTGCCGCCCGAGCACGCCGCCTCCCTCTGCCGGGCCGCCGGGCCCGACAACCTGGCGGGTTTCCTCCAGACCCTCGCTCTGATCGGCCTCGTCGAGGACGAGGTGGTCGGGGTCTTCCGGGACGGGGGCGGGGTGCCGTACTCCTCGTACCCGAAGTTCCAGGAGCTGCAGGCCGAGGAGACGGCACGGGTGTACGACGCCGCCCTGGTCGACGCGATCATTCCGCTGGTGCCCGGCCTGCCGGAGCGGCTGGGCTCGGACGGCGGCCTGGACGCGCTCGATATCGGTACGGGCCAGGGGCACGCCGTCAACCTTCTGGCGCGGGCGTTCCCGGCCAGCCGGTTCCGCGGGGTGGACCTGTCGGAGGGCGGCATCGCGGCGGCCCGCGCCGAGGCCGGACGGCTGCGCCTGCGGAACGCCCGGTTCGACCTGGCGGACGCGGCGGCGGTGACCGGTTCGTACGACCTGATCACCGCCTTCGACGTGATCCACGACCTGGCCCGCCCGGCGGAGACCCTGGCGGCCGTCGCCGGTGCGCTGCGGGACGACGGGGTGTTCCTGATGGGGGACATCGCGGCCTCCAGCCGGCTGGAGGAGAACCTGGACCACCCGCTGGGCCCCACGCTCTACACCTTCTCGGTCTTCTACTGCATGACGACCTCGCTGAGCGAGGGCGGCGCGGGCCTGGGGACCGTCTGGGGCAGGCAGACCGCACTGCGGATGCTGAAGGAGGCGGGCTTCGGGGAGGTCACGGTGCGCGAGGTGGAGGGCGACATCCTGAACGTCTATTACGTGGCACGCAAGGGGAGTTGAGGGCTCGGCCTGGGCGGAGCAGTCGGCCGGAGGAACGGTCGGCCGAGGAACGGTCGGTCGGAGGAACAGTCCGCCGGAAGATCGGTCCGCCGGAGGAACCGTCGGTCGGTCGGCGGGCCGGGACGGTCAGCTCAGCACCGCGAGGGCGTCGATCTCGATGAGCAGGCCCTTGGGCAGGCCGACGTAGACCGTCGTCCGGGCCGAGGGGGCCTCCTTGAGGTTCTGCTCGGCGAAGTACGCGTTGTAGATCTCGTTCATCTCCGCGAAGTGGTCGACGTCCGTGAGGTAGACGCGCATCATCATCACGTCGTCCCAGCTCGCGCCGCCCTCCTCCAGGATCGCCTTGACGTTGGCGAAGGTCTGGAGGGTCTGCTCGCGGAGCGTGGGACCCGCGGGCGTCGGGGCCCGGCCCTCCGTGGCCGGGAGGAAGCCGACCTGGCCGGCGACCTGGAGGATGTTCCCCTTCTTCACGCCGTGCGAGAACTTCGCGGGCGGCGTGGTGTGGGTGGAGGGGGTGAGGGCGATCTTCTCGGTCATGGCTGATCAGGCTTTCCTGGGTCGGGTGGTACCGGAGTACTCGCGGCTGATGGTCTCGGCGGTGCGCCGGACCAGCGGGAGGAGGGTGAGGAGTTCCTCGGCCGTGACGACCACATTGGGTGCGGACACCGACATGGCCGCGACGACCCGCCCGTCCGCGCCGCGGATGGGGGCGCCGACGCAGTTGATGGACTCCTCGTGGCCACCGAGGTCGGTGGCCCAGCCCTGTTCGCGGACGACGGCCAGCTCCTCGAGGAAGGCGGCCGCGTTGGGCGTCGAACGGGACGTGTACATGGGGTAGTCGAGCTTCTCGGCGATGACGCGCCGCTCGGGCTCGGTGAGGTCGGCCAGCAGCAGCTTGGCGACGGCCGCGACGGTGATCGCGACGGGCTTGCCGATCCGTGAGTACATCCGGACCGGGTAGCGGCTCTCGACCTTGTCGATGTAGAGGACTTCCTGCTCCTCGTACACGGCGAGGTGCACGGTGTGCCCGCACCGGTCGTTCAGCGCGACCAGGTGGGAGTGGGCGATCTCGCGTACGTCGAGGTTCTCGACGGCCTCCTGCGCGAGCGCGAAGAGCCGGGCGCCGAGGCGGTAGCGCTGGTCCTCCTGACGGTAGACGAGGCCGTGCTCGTGGAGCGTACGCAGCAGGCGCAGCGCCGTGGACTTGTGGACGCCCAGCCGCTCGGCGACCTGGCCGAGGTCGGCGGGTCCCTGGGCGAGCAGCGGCAGGATGCTCAGTGCCCGGTCGACGGTCTGGCTCATGGCGTACGTACCTCCTCGGGGGCCCGGTCGGCTGCGGTCCAGCCGGGGCCGAGACGAAGTCTCCCCCAGGCGTCGTCGTCGAGGGCGGCGAGGCGGTCGGCGTGGTCGCGGGCGGGCGGCTCGGTGAGGTCGCCGGGGACGGTGAGGGCGGCGGCTGCCATGAGATGCCCGTGCCGCACCCGGTCGCGTACGGGCAGCCCGCGCAGGGTGGCGGAGAGGAACCCGGCGGCGAACGCGTCTCCCGCTCCGACGGCGGCGACGACGTCGACGCGCAGGGCGGGGACGAGCGTGACGGTGTCGCCGCTTCCGGCCCCGGCGGCGGCATGCTCAGCCCTTCCGGCCTCCGTGGAGCGCGCGCCCGGGGCATTCTCCGGGCTGCCGCCCTCCGTGGAGCGGGGTCCGGCGGCGTGTTCAGCCCCGCCGGACCCCGTACAGCGCGAGCCCGGGGCGTTCCCAGCCTCTCCGGCCTCCGTGGAGCGGGGTCCGGGGCGGAGGCCCGAGAAGACCGTCGCGCCCGCGCTCCCCCGCTTCACGACCAGCACGGCCGGCTCCGGCAGCGCCGCCCGGATCGCCTCCGCGCCGACGATCCCCCACGCCTCCTCCGCCTCGTCCTCACCGACGAACACCAGGTCACAGCGCCGAGCCAGCTCCAGCAGCACAGAAGCGCCGGCGGCCCCGCCCCGCCACAAACGCGGCCGGTGGTTCACATCGAACGACACCAGCGGGCGGCCCGGCCGGGGAGCCGTCAGATCCCGCAGCAGCGCCAGGCAGTCGGCGGACAGCGCCGCCGTGATCCCGGACAGGTGCAGGATCCGGCCCGCGAGCAGATCCTCGTACGGCATGTTCGACGGGGACATCGCGGACGCCGCCGACCCCGCCCGGTAGTAGGCGACCTCGTGCGTGCCGGTCCCCCGGTCCGTGGCCGTACGGAAGTAGATGCCCGTCGGGCGGCCCGCGTCCCGGCGCACGGCCGACGTGTCGACCCCGTACCCCCCGATCGTCTCGACGAGGTGGTCGCCGAAGCCGTCCGCGCCGACCCGGCCGACCCAGGCCGCCCGGTGCCCGGCGGCGGCGAGCGCGCAGGCCACGTTGGACTCGGCGCCGCCGATCCCGCGTCCGAAGGAGGGCACATCGGCGAGGCGGCCCGGCTGCGAGGGCAGGAACGTCACCATGGACTCACCGAGACAGACGACTTCGGTGGCCGTGGCGGCACCGGCGGTCCCTGCTGCGGGTCCGGACACGGAAGGCTCCTCGCTGATCGGCGTGCGGGCCGGTGGTCACCCTTGACCGGGCATCTGGTCACCATTGACCCGGCATCGGATCGGATGTTAGACAGCGTTGAGCGATATGCGCAATGACTGTTGCGTATGTTGCAACGAACTTCGAGGAGCTCCCCTTGGCAGCCGAACGCCCCACCGGCCCCACCACGCCCCCCGCCGTCGACCTCGCCGCCGGCCTCGCCGACGAACGCGTCGACCACCGCTTCAAGGCCCTGCCGCCGGACGCGGACGGCCTGACCGTCGGGGCGCTGGCCGCCGAGCGCCGCAACCTCTTCACCGGCGGGTTCACCACCCCCGTCCTCGCCCTCTCCGCCGAATCGGTCGCGCACAACCTCGACCTCCTGGAGACGTACGCCGAGCGCCACGGCCTCGCGTTCGCCCCGCACGGCAAGACGTCCATGTCCCCGCAGCTCTTCGTCGACCAGCTGAAGCGCGGCGCGTGGGGCATCACGGCCGCCGTGCCGCACCAGGCGCGGGTCTACCGGGCGTACGGCATCGGGCGGATCTTCCTCGCCAACGAGCTGGTCGACGCGGTCGCCCTGCGCTGGCTGGCCCGCGAGATGACGGCCGACCCGGCGTTCCGCTTCGTCTGTTACGTCGACTCCGTGCGGGGCGTCGAGCTGATGGAGGCGGCCCTGAGCGCGGCGGGCGCCACCCGCCCGGTCGACGTGGTCGTGGAGCTGGGCGCGGGCGAGGGCGCGCGCACCGGGGCCCGCACGGAGGCCGACTGCGCGGCGGTGGCCGACGCGGTGGCGGCGGCCGGGTCGCTGCGCCTGGTGGGGGTCGCCGGGTACGAGGGCGAGGTGCCGGACGCCGACGCGGAGCGGGTACGGGAGTGGCTGCGGCGGCTCGTCGCGCTGGCGGCCGGCCTCGACCGCGCCGGACGGTTCGCGGGAGCCGGCGAGATCATCATCAGCGCGGGCGGCAGCGCCTGGTTCGACGCGGTCGCGGACGTCTTCGACGGGATTCCCGAACTCACCCTGCCCGTACTGAAGTTGCTTCGCTCCGGAGCGTACGTCTCGCACGACGACGGGCACTACAAGCACCTCACCCCGTTCAACCGCGTGCCCGAGGAGGGCGCGCTGGAGCCCGCCTTCCGCCTCTGGGCGCAGGTCGTCTCGCGCCCGACCGGCGAGCAGGCGTTCCTGAACGCGGGCAAGCGGGACGCGGCGTACGACCTCGATCTGCCCGAGGCGCAGGTGATCCGCTCCGGCCGGGACGGCTCGGTCCGGCCCGCCACCGGGCTCACGGTCACGGGCCTCTCCGACCAGCACACCTGGCTGCGCACGGCGGCGGACGCGGAGCTGGAGGTGGGCGACTGGGTCGGCATGGGCCTCTCGCACCCGTGCACCAGCTTCGACAAGTGGCAGCTGATCCCGCTGGTCGAGGCGGACGGCACGGTCACCGACTACATCCGCACGTTCTTCTAGGGCCGCAGGCCCCGCCCCGACCGGAAAGGTGACCCATGGATCTGGTCCTGCGTGACGCGCTCGTCGTCGACGGCACCGGCGAGCCCTCCTACCGCGCCGATGTGGCCCTCGACGGCGGCCGGATAGCCGCGATCCACCCCGAGGGCTCCCCCGGCCCCCGCCCCACCGCCACCCGCACCGTGGACGCGGGCGGCCTCGCCCTCGCCCCCGGCTTCATCGACATGCACGCCCACAGCGATCTGGCGCTGCTGCGCGACCCGGACCACAGTGCGAAGGCGGCGCAGGGCGTCACGCTCGAAGTCCTGGGCCAGGACGGGCTGTCGTACGCCCCGGCCGACGACCGTACGCTCGCCGAGGTCCGGCGTGCCGTCACCGGCTGGAACGGTGACGGCTCCGACATCGACTTCGACTGGCGCACGGTCGGCGGCTATCTGGACCGCCTGGACCGGAACTTCGGCGGCCGGGGCATCGCGGTCAACGCCGCCTATCTCATCCCGCAGGGCACGGTCCGGATGTACGCGGCCGGCTGGGACGACCGCCCGGCCACCGACGCCGAACTGACCCGGATGAAGGAGCTGGTGGACCAGGGCATGCGTGAAGGCGCGGTCGGCATGTCCTCGGGCCTCACCTACACCCCCGGGATGTACGCGGACGACGCCGAACTCACCGAGCTGTGCCGGGTGGTGGCCCGGCACGGCGGCTACTACTGCCCGCACCACCGCAGTTACGGCGCCGGGGCGCTCGAAGCGTACGAGGAGATGGTGCGGCTCACCCGCAACGCGGGCTGCGCCCTCCATCTCGCGCACGCCACCATGAACTTCGGCGTGAACAAGGGCCGGGCCCCCGACCTCCTCGCCCTGCTCGACGGAGCGCTCGCCGCCGGGTCCGACATCTCGCTCGACACCTACCCGTACACCCCCGGCTGCACGACACTGGTGGCGATGCTGCCGAGCTGGGCGAGCGAGGGCGGACCGGAGGCGGTCCTCACCCGGCTCGCGGACCCGGCGAGCGCGGAGAGGATCCGGCACCACCTGGAGGTGCTGGGCTCGGACGGCTGCCACGGGGTGCCGATCGAGTGGGACACCATCGAGATCTCCGGCGTCGGCGCACCGAACCTGGCCGAGTACGTGGGCCGTACGGTGGCCGGGTCGGCGGTACTGCGGGGCGAGGAGCCCTGGGTGACCGCGCGGCGGCTGCTCACCGAGGACCGGCTCGGGACGACGATCCTCCAGCACGTGGGCCACGAGGAGAACGTTCGGCGGATCATGCGCCACCCGGTGCACACCGGCGGCAGCGACGGCATCCTCCAGGGCGACAAGCCGCACCCCCGGGCGTACGGCACGTTCCCGCGGTATCTCGGCCGGTACGTCCGGGAGTTGGGCGTCCTCTCGCTGGAGGAGTGCGTCGCCCGTCTGACCGCGCGCCCGGCCGCCCGGCTACGGCTCGCGGACCGGGGCCTGGTACGCGAGGGCTACCGCGCGGACCTGGTGCTCTTCGACCCGGAGACGGTGGCGGCGGGCGCCACGTTCGAACAGCCGCGCGCGCTCCCGGCCGGCATCCCGCATGTGCTGATCGACGGCCGGTTCGTCATCGAGGACGGCAGGCGGACTTCGGTGCTGGCGGGCCGGGCGGTCCGGGGAGCGGGGGCCGGGGCCGGGGCCGCCTGATGACTTCTCACGAAGCGTCCGCCGCGCGCCCCGAAGCATTCGCCGTGCGCTACGAAGCGTCCGCCGCGCGCTCCGCCGCCCAGGCGAGGTCCTCCTCGGTCGGGGCGTCGTCCTGGGTGAGGGAGCGCCGCCAGTAGCCGCTGAACTCGACGGCCGCCTTGGGCAGGTGCCGGTCATCGACCAGATGGCGGCGGAGCGCCCGGACGGCGGAGGCCTCGCCCGCCACCCAGGCCGCGTCCACCCCGTCGAGGTCCGGCCCGGCCTGCCTCACCGCCGCCACCAGCGAGCCGCCCCGGGCCCGGTGCACCCAGCGGACCTCGGCCCCGCCGGCGGCGGACGGCAGCTCCCGCTCCTCCGCCGCGTCCGCGACCTCGGCGTACACCACGGCACTCGCCGCGGCCGGCAGCGCCTCCAGGAGCGTGGCGATGGCGGGGAGCGCGGTCTCGTCCCCGGCGAGCAGCATCCGCCGGGCGGCGGGCAGCGGGCGGGCGTAGAGGGAGGACGGGCCGACCATGCCGAGGACGTCGCCGACGCGGGCCGCCGCGCCCCAGCGCGAGGCGGGGCCGTCCTCGCCGTGCAGCACGAAGTCCACGGCCATCACGTTGCGCTCGCGGTCGTAGGAGCGGACGGTGAAGCCGCGCATCCAGGGCCGTTCCGCCTCCGGGACCGCGAGGTAGGCCTCGTACCAGCGCATCCCGTGCGGGTCATCCGCGTCCCGCTCCGGCAGCCGGGGCACCCGCTGCCCGGCGCGCGGCAGGCAGAGCTTCATCTGCTGGTCGGGGCGGTCCTCCAGGAGGTCGGGCAGGGCGTCGGCGGTGAAGCCGATCCTGGCCGTCCCGGGGGTGATCCGCTCGACGTCCGTGACCCGCACATAGGTGACCGGCAGCGCCTGGCCCATCGCACCCGACCTCTCTCCCACTGGTAGCTTTACGTCGTAATGAATTACCCGCCGCACGTTACTTTACGCCGTAAGGAGTCGCAAGTGGTGGTCTTCGCCGGGCAGGGCGACCCCCGCAGTTCCCTCTCTCTCCTGTGGCGCGCGGACACCCCGCCGCCCACCCGTGGCGGCCCCGGCCCCAGACCCCGGCTGAGCGTGGACGCGATCGTGGCGGCCGCCGTGGCGCTCGCGGACGAGGAGGGGATCGGGGCCCTGTCGATGCGCGCGGTCGGCGAGCGGCTGGGGCGCACCGCGATGGCGCTCTACACCTACATCCCCGGCAAGAGCGAGCTGCTGGACCTGATGTACGACGCCGTCCACGCCGAACTGCCCACCGGCTACCCGGAGTCGGACGACTGGCGGGCGGCGCTCACCGCCTGGGCCGGGGAGATCCTGGAGTTCCATGTCCGCCACCCCTGGGTGCTCCAGGTCTCGCAGGCGCGGCCGGTGCTGGGGCCGCACGAGTACGCGGGCCTGGACACGCTGGTCGTCCTGCTGCGGGCGACCGGGCTTGAGGCAGGGGTGCTGCGGCGGCTGGTGGGAACCCTGTTCCCGTTCGTGCGGGGCTCGGCACAGGCCGTGGCGGACGCCCGGCTGGCCGCGGCGGCGACCGGGAGTTCCGACGAGGAGTGGTGGGCGGCGCGCTCGGCGGCCCTCATGGAGCTGGTCCCCGACTTCGCGGAGCGCTTCCCCGCGGTGAGCCGGCTGGAGGCGGAGGGGCCGGTGGAGCCGTACCCGGGCCCGGCGGGGAACGGCGATCCCCTGCCGTATCCGGAGCGGGAGGCACGCGAGACGTTCCGGGTGGGGCTCGGGGTGCTGCTGGACGGGATCGAGGCGGCGCGCGCCCGGCGGCCCTGAGGATGTTCAGGACCGCCCGGCGCGCGCCCGGGATCGACTGCGCCTGCCGCTGTGGCTACGGCTTGGGCAGCCCGCAGCCCTCCCGGTCCAGGTCGATCTTGTTGCCGATGCCGATGCACGGGACCATGTTGTACGTCTGCTGGGCGTAGTTGATGCCCTCACGGACGGTCACCCGGCCGTTCTCGTCGACCTCGCACGGGTTGTTGACCGTGCACGCCTGGCCGCTCTCGTTACCGGTGTTGTTGACGGCGACCACCTTGCCCGTGGCGTCGTCGATCACCGGCGAACCGGACGTGCCGCCGATGGTCCGGCATTCCGGGGTGTAGCGGACCGAGTCCTTCCAGGTCCACCGGCCCTCCTTGAGCCGGTGGACGAAGCCGTCGATGTCGCAGCGGTAGGTGCGCTTCCAGTAGCCGGAGGCGACCGTGATGGCGGTGCCCGCCACCGGGTGGGCGGTCTCCAGCTCCAGCGCCCGGATGCCGTAGCGGTCCGCGATCTGCCGGTAGGTGCTGGTGAGTTCGTAGAGCGAGAGATCGGTGTCGGTCATGGTGCCGTACGCGATCCTGCTCGCCCTCAGCGTGCCGACACCCCTGCCCGAGGCGTTGAGCAGGGTGAACGTCCGGGAGGACGGCTGGTCGACGACGACCTCGCCGGGGCCGGGGAAGCCGGACTCCATGCAGTGCCCGTTGGAGAGCACGAGGGCGGGGTCCGTGGGGGCGGAGTCGGGCGAACGGACCACGGAGCCCGAACAGTTGCTGAGCGCGACGGTCCCGGCGAAGGTCACGGCCTTCGCGGCGGGACCGTCCTTCGGCGCGGCTTCCTGCACCTGCGGTGCGGGCTCGGCCGCCACGACGGGCGCGGCACCCGCTCCCAGGAGCAGGGCAGCGAGAAACGCACCGACGAGAGGCTTGTTCATGTGGGGGGTCCCCTCCAGTGATGCCAAGGGCCGGAGATCTTCCGGCTTTTGACATGCGCATGGTGGCGCAGATGTCGGGTCGTCACAAGGGGACCGTTCCGGCCACCGCGGCTACGACCGCCGGTGCCCCATTCCCACCACTACCTCGGAGGCCGCCCCGGCCCCGGGAGCGGGAGCAGCGCCGGAACCGGAACCCTCCGCGCCGCGAAAGATGTGGTCGCTCCCCCACCGACCCAGCGGTTCCAGCGCCGCGTTCAGCGAGAAGCCCAGCGGGGTGAGCGAATACTCCACGCGCGGCGGCACCTCGGCGTACACCTCACGGTGCACGATGCCGTCGTCCTCCAACTCCTTGAGATGGGAGCTGAGAACCTTCTCCGTCACCCCGGGCAGCGCCCGGCGCAGCTCACCGAACCGGCAGGTCCGCTCGTCCAGCGCCCACAGGATGAGCACCTTCCACTTGCCGCCGATCACATCCATCGCCGCGTCGATCCCGCAGGCGAAGGCCCCCGGCCTCCGTACGATCCGCGTCATCGTCCACCCCTCCCACCTGGTCACCGACCGCGAGGTAACCACCCACTCCATTGTGCGTACTTGTTACCCCCGGCGTCTTCGACCAGCCTAATCGGCATGCCTGACAACACCTCTGCTTCCGTACCGCCCACCCCTCTCACCCTGCTCGGCCTCGGCGCGATGGGCACCGCACTCGCCCTTACCTGGCTCGCCGCCGGGCACCCTCTGACCGTCTGGAACCGCAGCCCCGGCCGGAGCGCCGAACTCGCCGCCGCCGGCGCGCGGGTGGCCGCGACGGCGGCCGAAGCGGTGGCCGCGAGCCCGCTCGTCGTCACCTGCCTCCTGGACGACGTCTCGGTCCGCAAGGCGCTGGCCGACGCCGACCTGACGGGCAAGGACCTGGTCGACCTCACCACCTCCACCCCCGCCGAGTCGCGTAGCCGCGCGGTCTGGGCGAACGAACGCGGCGCCCGCTTCCTGGACGGCGGAATCATGGCCGTCCCGCCGATGATCGGCGTGCCGGAGGCCGGCGGCTATGTCTTCTACAGCGGTTCCCGCGACGTCTTCGACGCCCACCACGAGGTGCTGGCCGTGCCCGCCGCCACCCGGTACGTCGGCGCCGACCCCGGTTTCGCCGCACTCCACGACGTGGCGCTGCTCAGCGCGATGACCGCCATGTTCGCCGGGGCCCGGCACGCGGCCGCGCTGGTGGAGGACGCGGGCATCGACCAGAAGGAGTTCGGCGCGCTGCTGGCCGACTGGCTCACGGCGATGGCCCCGGCGACAGCGGCGTACGCGGGCGAGCCCGTGGCCGAGGACCCCACCAGCCCGGCCGTGGCGGAGGCGGGGGACGCGACGCTGCTCCGTACGGCCCAGGAGCAGGGCGTCGACACGGCCCTGCTGATCGCGTCGGCGGGCTCGGTGAGCGGGATGTGACGGCCCGGCAGACAGGCGGGATGTGCCGGTCCGGCGCCGCACACCGGACGCCCCGCCCGGCCCAGGCGTCCGGGCCCCCCGCCCCGGATGTCCGGCCCCGCCCGTCTCAGGCTTCCGCCGCCACGGCCTCCTTCGCGTACGTCACCGCCTGGAGCAGCGTCAGACCGGGTTCGGCCCGGCGCAGGATCTTGATGGCCGCCACGGAGTCCGCCGGCCCCTCGTGTCCGGCGGCGGCGAGCCGCTGCCGCACCCACCGGCCGCGCAGCTCCGTGTCCGGGCGCCCGGCGGAGTCCTCGGCCAGGGCGAGAGCGCGCTCCAGGCCTGGGCGCTCGGCGTCCGTGGCGGTCTCCAGCGCGTGCCGGAGACCGGCGACGACATCGGGTGCGTCGCGGAGGACGAGTACGGCGAGGGGCTGGGGCTTTCGGAACATGCTCATGGGCCCACCGTTCCCCGGGTCGGCCCGATCTCACCCGATTTGAGCAAGATCTGAGCCGACCGGACCGGTTACGCCCGACCACCCACCCGACCAGTGCGCGGAGCTGGAGCCTGTGGCCCGGTCCCCGGCCCCGGTCTCGGTCCGGGGACCGAGGCCCTCGGGCCGCACATGTCGGTCCGCAGCCGGAGGCGGGCCCGTGCCCCGGCTGCGTACGGTCGGCGTATGACACTCGATCTCGACGCTTACTTCACCCGCATCGGCTGGACCGGGGAGCCCCGCCCCACGCTGGAGGTGCTGCGGTCCCTGCACCGCGCGCACCTGATCGGTATCCCGTTCGAGAACCTGGAGGCCATTCTCGGCTCCGCGCCGTCGCTGGCACTCGACGACCTGGAGGCGAAGCTCGTACGCGGCGGGCGCGGCGGATACTGCTACGAGCACAACACCCTCTTCTCCACCGTGCTGAGGCAGCTCGGCTTCTCCGTGACACCGCTGACGGCGCGGGTGGTGCTGGGCGCCGCGCCGGGCGACATCCGGCCCCGTACGCACATGCTGATGCGGGTGGACGTGGCGGGTGAGCCGCACCCGTATCTGGTGGACGTCGGATTCGGGGCGTCCGGGGCGCTGCTGGAGCCGATCGAGCTGGTGGAGGGCGCCGAGCTGTTCGACGCGCCGCGCCACCACCGTCTGATCCACGCACCGCACCACGGTCCGCTGCCGCTGTGGGAGCTCCAGACCGACCAGGGCGGGTCGTGGGAGCCGCAGTACGTGTTCACGCTGGATCCGTACGAGAAGCCGGACTACGAGGTGATCAACTGGTTCATCGCCACGCACCCGCGCTCACCGTTCCGGCAGGCGGTGTACGCGCAGCGCACCCTGATCGGCTCCCACCTCTCCCTGTCCGGGCTCGATCTGGTGGAGACGGCCGACGACGGAACGATCCAGGATCGGCAGCTGAAGGACGGCGACGAGGCGCTGCGCGTCCTGGCGGACGACTTCGGCATCCGGCTCCCGGAGGGCACCCGGCTGCCGGAGTGAGCCGCGCCACCGGTGCGCCCGTACACGGAAGCCGGTACGCCAGTGCACGGGAGCCCCGCACCCGTACACAGGAGCCCCCGCGCCCGTGTACGGGAGCCGACGCACCCGTGCACAGGAGCCCCCGCGCCCGTGTACGGGAGCCGACGCACCCGTGCACAGGAGCCCCCGCGCCCGTCTGCGGGAACGGGCGTGCCGGCCCGGACAGGTCCCGGCATACGGCCCCCGCGTGGCGCATCTCACCCGCTCCGGCCGCCCACACCTCCTTTCCAAGCCGCGCCGCCGCCCCGACCGGGAGATCCCACGGTCCGGGGCGGCGGCGGCATGGCGATGGAAGACAAGGTGCGGCCGGGACGCGCCCCGCAGGACGTACGCCGGAAGCAATCCCCGCGCACCGCGCGAAACGCCGCCGTAAGCTCGCGGACATGCAGGTCATCCAGTCCACGAAGCTCTCCAACGTCTGTTACGAGATCCGGGGTCCCGTGCTGGAGGAGGCGATGCGGCTGGAGGCGGCCGGTCAGCGCATCCTCAAGCTGAACACGGGCAACCCCGCCGCGTTCGGGTTCGAGTGCCCGCCGGAGATCCTCGAAGACATCCTGCGCAACGTCGCGGGCGCGCACGGCTACGGCGACGCGAAGGGCCTGCTGTCCGCGCGCCGTGCGGTGATGCAGCACTACCAGACCAAGGGGATCGACCTCGACGTCGAGGACATCTACCTGGGCAACGGCGTCTCCGAGCTGATCCAGATGTCGATGCAGGCGCTGCTGGACGACGGCGACGAGGTGCTCGTACCGGCTCCCGACTATCCCCTGTGGACCGCCTCGGTCTCGCTGGCGGGCGGGACGGCCGTGCACTACCGGTGCGACGAGCAGGCCGACTGGATGCCCGACCTCGCGGACATCGAGCGGAAGATCACCGACCGCACCAAGGCCCTGGTGATCATCAACCCGAACAATCCGACCGGTGCGGTGTACGACGACGAGATGCTCCGCGGTCTCACCGAGATCGCCCGGCGGCACAATCTGGTCGTCTGCTCCGACGAGATCTACGACCGGATCCTCTACGACGGCGCGACGCACACCCCGACGGCCTCACTGGCCCCGGACCTGATGGTGCTGACGTTCAACGGGCTCTCCAAGAACTACCGGGTGGCCGGTTACCGCTCCGGCTGGATGGCCGTCTGCGGCCCGAAGGCGCACGCCACCTCGTACATCGAGGGGCTGACGATCCTCGCCAACATGCGGCTCTGCGCCAACATGCCCTCGCAGCACGCGGTGGCCACCGCGCTCGGCGGGCGGCAGTCGATCGAGGACCTGGTGCTGCCGGGCGGCCGGATCCTGGAGCAGCGGGACGTGGCGTACGACCTGCTGACCTCGATCCCCGGGGTGACCTGCGTGAAGCCGAAGGGGGCGCTGTACCTCTTCCCCCGGCTCGACCCCAAGGTCTACAAGATCAAGGACGACCGGCAGATGGTGCTGGACCTGCTGCGGGCCGAGAAGATCATGGTCGTGCAGGGCACCGGCTTCAACTGGCCCGAGCCCGATCACTTCCGGATCGTCACGCTGCCGACGGTCGAGGACCTGACCGACGCGGTGACCAGGATCGGCACCTTCCTGCACGGTTACGGACAGCCGTAGGGTCCCGGACGGCTACGGACAGCCCTGGGGTTCCTCGACGGTCGCGGGCAGCCCTGGGGTTCCCGGACGGTTACGGACAGCCCCAGGGCGCTCACTCTCCCGGACTGCGCACAACTTTAGACTGAATCCAATGTAGGATGGTTCCACGCACCATCGGGAGGCCATCCATGTACGAGCCGATCCGCAGCCCCTCGGTCCACACCCCGGCCGACTACGCGGACTTTCCGCACCGCAGCCGTGAGGAGGAGCTGGACATCCAGCTCGCCGGGCACCTGGCCGCCCTTCTCGCGGTCACCGACGAGCTGGGCCTCGGCGCGGCGGGCGACCGGATCGCCGAGCAGGTGGCCCGGCTGCGCGGGGCCCCGCCCGCCCGGCACGCCGGGCTGACCGACGCCGCCCCCGCGGACCTCCACCGCCGCGCCCACGCCCTCGCGGGCCGCGCCCTGCTGGTGGCCGCGTCCCGCGCCGACACCACCGCCGCCATCCTCTCCGCCGAGCGGATGGACGCCCACACCGCGGCCCTGGCCGCCTTCGCCGGACCCGCCCCCTCCGGGCAGCTGGTCGGCGCCCCCTGACGGCCCCGGTCCGCATGCCGCGAAGGCGTGCGGACCGGGTGCCACCGCCCCAAGGGGGTGTCCGACAATCCCGCGCGGGCGGACGACGCGGAATTATCAGACACCCCCTCGTCCGCCGGGCCGTTGCGTTCTGGGATGGGCCCTTCATCTGCTGTCCACCCAACTCGGCCCGGAATGTGGGTTTCCGCGAGCACGCTGCGCAGGTGAGACGCATCGTGGGAATCGTCCTGGCGGTCCTGCTGATCGCCGGTGTGGCAGCGGCCGTCGCCCTGGGCCGCGACAGCGGGGACAGCGGCACGGCCGCGAAGACCGTACGCGGGGTGATCGGTTCGGAGAAGGCCGAGTTCTTCGCCGACCCCGACACCGTGAAAGCCCTCGCGGCCAAGGGATTCACCGTCCGGACGGAGACCTCCGGGTCCTGGGCGATGGACCGACTGCCCCTGAAGGGTTACGACTTCGCCTTCCCCAGCTCCAAGGCCCCGGCCGATGAGCTGCGCCGGGGAGCCGGGGCCCGGGGCGGCCCGCTGCGGCCGTTCTACTCACCGCTCGTCGTGGTGGCCCACCGCAACGCGGCCGAGGTCCTCGCCGGCAACGGGCTGGCTCGGCTGCGGACGAACGACGGGTCGAAGTTCACCACGCAGGGCACACTGCTCATGGACCCCTACCTGGCGGCGGCCGAGGACGACCGGACCTGGCAGCAGCTCAAGGGAGCTTCGGGACATGCCGAGTTGAGCGGGACGGTGTTCATCACGAGCACCGACCCCGTCACGTCCAACTCCGGCGCCCTCTACCTCGCCGCCGCCTCGTACGTCGCCGACGGCGGCCGGGTGGCGACGGACGAGAGGGCCGTCCACCGCACCGCACCGCTGATGCGCAAGCTCGTACAGGTGCAGGGCGCCCAGCAGAGCAGCAGCGACGCGCCGTTCCGGGACTTCATCAGCGGGGTCGGCAACCCGCTCGTGCTGGTCTACGAGTCGCAGGTGGCCGCCCTCCTGATGAACAGTCAGCGACAGGAGATCGGCGACCTCGTCGTCCTCTACCCGGACACCACGGTGTCCAGCGACCACACCCTCGTACCGCTGACCGACCACGGCCGCGAACTCGGTGAACTGCTGTCCACCGACCCGGGGCTGCGGGAGCTGGCGGTACGGCACGGGTTCCGGCCCCAGGGCGCGGCGGCCGAGTTCAGCGCCGCGACCGCGGATCACGCCGCCTACATCGACCAGCGGCTGGCCGGCGTACGCCAGGCGCCCGTGCCCATCGCGGAGGTGCTGCGCTCGATGGCACGGCGGGCCCGCGGCTGACGACGCCCCGGCTCGCACCCAGCCCTGTCCCCGCGCGGCCGGCCACCGTTCCGGCCCCGGACCCGCACTCGCAGCACAGGAGACCGCCACCATGCCCCAGGACACCGGACCTCAGAACGCCGGGCCTCGGAACATCGGAAACCAGGACGCCGGACACCAGGACGCCGGGCCCCAGGACCCTCGGCGGCCGTTCGATCCGCCGACCACCCCACTCGTGCTCACCCCGCCCGCGCCCGTCGCCCCCGTCCGCGCCGAGCAGGCCGCCGGGCTCGTCCCGGTCGGGGACGCCGTGCGGGCCGAGATGGTCCGGCGGGCCGAGGAGTACGTCGAGGGCCTCGCCGGACTCGATGCCCGCTCCCCCGAATTCGGCGCCCGGGTCGGCGAGATCGCCGCGCTCGGGCAGAGCGACATCCGCAGCGCCGCCCAGCAGTCCAACCGGATGCTGGACCGCACCGTCCGCTCGCTCGCGTCCGGCGAGGGCGACGCCCCGGCCCGCGTGGGGTCCTCGCTGGTCGAGCTGCGCCGCACGGTGGAGGACCTCGATCCGCGCGACGCCCCGGCGCGCGGGGCCCGCCGGCTGCTGTCCCGACTGCCGGGCGGGCGGCGGCTGCGCGACCACGTCGCGAAGTACGCCTCCGCCAGGGGCACCCTCGACCGGATCGTGCGCTCGCTGCGCAGCGGCCAGGACGAACTGCGGCGCGACAACGCCGCGTTGCACACCGAGCGCACCCGCCTGTGGGACTCCATGGGCAAGCTCCAGGAGTACGCGGTGCTCACCGAGGCCCTCGACGGCGTCGTGGAGCGGCGCATCGAGGAGGCCGCGGCCGCGGGCGATCCGGTGCGGGCGGACGCGCTGCGGGCCGACGTCCTGTTCCCCGTACGGCAGAAGCACCAGGATCTGCTGACCCAGATCGCCGTCTGCGCCCAGGGATACCTGGCGATGGACGTCGTACGCCGCAACAACGAGGAGCTGATCAAGGGCGTCGACCGGGCGGCCACCACCACCGTGTCCGCCCTGCGGATCGCGGTGATGCTGTCCTCCGCCCTGGAGAACCAGCGCCGGGTGACCGAGCAGGTGCAGGTGCTGCGCTCGACCACCGAGGACCTGATCCGGGGGAACGCGGAGATGCTCGCCACCCAGAGCGGGGAGATCCAGCGCATGGCGGCCGAACCGGCGGTCGGCGTCGAGACGCTGCGCACCGCGTTCGGGCAGATCTACGCGACGCTCGACGCCATCGACACGTACAAGGCGCGGGCGACCGAGACCATGGCGGCCACCGTGGAGTCGCTGACCGCCGAACTCCAGGATGCCGGGGCCCGGTTGGACCGCAGTCGCACGGCGGACGCGTCGCTGGACGGGGGCCGCTCATGAGCGACCGCCGCCCCGGAAAGGGCCCCCTGGCCCGAGCCGCCCTCGCCGACACCCGCACGCCCGGCCGCCGCCTCCGGCGTGCGCTCCTCCTCCTGCTGGCCGCGGCCCTGCTCGTCCCGCTCGCCGCCTGCACGACGGACCAGGACGCCGGGCGGGACACCGGCCGGGACGGCGGCGACGACTGGCGGGCCCGCGCGGGAACGCTCCGGGTCCTGGCCTCCAGTGAACTCAGCGACATGGAACCCCTGTTGGAGAAGGCGCGCGAGGCGACCGGGATCACCGTGCGGCCCACGTGGACGGGCACGCTGGACGCCGTCGAACGCCTGGCGTCCGGGAAGGCGGACGGGGCGTTCGACGCGGTGTGGCTGTCGTCCAACGACTATCTGCGCCTGGACCCGGAGGCCGCCCGCAAGATCGCCTCCGAGACCCCGCTGATGGCCTCCCCGGTCGCCCTCGGGGTGCGGTCCGCGACGGTGCGGCGGCTGGGCTGGGATCCCGGGGCGGTCAGCTGGGCGCAGGTCCACCGGGCGGTCGCGGCCGGGAAACTGACGTACGGGATGACCGACCCCGGCCGCTCCAACTCCGGTTTCTCCGCGCTGATCTCGGTGGCGTCCGGGCTCTCCGGCGCACAGGCGGCGCTCACCGACGCCGACGTCCGCAAGGCCGGGCCGAAGCTGAAGGAGTTCTTCGCGGGCCAGCGCCTCACCTCGGGCTCCTCCGGCTGGCTGGCCTCCGCGTACGCCCGGCGCTCGGGCGTGGACGCGCTGATCAACTACGAGTCGGTGCTGCTGTCGCTGAACCGGGACAGCGACGCCGGGCTGACCGTGATCCGCCCCCGCGACGGGGTGGTGACCGCCGACTACCCGCTGAGCGCGCTCGCCGCGGCCACCCCGGACGCCCGGGACGCCGTACAGAACCTGGCCGAGCACTTCCGGTCCACCGAGGTGCAGCGGGAGATCACCGCACGGACGCTGCGCCGCCCGGTCGTCGCCGCCGCGCGCCCCGCCGATCCGCTCTCGCCCGAGCAGCGCCGCGAACTGCCCTTCCCCGGTACGCGGTCGGTCGCGGACGGGCTGCTGTCCTCGTACGAGCACCGGCTGAGGCGTCCCTCGCGGACCGTGTACGTACTGGACACCTCAGGGTCGATGAAGGGCAGGCGGCTGGCGCAGCTGAAGTCCGCGCTGAACGGGCTGACCGGGGACTTCCGGGAGCGCGAACAGGTCACGCTGCTGCCGTTCGGGTCCACCGTCAAACAGGTCCGCACGCACACCGTCGATCCGGCGGACCCGAAGGCGGCTCCGGCGGCGATCCGGGCGGACGCGGCGGCGCTGACGGCCGAGGGGGACACGGCGATCTACTCGTCGCTGGCCGCGGCCTACGACCACCTCGGCCCGGACACCGAGTCCGCGTTCACCTCCATCGTGCTGATGACGGACGGCGAGAACACGGCGGGCCGGTCGGCGGCGGAGTTCGCGGCGTTCTACCGGGCACTGCCCGCCGCCCGGCAGGTCACCCCGGTGTTCGGAATCGTGTTCGGCGACTCCGACCGCCCGGAGCTGGACTCGATCGCCGAGCTGACCGGCGGCCGGCTCTTCGACGGGACGAAGGAGGAGGGCCCGAACTCGCTGGACGGGGCGTTCGAGGAGATCCGTGGCTACCAGTAGGGATCCGGCGGGGAGGAGATCCGCGGCTGCCGGCAGGGACCCGGCGGCGAGGAGATCCGTGGCCGCCGGTGGGCGGACGGTGGCCGTCCGGGTCCTCGGGTATCTGGAGTCGGCCCGGAATCTGACCGGCAGCGCCGCGGCCCTCGGCGGGCTGGCCCTCACCTTCGCCGGGTTCGCGGGCCCGTACTGGCCGGTGGTGGTCGGCGGGCTGTACGGGGCGGGCGCCCTGCTCGCCCCGCCGCGCCGGCCGCCCGCCCCGGCGTTCGAGGAGCCGTCGTCCCGGCTGGACGAGCTGCGGGCCGACCTCGTGACCCTGCGGGCGTACCTGGACCGGGTGGATCTGCCGACCGGCGCGGCGGAGCGGCTCGCCGCGCTGACCGGCCTGCTGGACGGACTGCTGGCTCCCGGCTGGGTCTCCGAGGCGCTGGCGGAGGACCCGGAGGGCGTGCACGGGGTGGTGCGGGCGGTGCGCCGGGACGTTCCGGAGTGCGTCGACACGTATCTACGGGCCCGGTGGTGGACGCGGCTCGCGCCGGGGGCGCGGGCTCCGGAGGAGGAGCTGGAGCGGCAGCTGACGCTGCTGCACGCGGAGGCGCAGGCGCTGGTGGACGGGTTGCGTGAGACGGAGGAGCTGCGCCAGCGGTCGCACACGAAGTATCTGGAGGACCGGGGCGGGGGCGTTCCGCCGGTCGGGCGGCCCCCGGAACCGTGAGGGGGTTCCGGGGGCCGGGAGGGTGTCCTCGGTCGGGGACAACACCTCCGGGGGCTGTCGGCGCTGACAGGCCCCGATACCGCGGCGGGCCGCGTCGGCCCCACAGGTCAGGGCGGATGTCCGATGGACCCGGCCGCGGGGTTCTGGAGGCGTACCGGGATCAGCCCAGGCGCGCGACGAGCGCGTGGTACTCGTCCCACAGCTCCTTGGGCGTGTGGTCGCCGAAGGTGTTGAGGTGCTCGGGGACCAGGGCGGCCTCCTCGCGCCAGACCTTCTTGTCGACGGTGAGCAGGAAGTCGAGGTCGGCCTCGGAGAGGTCCAGGCCCTCGGTGTCCAGCGCGCCCTTGGCGGGCAGGATGCCGATCGGGGTCTCGACGCCCTCGGCCTTGCCCTCCAGGCGCTCCACGATCCACTTGAGCACGCGGCTGTTCTCGCCGAAGCCGGGCCAGACGAACTTGCCCGCCTCGTTCTTGCGGAACCAGTTCACGTAGTAGATCTTCGGCAGCTTCGACTGGTCGGGCTTGTCGGCGCCGACCTTCACCCAGTGATTCATGTAGTCGCCCATGTTGTAGCCGCAGAACGGCAGCATGGCGAACGGGTCGCGGCGCAGCTCGCCGACCTTGCCCTCGGCGGCGGCGGTCTTCTCGGAGGCGACGTTGGCGCCGAGGAAGACGCCGTGCTGCCAGTCGAAGGACTCGGTGACCAGCGGGACGGCGGAGGCGCGGCGACCGCCGAAGAGGATCGCGGAGATCGGCACGCCCTTGGGGTCCTCCCACTCGGGCGCGATGATCGGGCACTGTCCGGCGGGGACGGTGAAGCGGGCGTTGGGGTGGGCGGCGGGCGTGCCGGACTCGGGGGTCCAGTCGTTGCCCTTCCAGTCCGTGAGGTGCGCGGGCGCCTCCTCGGTCATGCCCTCCCACCAGACGTCGCCGTCGTCGGTGAGCGCGACGTTGGTGAAGACGGAGTTGCCCCACATGGTCTTCATGGCGTTGGCGTTGGTGTGCTCGCCGGTGCCGGGCGCGACGCCGAAGAAACCGGCCTCGGGGTTGATCGCGTAGAGGCGGCCGTCCTCACCGAACCGCATCCAGGCGATGTCGTCGCCGATGGTCTCCACGGTCCAGCCGGGGATCGTGGGCTCCAGCATGGCGAGGTTGGTCTTGCCGCAGGCGGAGGGGAACGCGGCGGCGACGTACTTGGGGTCCTGCGACTCACCGCTCGGCGGCGTCAGCTTCAGGATGAGCATGTGCTCGGCGAGCCAGCCCTCGTCACGGGCCATGACGGACGCGATGCGCAGCGCGTAGCACTTCTTGCCGAGCAGGGCGTTGCCGCCGTAGCCGGAGCCGTACGACCAGATCTCGCGGTCCTCGGGGAAGTGCGAGATGTACTTGGTGGTGTTGCAGGGCCACGGGACGTCCTGCTGGCCCTCCTCCAGGGGAGCGCCCAGGGTGTGGACGGCCTTCACGAAGAAGCCGTCGGTGCCCAGCTCGTCCAGGACGGCCTGGCCCATACGGGTCATGGTGCGCATGGAGACGGCGACGTACGCGGAGTCGGTGATCTCGACGCCGATCGCGGAGAGCGGCGAGCCGACGGGGCCCATGCAGAAGGGCACGACGTACATGGTGCGACCACGCATGGACCCGCGGAAGACGCCGTCCCGGCCCGTGAAGCTGTTTCCTTCTTCCCCGGTAAAGATGGCCCGCATCTCGGCGGGGTCCTTCCAGTGGTTCGTGGGGCCCGCGTCCTTCTCCTCCTTGGAGCAGATGAACGTACGGTCCTCGACGCGGGCGACATCGCTCGGGTCGGACGCGGCGTAGTACGAGTTCGGCCGCTTGGTCTCGTCCAGCTTGGTGAACGTGCCCTTGGCGACGAGTTCCCCACACAGGCGCTCGTACTCGGCCTCGGAGCCGTCGCACCAGACCACCCGGTCGGGCTGGGTGATGGCTGCGATCTCGTCGACCCAGGAGACCAGCTCCTGGTGGTGGGTGGGGACAGTGAGGGGAGCCGCGATGTCGCGCGCCACGATCGCTCCTAGTTGAGGGTGTCAGTTGTCGAGAGGCCCCGTGGGGGCTGCGACCCGGATGCTTCGTACCCTTCGAATTCCCCTGGCGCTCATCCGGTGCCGACTGCACTCATTTGATCATCCGGCCGTTCCGCCCATATGTCCAGGGGGCCTCACACGTGAGCATCACCACTCATTTGCGCCCCCCGTCCGCTACCTACGGTGGCGTAGGTAGCATGCGGATATGACTGATGCCGCCGCTAGCGCCGCGACCCCGGCCCCCGTCGCCCCCTCCCCCGCCCCCGTCAAACCGCGGATGCGCGGCTGGCTGCACGCCGGGATGTTCCCCGCGGTGCTGATCGCCGGGATCACTCTCATCGCCCTGACCGACAGCACGATGGGCCGGATCGCCTGCGGCGTCTACATCCTCAGCGCCTGTCTGCTGTTCGGTGTCAGCGCGGTCTACCACCGCGGCACCTGGGGACCGCGCGGCGAGGCGGTGCTCCGCCGTCTGGACCACGCGAACATCTTCCTGATCATCGCGGGCACCTACACCCCGCTGACCCTGCTCCTGCTCCCCGGGTCCACCGCCCGGCCCCTGCTGTGGGCGGTCTGGGCGGCCGCGGCGGCGGGCATCGCCTTCCGGGTGTTCTGGGTCGGCGCTCCGCGCTGGCTCTACACCCCGTGCTACATCGCGATGGGCTGGGCGGCGGTCTTCTTCCTGCCGGACTTCATGCGGACCGGCGGCATCGCCGTCCTGGTCCTCGTCGTGGTCGGCGGGCTGCTGTACAGCGCCGGCGGTGTGATCTACGGGATCAAGAAGCCGAACCCGTCGCCGCGCTGGTTCGGCTTCCACGAGGTCTTCCACTCGCTGACGCTGGCGGCGTTCATCGCGCACTACGTGGGCATCTCGCTGGTCGCCTACCAGCACGGATAAGCACAGGACGATCACGGGGTGAGGGGCCGGTCGCACGCGGCGACCGGCCCCTCACCTCTGCGTCCGGCGACTCTCACCCGCCCAGCTTCGCCGCCAGTTCCCCCGCGTCCGTCGTCGGCGCGTCGCACACGAAGTGGCGGCAGACGTACGCGGTCGGCTCCCCGCCCACCAGCGGCCGGTCCATCAGCAGCGGGAACTCGGCTCCCGCCCCCGGCCCTTCCCCGGCCGCGACCACCGCGCCCGGGGCCCGCCCCAGCAGCGCCGTCCGGTGCAGCTCCCCGCCGACCGGCCCGGCCACGGCCACCTCACGCGGCCCGTCCAGCAGCGCCTCGGCCACCGCGAGGCCCCAGCCGGCGAACCGGGGGACGCGCGGGCCCAGCGCCTTCACCACACCGAGCGCGCCCTCGGCGGCCGTACGGTGCGCCTCCGAGCCGGTGTACGCGGCGTACGAGAGCAGCGCGCCGGCAGCCGCGGTCCAGCCGGCCGGGGTGGCGCTGTCGGTGGGGTCCTGCGGCCGGCGGATCAGCTGCTCGGCGTCGTGCGCGGTGTCGTAGAGCTGCCCGCCCTCGCCGGTGAACTGCTCCAGCACGATGTCCAGCAGGAACCCGGCGAACTCCAGCCAGGCGCCCTCGCCGGTGACGGCCGCCAGCGCGAGGAAGCCCTCGGCGACATCGCCGTAGTCCTCCAGGACCCCGGCGTTGTCGCCCGCGCGCCCGTCCTTGGAGGTACGCGTCAGCCGGGCCACCTCGCCCAGGTGTACGCGGACCAGCAGATCGGCGGCCTCGGTGGCCCGCTCCACGAGGTCGGGCCGGTCGAAGTAGGCGCCGGTCTCGGCGAGCGCGGCGATGGCGAGCCCGTTCCAGGCGGCGACCACCTTGTCGTCCCGCCCCGGGCGCGGCCGCTCCTCGCGGGCCGCCAGCAGCCGGGCCCGTACGTCCGCGACCCGCGCGGCGTCCGCGGGCCCCGCGTCCCCCGGCAGCCGGAGCACCGAGGCCCCCTCCTCGAAGGTCCCGTCCTCGGTCACCCCGAAATACTCGGCGGCGAAGGCGGCATCGTCCTCGCCGAGCACCTCACGCAACTGGGCGGGCGTCCACACGTAGAACGCCCCCTCGACATGCCGGCCGTCCGCGTCCTCACTGTCGGCATCCAGCGCGGAGGCGAACCCGCCCTCGGCCGTCCGCAGCTCCCGCACCATGAAGTCAGCGGTCTCCAGGGCGATCCGGCGGGCCTCGTCCGAACCGGTGGTACGCCACAGATGGGCGTACACGCGGCACAGCAGGGCGTTGTCGTAGAGCATCTTCTCGAAGTGGGGCACGACCCACTCCCGGTCCACGGAGTAGCGCGCGAAGCCGCCGCCGAGCTGGTCGTAGATCCCGCCCCGGGCCATCGCCGAGCAGGTGTCGGCGGCCATCTGAAGCGCCCCCTCGGACCCCGTACGGGCGTAGTGCCGCAACAGGAACTCGATCGCCATGGACGGCGGGAACTTGGGCGCGCCCCCGAACCCGCCGCGCTGCTCGTCGTACTCCCGGGTCAGCCCGAGCAGCGCCTGCGCGGTCTCCTGTTCCCCGGGCACTCCGTCACCACCGTGGGCCAGTGTGCGGCCCGCGAGGTCGGCGACGATGCGCCCGGCGACCTCGGCGACCTCCTCGCGCCGGTCGGTCCAGGCGGCCGCCACCCCCTCCAGCACCTGCTGGAAGGACGGCGAGCCGTGCCGGGCCTCGGGCGGGAAGTAGGTCCCGAAGTAGAAGGGTTCGGCGTCCGGCGTGAGGAAGACGGTCATCGGCCACCCGCCGTGCCCGGTGGCCGCCTGGACGGCCTCCATGTAGACGGCGTCGACGTCGGGGCGCTCCTCGCGGTCGACCTTGACCGGCACGAAGTGCGCGTTGAGGTAGGCGGCCACGGTCTCGTCCTCGAACGATTCGTGCGCCATCACATGGCACCAGTAAATTAGTAGAAGCTATAAGTGACAGGACGCATAGCCCACACTCAAGAGGATGGGCACGTCCCGCCGCTTAGCTTCTTCCATCGCCTCCTCTCCCCATGGCCACCAATCCACCGGATTGGAGGCGTGCTGGAGTAGGTAGGGCGACTGCTCGTTAGCCAGTCGATTCATACCGACATCGTTGCACGATCCAGAGCGAGATCCCCGCCTCGGCACCGATCGACCGGGGGTGGTCCGGGCGACGCTGTCCTTGGTCATGCCTTGATCGCCGCCTCAACCAGCTGTCTGCGTCGTTCGGCCGACGGTATCCGGGCCATAGTTCCTCCTCGCGTCCGGCGCAAGGGGAACCGCAGGTCCGCGCAGCGGTCCGTGCCGACTCTCCTGGCCGTCCTGCCTGGTCTTCACCTCACCCCCGGACGAGGCCCCCGCGCGGGATCCCTGCGAGCAGGGGAGGCTCGCCGGCACCCTCGTACCCGAGGTGCAGTTCGTGCCGCGCCCGGGTGGCGAAGACGTAGTAGGCCATGCGCAGCGAGGCGGAGGTGGGGTCGGTAGCGGAGTCCACGTGCGTGTCCGGGACCACGACGACGTCGAAGCCCAACCCCTTGGCGCTAGGGCGTGTATCGGAAGTGGATCTTGAGGTGGGATGATCTTGTGTTGTGGCACGTGGAGATCTGACGGATACGCAGTGGGCTCGCCTGAAGCCGTTGTTGCCCCGGGGCAAGAAGCCGGGCCGTCCGCCGGTATGGACCAGGCGGCAG
>NZ_JBIDBC010000015.1:0-168479 GCF_043202835.1 Streptomyces sp. NPDC048142
GGGCGAGGCTTCTTCTTCCCCATGCTCTCCATGATGGACATCCTCCCGGGGACGAACCCCTGATCTCGAATGTCCGTCAAAGCGGATCAAGCCCAGCCCCCACCGCATCGCCCGACCCCGGCGAGACCGGCCCGGCCCACTCCGACGACACCCCGTCACCGTCCCCGCCCCCGTCCCCGTCCGGCGACGCGAGGTCCGCGGACCCGGGCGCGGCGGACGGGTCCTGCGCCACGCCGGCCGGTCAGCCGGAGTCAGCCGCCTGACAGCACCTCGGACAGGTCGTAGGAGACGACCTCCTCCAACTGCGCGTACGTACAGCCGGCGGGAGACCGGTCCGGACGCCACCGGCGGAACTGGGTGGTGTGCCGGAACCGGTCGCCCTCCATGTGGTCGTAGGCCACCTCGCAGACCCGCTCGGGACGCAGCGGCACCCAGGACTGGTCCTTCCTGCCCGACCAGCGGTTCTGCGTCCCCGGCAGCCGGGACTGCTCGTGCGCCGCCGCGTCCGCCCACGCGCCCCACGGGTGCTCGCCGAACTCGACGCGCAGCGGGGCGAGTTCCTCGGCGAGCTCGGCGCGCCGCTTCATCGGGAAGGCCGCGCAGACCCCGACGTGCTGGAGCACGCCTTCGGCGTCGTACAGGCCGAGCAGCAGCGAGCCGACGACCGGGCCGCTCTTGTGCTCGCGGTAGCCCGCCACCACGACGTCGGCGGTCCGCTCGTGCTTGATCTTGTACATCGCCCGGGTGTCGGGCCGGTACGGCAGATCGAGCGGTTTGGCCACGACCCCGTCGAGCCCGGCGCCCTCGTACTGTTCGAACCACTGCCGGGCGACCTCGATGTCCGTGGTGGACGGAGCGAGCAGGACGGGAGCGTCCGCGCCGGAGAGCGCGGCTTCGAGCACCTTCCGCCGGTCCGCCTGCCGGGTGGAGAGAAGGGAGGCGTCGTCGACCGCGAGGATGTCGAAGGCGATCAGGCTCGCCGGGGTCTGCTCCGCCAGCATCCGGACCCGGGAGTCCGCCGGGTGGATGCGCTCGCTGAGCCGGTCGAAGTCGAGCCGTCCCTCGTGGGCGATGACGATCTCCCCGTCGATCACACAGCGCGGCGGGAGGTTGTCCCGTACGGCGATGACCAGGTCGGGGAAGTAGCGGGTCAGTGGCTTTCCGGTGCGGCTGCCGATCTCCACCTCGTCGCCGTCCCGGTACACGATCGCCCGGAAGCCGTCCCACTTCGCCTCGTAGCTCATGCCCGGCGGGATCGTGGCCACCGACTTGGCGAGCATCGGCTTCACGGGCGGCATCACCGGCAGGTCCATGACCCGATTCTGGACGGTGTGCCCACCCATGTCTCCCGATGTGCGGCATATGTGCGACCGGCCTACGGTGGCCGTCATGGGAGCAGCGGTGGAGCTGGACGCGGGCGGACGGGCCGTGAGGCTGTCCAACCCGGACAAGGTGTACTTCCCGGAGAAGGGCTACACCAAGAGGGACGTGGCCGAGTACTTCCTTGCGGTCGGCCCCGGGATCACGCGGGCCCTGAACCACCGGCCGACCACGCTCCAGCGGTTCGTGGACGGGGTGGAGGGCGACTTCTTCTACCAGAAGCGTGCCCCGAAGAACCTCCCCGAGTGGATCCCCACCGCGCGCATCGCCTTCCCCAGCGGCCGTCCCGCCGACGAGATCTGCCCCACCGAGCTCGCCGCCGTGCTCTGGGCCGCCAACCTCGGCACCCTCACCTTCCACCCGTGGCCGGTCCGCGCCGGGGACACCGACCACCCGGACGAACTGCGCGTCGACCTGGACCCGCAGCCCGGCACCGACTACGCGGACGCCGTCACCGCCGCCCATGAGCTGCGTTCCGTCCTGGAGGACCACGGCGTACGCGGCTGGCCCAAGACCTCCGGCGGCCGGGGCATCCATGTCTTCGTGCCCATCGAGCCCGCCTGGACCTTCACCGAGGTGCGGCGCGCCACCATCGCCGCCGGGCGCGAGCTGGAGCGGCGGATGCCCGAGCGGGTGACGACCGCCTGGTGGAAGGAGGAGCGCGGCGAGCGGATCTTCGTCGACTTCAACCAGACCGCCCGCGACCGCACCATCGCCTCCGCCTACTCCGTACGCCCCTTCCCGCACGCCCCGGTCTCCGCACCGCTGCGCTGGGAGGAGATCGACGACGCCGAACCGCGCGACTTCGACATCGTCACGCTCCCGGCGCGCTACGCCGAACTCGGTGACGTGCACGCCGACATGGACCAGGAGGCGTTCCGGCTCGACGGGCTGCTGGAGCTGGCCGACCGGGACGAGAAGGAGCGCGGGCTCGGCGACATGCCCTATCCGCCGGAGTACCCGAAGATGCCCGGCGAGCCCAAGCGCGTCCAGCCCAGCCGCGCCCGCCACGACGACGACGGCGAGATGGCGTGAGCGAGAGCGGCGACCGGCACGGCGCGCACGGGCGAACGCTCACCCTCCGCGAGCGCTGGGAGGCGTACAGGAACAGCCCGTTCCTCCCGGCGACCGTCCTCGTCCTGATCGTCGCCGCCGCGGCCGGGCTCTTCGCCGGCTCCTACACGTACGCGATGGCCGACCCCGCCCCGCACCGCATCCCCGCCGCCCTGGTCGTCCGGCCGGCGGCGGAGCGGGGTGAGGAGTTCGTCGCGGGCATGGAGAAGGAGCTCGACGCCTCCCTCGAACTGCGCGACTACCCGGACGTCGCCGATGCCCGCCGAGCCCTGGACGAGCAGAAGGTCTTCGCCATCGTGCGCGCGTCCGACGGCGGCGGGGTGGCGCTCGACGTGGCCGGGGCCTCCGGCGCGTCCGTGGCCGAACTGCTCGGCAAGGCGGGTCTTGAGGTGGGCGACGCCACCGGGATCGACGTCACCGTCCAGGACGTCAAGCCGCTCCAGCGAGGCGATCCGCGCGGGCTCGCCCTGTTCTACATCTCGCTGGCCGCCGTGATCATGGGCTTCCTCGGCGCGATCCAGCTCAGCGTGCACGCCCACGGCTTGAACCCGGCCGAACGGATCGCCTTCACCGCCGCGTACGCCCTGCTCGGCGGCCTCGCCATCGCGGCGGCCGTGGACTGGTGGCTCGGGGCGGTCGACCTGCCGTTCGTCCAGTCCTGGCTGATCCTGGCGTTCACGATGTTCACCTCCGGCATGGTCTTCACCATGTTCAACACGCTGATGGGCCGCTGGGCGATGATCCCGACCTGGGGCGTCATGGTGCTGCTCGGCAACCCGTCCTCCGGCGGAGCGGTGTCCTGGCCGCTGCTCCCCTCGGCGCTCGGGCACATCGGCCGCTGGCTGCCGCCGGGCGCGTCCGTCAACGCCCAGCACACCGCCGTCTACTACCAGGGCCACCAGTTCGTCTTCCCGTACCTGGTCCTCGCCGGCTGGGCGCTGGTCTCCTGCACGGTGTTCTGGGTGTGGCGCCACCGGCACCCCGGCGGCCGCGCCCGCACGCCGGAGCACGCGGCCGCGGCCACCTGAGAGAGCCCTGCTCGCTACAGCTCCTTGATCCGGACGTCGCGGTACGAGATGACGTCGGTGACGCCGTGTACCTGGAGCCCGATGTAACCGGAGGCGAACCGCCGGCCGTCGGTGCCCGGGTCGTCGCCGCGCGGCGGCTCGAAGAGCTGACCGCCGGTGTTGTCGAACTCGTTGATCAGGACGCCGTCGCGGTAGATCTCGTAGTGCTGGTCCACCACCGTGATCTCGTAGTCGTTCCAGGTGCCCTTGGGGGTGACCCCGGCGCCGCCGAGCCCCACCCGGTCGAAGCCGTACACCGAACCGGTCTTGTACATGTCACCGTCCGGCCGGTCGTTGACCTGGATCTCATGGCCGTACTTGATGGCGACCCACTCCGGACGCGGCTCCTCCGGGTGGTCGTGGACCTTCGGGAAGCGGACGAAGACCCCGCCGTTGGCGTTGCTCGAGCCCGGTGCGTCGTCCCGCCACTGGAGCTTCAGCGAGAAGTCCCCGTACGCGCGGGCCGGGAACCACAGCATGCCCATGCCGTCCACCGTGGTGGAGCTGGTGATCGAGCCCTCCCCCTCGTTCAGCCCGAACGCGCCGCCGCCCACGTGGCTCCACTTGGCGAGCGAGGCCGCCGTGCCGTCGAAGAGCTTGGTGTAGCCCTCGACCTGGCCGGGCTTGCCGATGCCCGACTGTTTGGCGGCCCGGTTGACGGCCTTGCGCTCGCGCCGGTCGATGACGCCGTCGGTCTTCAGCTTGTCCAGGACCGACTTCACGTGCTTGAGGAACAGTGCGTGGGAGGACCAGTCCTTCTCGTCCTCGATCAGCTCGTTGATCGTGCAGCGGTTACGGGTGATCCGGTTGGGGACACCGGTGTCGATGGTGCCGACGAAGACGGTGTGCCGCTCGTCGTACTCCGCGCAGTTCGGCGCGGGAACCCCGCCGCCCCGCACGACGGTGAACGACACCTTCTTCGCCTCGGAGGTGTTGCCCGCCTTGTCCGTCGCCCGGTGGGCGATGGAGTGGTAGCCGACCCGGTCGACGATCACGGGAGTGGTGTACGCGAGGTAGGGGCCGCCGTCGAGGGAGTACTCGACCTTCTCCACGCCCGAGTCGTCGTCGGTCGCGGAGACGGTCGTCTCGGCGCTGGTGATGAACGCGCCGTCGGAGTTCCTGTCGCCCGCCACCTTCACCGAGGTCTCCGGAGCCGTCCGGTCCTGCGACGGCGGTTCGACGACGGTGAAGTCCACGGACTTCTCCCGCGCCACGTTGCCCGACCGGTCGGTGGCCCGGTAGCGGACCTGGTGCGCGCCCACCTCGTGGACCATCACCGGTGCGGTGTAGGGCTGCCACGCGGCGTCCGCGCCGGTCGCGTACTCGATGGTGTTGACCCCGGACCCGGTGTCGGAGGCGGTCACGGTGACCGTGGCCATCCCCAGGTACGCGCCGGTCTCGTCCTTCTCGCCCGAGACGGTCGCCGAGGTCTCCGGCGGTGTCTCGTCGTCGGCCGGCGGCGCGGCGACCGCGAAGCCGACGGACTTCTCCGCCGCCGCGTTGCCCGCCTTGTCGGTGGCCCGGTAGCGGACCGTGTGGTCGCCGACCTCACTCACCACGACGGGCGCGGTGTACGGCTGCCACGCGCCGTCCGCCCCGAGGGCGTACTCGACGGTGTCGACGCCGGAGCCCTCGTCGGTGGCCTCGACGGTGACCGACGCCTGGCCGATGTACGCGCCGTCGCCGTCCCTGTCGCCGTCGACCTTCGCCGAGGTCGCGGGGGCTTCGGTGTCATCGCCGCCGTCCTCGGTGACGGTCAGGATGCCCTGCATCCGGCCGTGGCCCGGGATCGTGCAGTGGTAGAAGTACCGGCCGGGCGACAGCGTGACCTCCACGCTGTGCCTGCCGCCCTCGGCGTCACCGGGGTTGGCCAGGATGTTCAGCCGGACGTCGTTGTTGAACTCCGGGTCCGACACGCCGAACGTCAGCGTGTGCGGCATGCTCGTGGTGTTGCCGGTCGCCGTGCTGTTCTCGAAGACGATGGTCGCCCGGCCGGCCACCGCCGTCCTCGGCGCGGTCAGATAGCGGTCGATCGGATCGCCCGCGGTCCAGGTGAGGACCTGATCGGCGGCCTCGGCCGCCGGAGCGTCGCCGCCCTTGCCGTACGCGGCCGTCGAGGTCAGCCCGAGGACCATCAGGAGGGAGGCCAGCAGGGCCACCCAGAAGCTCGGCGGACGATGCCGCCTGCGTGCGAGGTACGGGTACTGTGTCACTTCGCCGCCGCCTTTCCGACGAGGTCCCCGGTGGCCGGGGTCGCGCCGCCGCCCTGGTACGTCACGTGCCACAGCGCGGACTTGGAGTCGGAGGTGAAGAAGCCGCGCCCGTAGTCCAGGACGTACAGCGAACCGTCCGGTGCGAACTTCCAGTCCATCAGATTGCGGATGCCGTCCGTCCCGACCGGGATGATCCTCTTCAACGACTCGGCGTGCACGGGCAGTCCGCCCTTGCCCACGGTCTTCGGGTCGGTGATGACCGCGTGCCGGGGCTGGGTGCCGTCGTAGAAGTCACCGACGAACCACTTGCCGTCCCAGTAGGCGGGCCACTTGGCGGTGGACTCGCTCCGCGCGTCGTAGCGGTAGACCGGGCCGTTCATCGTGGCCTGTCCGCCGCCCTTGAGCCAGGGCAGAAGTTCCTTGCCCTCCTCCGTCCTGTAGCTCGGTACGCCGTTCTCGTCGCGCGGGTAGTCGACCCCGCCGCCCTGCGGGGAGTACCAGATGGTGTTCGGCGTCACCGGCGGCAGCTCGACCAGACCGTCGTTGTTCGGCGACTCGTTCCTCGGGGCGTCGCAGTCGTACCAGCCCAGCGGCTTGGCCGGGTCCGGCAGATTGCGGTCCCGGTAGGGCTGGTTGTTGCCCATGCAGTACGGCCAGCCGTGGTTGCCCGCCTCGGTGATCGCGGCGAACGTGTCGTACTTCGCCGGGCCCCACGTGGTGGAAGGGGAGCCCGCGTCGGGGCCGACCCAGCCCGCGTACAGCGTGTCCGTCGAGGTGTCGATCGAGATCCGGGCCGGGTTGCGCACGCCCATCACATAGATCTCGCCCCGGGTCTTTCCGCCGCCCTCGTCCGGCTCCTCGCCGGTGAAGAGGTTGCCCTCGGGCAGGGTGTACGTACCGTCGTCCTCCGGGTGGATCCGCAGGATCTTCCCGTTCAGGTTGTTGGTGTTGCCCGCGGTGCGCCGCGCGTCGGCGAAGGAGACTCCCTTGAAGTTCGGCTGCGGGTTGTTGCCGGAGTAACCGCCGCTGAAACCGGAGGAGTTGTTGTCACCGGTCGCGATGTACAGGTTGTCCTGCGAGTCCCAGGCCATGCCGCCGCCCGCGTGGCAGCAGCTGTGTATCTGCACCGGCCAGCCGAGCAGCACCTTCTCCGAGGCCAGGTCCAGCTTGTCGCTCGCGGAGTCGAAGGTGAAGCGGGAGACCTGCCGGGTCGCTATGCGCCGGTCGCGGTCGATCTTCGCGTGCGGGGTGTAGTGCAGATACACCCACCCGTTCGACGCGAAGTCCGGGTCCAGCTCGATGCCGAGCAACCCCTCCTCGACCTTGACCAGTTCGTCGCCGCCGCCCTTGTTTCCGAAGACGTCCAGCGCGCCCGCCAGGGTGACCTTCCCGGTCTTCGGGTCGTAGACGTGGATCTGGCCCTTGCCCTTGCCGATGTCCGGGTCGCTCCAGTCGGTGACGACCGGGACGGAACTGTCGGCGCCGCCGCGCCCGATGGAGAAGACCCGCCCGTCCGGCGCGGTCACCAGGCCGTGCGGTTCGCCGATCTGGTCGTTCCGGCCCGGCTGGTTGGGCTCGGTGACGCGCTCGGCGGTGTAGTTGGAGGTGATCGTCGCCTTGCAGTCGGCCTGCGAGGTCCGGTTCGTCCAGGCGAGCGCGCCGCGCAGATGGTCGCGGAAGTCGGTCTCCGCGAAGCTGTCCGCCGTACCGCCCATGGCCGTGTAGAAGGACCGGCCGCCGTCGTAGTCGCGGCACCAGGAGACCGGGTGGTCCCAGCCGTTGGCGCTCGCGCCCGGCCGGTACGTCGACTCCCGTACGCGCGCCACGGTGTGCACGTCACCGGACGGGTTCTTCGTCCAGTTCAGCCACGTGTCGGGACGCTTCCACTCCAGCGGCAGGTTCTTGGTGGCCGGATGGACCCGGTCGCCGACCTCCACGGTCGCCCGCTGCACGGAAGCCGGGCTGTTCGCCGCCGGGCGGGCTCCGACCAGACCGGTGAACCAGTCCGAGTACGGCTCGGTGCGCGCCGCGTCATGGATGCCGAGGAAGCCGCCGCCCGCCTCCATGTACGCCTCCAGGCCCGCCTCCTGCTCCGGGTCGAGGACATCGCCCCCGCCGGTCAGGAAGACGACGGCGTGGAAGGAGCCGAGCCGCTTGCCGTTGGTGAAGACCTTCGGGTCGTCCGTGGCCACGGTCGTGAACCGCCCGGACTCCGGGCCGGTCAGCCCGATCCTCTCGATCGCCGCGATCCCGGCGTCCGTGTACGGTGCCTCGTCGCCCGCCGATGCGTAGAAGACCAGCACCTTGACCCGCTTCGCGGCACCGGGCGGAGACGGTAAGGACAACGTTGTCGCCATTTTCTCCACCAAGGCCCGGTCCGGGGACGGCTCCGCGCCGGCCCGGCCGCCGCCGGCCAGCATGGACACGGTCAGTGCGCCGGCCGCCACGGCCGCCGCGAGGCCGCGTCCTGATCCGGACCGGTGATGCGATGCGCGCTGCATGTGGTCACCCACCCCTCTGTGGTCACTGCACCTCTCGGTGACTGTGGCTCGCTCAACTCTTCGTCGGTTCTTCGTCTCTTCGTCAGTACCTCTTGATTCACTACCTCTTGACGCACTGCGACAGCGCACGAAGCTAGACCTCTTTTCGTGGTCCGCCAATAGGCGTGGCAGCAATGGCACGAACTTTGTCCCGGGTGTGGATAAACGGAAGGGCCCCGGCTACGGTGTGGCCCGTTCCGGGGACCCCGTGAGCGCCGTTGCGCATCGGCGGCCGCACCGGTCTCCTTGTCGCAGGGGGGAGTTCGACATGGACCGAAGGACCTTCAGCCGGCGGATGCTGGCCGGTGGCGCCGCCGCGGCCGCGACCGGGGTGACATCGTTGTCGCTCGGGGCGGTGGAAGCGAGCTCGGCCGAGAACCCGCCGCGCACGGCCCCGGCCGGCGGGGTGGTGCGCAGGCTGAAGATGTACGCGGAGAAGTTGGCGGACGGCCAGCTCGGCTACGGCTTCGAGAAGGGCGGGGCCTCGATCCCCGGCCCCCTCATCGAGATCAACGAGGGCGACACGCTGCACATCGAGTTCGAGAACCTCACCGACGCCGACGCGAGCCTCCATGTCCACGGCGTGGACTACGACATCGCCAACGACGGCACCCGGATGAACAAGAGCCACGTCGAGCCCGGCGGCACCCGTACGTACACCTGGCGCACCCACGCCCCGGGTCGCCGTGAGGACGGCACCTGGGAGCCGGGGAGCGCGGGCTACTGGCACTACCACGACCATGTCGTCGGCACGGACCACGGCACCGGAGGCATCCGCAGGGGGCTCTACGGGCCGGTCATCGTGCGCCGCAAGGGCGACATCCTGCCCGACAAGACGTTCACGATCGTCTTCAACGACATGACGATCAACAACAAGGCGGAGCACAACAGCACCAACTTCGAGGCCACGGTGGGCGATCGGCTCGAAATCGTGATGATCACCCACGGCGAGTACTACCACACCTTCCATATCCACGGACATCGCTGGGCCGACAACCGGACCGGCCTGTTGACCGGCCCCGACGACCCCAGCCGGGTCATCGACAACAAGATCTGCGGGCCCGCCGACTCCTTCGGCCTCCAGTTCATCGCGGGCGAACGCGTGGGCGCCGGCGCGTGGATGTACCACTGCCATGTCCAGAGCCACTCCGACATGGGGATGGCCGGACTCCTGCTGATCAAGAAACCCGACGGCACGATCCCGGGCCACGAACCCCACCACGCGGCGGGCGGCACGGAGGAGGAGGCCGAGAGCAGGAGCGCCGGGGGCAGCAGCGCCGGGGAGAAGAGCGCGGAGAAGGGCGGGGCGGCGAAGGACGCGGCGGAGCACCAGCACTGACCCGGTCCGTCACGGGGCCCGGGGAGGGGGGCCGGTCACGGACGGCGGGTGCCCTCCGCCAGCCGCTGCTGCTCCTCCTCGACGATGAGCCGGGCCAGTTCGACGCCGGAGACGTCCACCGCGTCCGGGGTGGCCTCCGCGAGATCGCTGCGCCGGGCGTACGCGTCGAACAGCCGGTCCTTGCGGGCCAGCAGCTCCACCATGCGCTGGTCCACGCTGTCCGTGGCCAGCAGCCGGTGCACCTGGACCGTGCGGACCTGGCCCATCCGGTGGGCACGGGCGACGGCCTGGTGCTCCAGCGTGGGCTTGATCTGCGGCTCGCACAGGATGACCACGGAGGCGGCCTGCATGTTCAGCCCGGTGCCGCCCGCCTGGATCTGGCTCAGCAGCACCGCGTGCCCGTCCACGGAGGAGAACGCGTCGACCAGCTCCTGCCGCCGGGCCGGCGGGACGCTCCCGGAGAGCGGACCGTACGCCTGCGGACCCAGGGCCTCCCCGACCGTCGTGAGCACCTCGCGGAAGTAGGAGAAGACGACCACTTTCAGGCCGTTGTCCCGCGCCTCGCCGACCAGTTCGCGCAGCCGCTCCAGCTTGGCGGACGCCTCGGGCACGGCGTAGGCGGCCCGGCGCATGTGCATGAACCGCCCGGAGGCGACCGCCTCGCGGTAGGCGTCCCGGTCCTCGGCGCCGAACTCCTCCCACTCGTCCACCTGGACCAGCGCCGGGAGTTCGGCCAGCACGTCCACCTGGTTGCGGCGCAGATAGGCGGGGGCGACGGCCCGGCGGAAGGCCCGCGAACCGGCCGCGCCGTGCGTGCCGCTCACCGACGGCACCAGTTCGGGCCGCAGTTGGCGCACCAGGCTGCGGAACTCCTCCACCCGGTTCTCCATCGGGGTGCCCGTGAGGAACAGCACCCGCTCCACGCGCTCCGCCCAGCCGGCGACCGCCCGGGAACGGCGGGCCGCGGGGTTCTTCACGAAGTGGGCCTCGTCCACCACCAGCATCCCGGGCCGCACCCCGGCCGCCGCCCCCTCGGGCAGCAGGTGCAGCGCGTCGAAGGTGGTCACCGCCACTCCGCCGCTCTCACGCCAGTCCGCGAAGGCCTCCTGCCGTTCCGTGCCGTGCACCGGAACAGCGCGCAGCGTGGAGCGGACCCGGACCTCCCGGGTCCAGTTGATCAGCACGCTCGCCGGGCACACCACGAGGAAGTGTCTCTCGCCGTGGGCGGCGAGATGAGCGAGGGCGGCGATGGCCTGCACGGTCTTGCCGAGCCCCATCTCGTCCCCGATGACCACCCGCTTCTGCGCCAGCGCGAAGCGCGCCCCGAACGCCTGGTAGCCGCGCAGGGACACCCGTAGACGCGTGTCGTCGAGCCGGAGCGCGCGCACCCGGTCCGCGATCCCGGCCGGCAGGAACCCCTCGGCGGCGTCCCGGTCCTGACCGCTGCCGGACAGCTCGGCGAGCAGGCTGTAGTACTCGGCGGACCGCAGCTCGAAGTCCACCCAGGCCTCGGCCGGCGAGGCCGGTGACCGCAGCAGGTCGGCCGACGCCTGCGCGAAGAGCACCGGCAGCTCCCGCTCCACGGCGTCCGTCACGGCGGACCGCACCGAACCGAGCGCCTCGCGCACCCGCGCCCGCGCCTCCCGCCCGGTGAACAGCATCCGCAGCCGGCTCCCGGCCGGTGCGGCCGCCGCCATCGGGGGGCCGAGCCGCTCGGCGAGCCGGCGGGCCGCGTCCACCGCCCGCCGCGCGTCGGCACCGGCCTCGACCAGCCGGTGCAGGGCGATCACCAGGGCGGTGCTCGTGGCGTCCGGGGCGTCCACGTCGATCCGCACCGAGACGGTGTCGCGCACGGCGTGGGCGATCTGTCCGGCGGCGGCCAGCGCCTGATCGGCGGTGTGCGCCCCGACCCCGGGAAGCTGCCGGAGCTCGTAGCGGTTCGTGCCGTGGACCTGCCCGACCGTGCCGAACCCGGCCTGCTCCAGCGCCCCGAGGCGCAGCCGACCCTCCGTGACGTCCTTGAGCCGGGAGGCGGGGATGGCGGCCAGCTCCCGGCTCACCAAGGAGTCGAGGAGCGGATCGAGCACGAAGCGCACGGCGTCCACGGCGCTCGCCCGGTCCGCCGGCACGGCACGGGCGCTCTCCAGGAGCCGCTCCGCCCGCGCGAGCAGCTCACGGGCCGCGCCGCCGCTGGGCACCGGGCCCCCGGCAGCCCCCCGTGCGAGTGTCCCGCGGGCCGTGCCGCCCGCCGCCCCGCTCTGCTTCATGTGTGTCCTTCTGTTCCCGAAGGGGTGTCTCGCAGCCCCGGGACCCCGCTCTTCCGGCTTCCCCGCCATCGTGCCACGCCCCACCGACACTCCCGGCCCCGTCGCGAACACCGGTCGTACAGGGCCCTTCACGGCCGGGCCCTCCTCGGCAGGGCCTCTGTACGGCAGGGCTCTGTACGGCAGGGCTCTGTACGGCCGGGCGACGCGCCGGTCCAACGCTTCGCCCCGGCGGGCACGCGATGCCTACCCTGGGCCGCACGGCGGACGTGATCACCGCCGGTGGACGGCGCCCGGTCGGCCCCGCGCGGACTGCGGTTGTCAGTGCCCGGTGCAAGACTCGAACGAGAGGAATCACCCCGGCGGAACCGACGGGCAGGACCACCCGGAGCGACTGAGGAGTACGCCATGATCAGCCCCACCTTCCTTGACGGAGCGCCCAGCTGGGTCGATCTCGGCACTCCCGACCTCGAAGGGGCCGCCGCCTTCTACCGGGAGCTGTTCGGATGGGACCTGGTCCCCGGCGGTCCCGAGATCGGCGGCTACGGGATGCTCACCCTGGACGGGCGGTATGTCGGCGGTGTGATGACGGTGTCCGAGGAGGAATCGCCCAGTGCCTGGTCGGTCTCCTTCCAGTCGCCCGACGTGGCCGCCACCGCGGCGGCGGTGGAGCGGGCGGGCGGCAGCGCCGCGTTCGAGCCGATGGACGTCCTGGACTACGGCAGCATGGGCGGCTTCACGGACCCGGCCGGAGCGTATTTCGGTGTGTGGCAGCCGAAGGAGCACCCCGGCCTCGGCGTCATCCAGGAGCCCGGCTCGTTCCTCTGGGCCGAGCTGTACACCCCCGACGTCCCGGCGGCGGCCGCGTTCTTCGGAAGCGTCTTCGGCTGGGGGACCGACCAGCTGAAGGTGGAGGGCACCGACTACACCTACACCACGGTCCACCCGGCCGGCGCCGGCCCGGAGGCGTCGTTCGGCGGCCTGGTCCGGATGGGCGACGTCCCGTCCGTGGCCGCCCGCGGCCCCCACTGGCTGCCGTATTTCGACGTCGCCGACGTCGACGCCACGGTGGCCGAGGCGAAGCGGCTCGGCGGCACGGAGACCCTGGCCGCCATGGAGGTGCCGGGCGTCGGCAAGATGGCCAACGTCGCCGATCCGTACGGGGCGGTCTTCGCGGTCATGAAGCCGGAGCCGAGGCAGTAGGCGCGAGGGCGGCGACCGCGACGCGGGGCGGGTGGCGATCATGGCGACTCCGGCGGACTCCGGGGCCGCCCACGGCACGGATTGATGAATCGTTGATCGGTCGTTTATCGCCACCGGGCACCGTGGGCTCCATGCTGATCAACACCGTGACCGACGACGCACTCGCCTGGCAGGAGACCGCGTTGTGCGCGCAGGCCGGGCCCGAGTTCTTCTTCCCGGCCCCGGGCAGTTCGACGCGCGAGGCCAAGCAACTGTGCAACGCCTGCGAAGGGCGTGTGGCCTGCCTGGAGTACGCACTCGCCAACGACGAGAGGTTCGGCGTCTGGGGCGGGCTGTCCGAGAAGGAGCGCGAGCGGCTGCGCAAAGGACGCGACCGGGGCTGAACGCTCCCCCCGGCCGCATCCACGTACCGTAACCCCCCGAGGTGTTCGTGCAGGGCCCGGCACCATCGGGCCCATGACCCATGCCCCGTCGCTCGTCCTCGCCGCCGAGGCCGGCCGGGACACGGAGCGGATCGCCGCGCGTGTCGCCGACGAGGACGCCGCCGTACGCGGTCACGGCCTGCGCGCGGCGCGGGCGCGGGGTGCCGCACACGGCGTACGGAAGAGCCCTCGCCGGGATGGGACGGATCAGGCGCGGCCGCGCGCCACCATCCGGGCCTTGCGGGTGGCGAGCTTCTCGTCGAACTTCGACGCCTCGCTGTCCAGCCCGCCCATGTACAGACCGAGCTCCTCCTGGGCCTTCGCACCCTCCGGGCCGAGCCCGTCGATGTCCATCACCTTCAGGAAGCGCAGCACGGGCTGGATCACGTCGTCGTGGTGGATGCGCATGTTGTAGATCTCGCCGATCGCCATCTGCGCGGCGGCCCGCTCGAAGCCGGGCATGCCGTGGCCGGGCATCCGGAAGTCGACGACGACGTCACGCACGGCCTGCATGGTCAGGTCCGGGGCCAGCTCGAAGGCGGCGCCCAGGAGGTTGCGGTAGAAGACCATGTGGAGGTTCTCGTCGGTCGCGATCCGGGCCAGCATCCGGTCACAGACCGGGTCGCCGGACTGGTGGCCGGTGTTGCGGTGCGAGACGCGGGTGGCCAGCTCCTGGAAGGCGACGTACGCGACGGAGTGCAGCATCGAGTGCCGGTTGTCCGACTCGAAGCCCTCCGCCATGTGCGCCATGCGGAACTGCTCCAGCTTGTCCGGGTCCACGGCGCGCGAGGTGAGGAGATAGTCGCGCATCACGATGCCGTGGCGGCCCTCCTCGGCGGTCCAGCGGTGCACCCAGGTGCCCCACGCGCCGTCGCGGCCGAACAGCGAGGCGATCTCGTGGTGGTAGCTGGGGAGGTTGTCCTCGGTCAGCAGGTTCACCACGAGGGCGATCTTGCCGATGTCGGTGACCTTGGACTGGTCCGCCGCCCACGCCTCGCCGTCGTCGAAGATGCCGGGGAAGTTGCGCCCGTCGGAGAACGGAACGTACTCGTGCGGCATCCAGTCCTTGGCGACCTTGAGATGGCGGTTGAGTTCCTTCTCCACCACCTCTTCCAGCGCGTACAGCAGCTGGGCGTCGGTCCACGCCTTCGAACTGCCGAGGTGGGGAGAGGTGATCGTCACGGGGAGCTCCTGGGGACGGGAGAATTACCTACGGCTTCGTAGGTTACGTGACCGTAGGTTAAGGCGACGTTAAGGCCAAAGCCAAGCCCGCTCCCGGCAGCGACCGGCTACGCAGAGTTATACATCCAGGTGGGCAGGTGTGTGAGAGCCTCTTCAGGGGCCTTCCGGGGTCCTGCTTCGCTACGCTGACATCAGTGATTCCAGCCCCGGATTACCGGCGGAGGTACCGCCCGGTGACGGACGTCGGATGCGCGAGCAGACCGGCGGACGTCCCCTCGAAGGGCAGCGCCCCGCCGCCCTTGCCGCCGTCCGGACCGAGGCCGATCACCCGGTCCGCCCGCTTGACCACAGCACAGGTTGTGCTCCACACGGATCACCGTGTTCCCCGCGTCGGCCGGCCGGTCCAGCGGATCCGCCGGCGCGCCCGTGTCCGCCCGGTGCGGCCCGGCAGCCCGCGCCGCCGTCATGCCCGGGGCGTCCGCGATCGACCGGACCCCGACCCGGTGCTTCAGCGCGTCGTCGTGGAACCGGCGGCGCTCACGCTCCGGGCAGGTGGTGGTGATCGACCAGAGCGCGACGAGGCCGTGATCGCGCTCTGGTCGATCACCACCGCCTGCGGGCCCGCCGGCACTTCGCTGCCCGGTACCGGCCGGTCGGCGTCTCGTTATGGAGAGGAGGGTCCCCCGCCCACCGTCGGTGAGGAGGTGGTGGTGTCGTCGGCCGCGCCGTCCGGGTGCGGGGGGTGCCGTCGACGGCGTGGTTGAAGGGGAGGTCTGTGCATGATGAGTGGTGAGACTTTGTTCGGTTCACCGGAGTTGCGAGAGTCCTACGAGCTGTGCGGGAACGTGACCAGGCAGTCCCATGCGCCGCTGTGGCGGGCGAGTGAACTGCTGCCCGCTCCGGTGCGCCCGCATATGCACGCCGTCCTCGGCTTCGCCCTGCGGACCGACGCCATCGCCGACAGGGGCGGAACGACGGCAGAGCGTGAGCGGCGCCTTGCCCGGTGGTATTCCGCCGTCCGCGAGGGGCTGCGCTCGGGGGACAGCGGGCATCCGGTGCTGCGGGCGTTCGTGGACACGGTGTGGCGGTGGGATCTCGACCGCGCGGTGATCGAGGAGCTGCTGGGCGCTCTGGAGGCCGATTGCGCAGGCCCCCCTGTCTTCGAGACGTTCCAGGACCAACGGCGACATCTGCGGGCGGTGACGGGCGCGAGCTTCGAGCTGTGGTCCCCGCTGGTGGGTCTGAGGACTCCGGAGGTGCTGGCGCTGACCTCTTTGCTGGGCGAGGCGGGCCAGGTGGTGGACGAGTTCGAGGATTTGCCGGAGGACCTCGCCGCCGGCCGGTGCTACCTGCCGCGCGCCGATCTGCGGGCGCTGGGACTGGAGGTGAGTGACCTTGTACGCGGTGAGCGCCCCGGGGCGCTCGCGGAACTGGTACGCATGCAACTCGACCGCTGGAAAGTCCTGTTGGAGCAGGCGTCGTCGGTGACGGGAATGGCCGAGCGCGAGTATCAGCCGTTCCTGCACGTGCTGGTGCTGGGGGCCCATCTGCAGTTCGACGAGATCGCCCTCCGCCGGGAGCGGGTCTTCACCCAAGGTCTTGAGCCGCTGGTGTCCGTCGACGGGGTCTCCCGCCGCCCCGTATGGGCCCACGCGCAGCTGGACACGGTGCCGGAACATGTCGCGGTCATCATGGACGGCAACCGGCGATGGGCCTCGGAGCAGGGCCGGCCGGCCTCCTGGGGGCATCAGGCGGGTCAGTGGTCCGCGATGCGTCTGGTCAACGCCGCACTGCGGCTGGGAGTGCGGCACCTGACCTTCTACGCCTTCTCGACCGATAACTGGACCCGCTCTCAGGACGAACTGGACGCGTTGTTCGAGATCATGGGCGATGCGATGGCCCGGGGAGGTGCGGAGTGGCTGCACGGCCTCGGGGTGCGGGTGCGCTGGTGCGGGCGGCGTGACCGCATCGACCCGTCGCTGGCCTCCGCGCTGACCATGCTGGAAAGCATGACGTCGAACAACAACACGCTGACGCTGACCGCCTGCGTCGACTACGGCGGGCGCGAGGAACTGGTGGAGGCCGCCCGCGCGCTGGCCGCCGAAGCGGCCACCGGAGCGATCCGGCCCGGGGACATCGGCCCCGCCGACCTGGACCGGAACATGTACGCACCCGGCCTCCCGGACGTCGATCTGCTGATCCGCACCTCCGGTGAGCAGCGGATCAGCAACTTCCTTCCCTGGCATCTGGCCTACGCCGAGATGGTCTTCGACCCGACTCCCTGGCCCGGCTTCGGCCTGGAACAGCTACGGGAGGCGATCACCGTCTACGCCGGCCGCCAACGCCGCTTCGGCGGCACTCTCCCCGGCCCCGCCCGCCCGGTGGAGCCGGCCCGCCCGGTGGAGCCGGCACAAGGCCGTCCCGTGCCCGGACCCGGGAAGTCCTGACCCCGGGTCCGGGACGGACTGAGCCCGGGTCCGGGCCCGCCTCACGGCTTCGGCGGCGTGTACGTGCCGGCTACGGTCGCATACCCCAGCACGGTGCCTTCGCTGAACGGGGACGTGCCGAACGTCGCGGTGTACGCCTCCACCATCTCGGGGGTGGCGTACAGCGGCACCTCACTGAGCCGGACCTTCAGGGGCCGGCCCACCGGAACCTGGTCGGTGGACAGTTCCCCCTCCTCCGCCCCGCACCGGAGGGCCGAGGCGTGTTCGACAGCGACCCCGTTGACCTCGCACTTTCCCGACGCCAGTCCGTCCTTCAGCGCGCCCTCCAGGTCGGTGAGCAGCACGTTGCCCAGGGGTGTGCGCACCGAGACTCCGCCGTCGAGAGCACCGTTGCCCTTGGCCCTCGGCAGCTTCGTCAGCGAGGGATCGCCCTTGCCGGACCGCACGGGGAACCGCAGCGCCGGCCCGCCCGCGGACCTGACCGTCTCGGCCGGAGCCACGGCCTCGACCACCGCTCCCAGCCGGTCCAGCTCCGCTTGGACCGGCTGGGACCACCGGACCTCGACCCAGCCGTCGGAGACCGTGCCGTACCTCTCGTCCGCCGCGGCCGCCGTCCCGGCGAACTGCGCCAGCAGGGGTGTGGCCAGAGCGGCGCCCAGAAGGTTCCGTCGTGTCGCACTCATCGATGTGCACCATCCTTCCCCGGGCCGTGGGGCACGGCCCGGAAGGAATCCTTCAGGCACCTTGCTGCCCGGTCCGGACAGAGCCTGCAAACCACCCGAAAGGGCGCAAGGATGATTCGGCCGGTGACGCGCCACCTCGGACGCAGAGGACGCGTCGTAGTACAGCGTCGGCGCATGAGGACGGTGGACGGCGAAGAGCGTTCGCAGTGCGTGAGCGGCATGGGGCGGCGCTCATCCAGCGTGTTCGCGTGTCGCCGGAGGTGGTGCGGACCGTCCTGCCGGCGCTGGCGCTCCGATCGGCCGAACCCCGCCCCCGACCCAGACCCCCGCCCCCGACCGCGGACCTCGGGCACCGGCCGCTATCGTCGCACGTCTACCCGGTGTCACCCGATTCCCCAGCAGGAAGCATGTGTCATGACCCAGCAGCAGTTCCTTGAGCGCGTCAGCGGATACGAGCGTTGGTTCAACACGTTGTTCGAGGAGTACTTCGCCACGCTGGGCACCACGCTCGACATGCCGTCGTTCAGCCGGTTCACCCCCGAGTGCCTCGGCCTGCTGCGGGAGTTGTCCTTGCGGGGCGGGAAGCGGATGCGGGTCGTGCTGCTGCACGAAGCGACGCGTCTGGTGACGGACCGGCCCGTCGAGGGGCTGGACGCCGCCGCGCTGAGTATCGAGCTGCTGCAGACCCACGGACTGGTGCACGACGACCTCATCGACGACAGCCCCGTCCGCCGCGGGGGCCCGTCGACCTACTACGCCTACCGCGGGCGGTTCCCCGACCACCCGCAGGCGGCCCTGGGGCTGACGGTGCTCGCGGGTGACCTGGCGCTGGCGCTGTCGCTGCGGGTGCTGTTGGACGCGAAGGTGCCGACCGGTGTGCGGCAGTCCATGGTCGAGGTGCAGACGCGGGCGGCGGCCGACACGTTCGTGGGCCAGATCATCGACCTGGAACGCGACTTCGTCACCGCTCCGGACGAGGAGATCCTGCACAGCGTGGCCGACCACAAGTCCGCCCGCTACTCCGTCCTCGCCCCCCTCCAGCTCGGCCTGCTGGCCGCGGGCGAACAGCCGCAGCTCTTCGAGAAGGAGCTGCGGGAATACGCGCGGTCGGTGGGGATCTGCGGGCAGATGCGCGATGACTACCTGGACCTGTTCGGGGACGCGGGCACCATGGGCAAGCCGACCGGAACCGACCTCCGCGACGGCAGGCACAGCTACACCGTCCGGGCCCTCCTCGCGGCCGTCGACGGTGCCGAGCGGCGCGTGGTGGACACCGCGCTCGGTGACGCGTCCTGCACATCGGAGACGGTCGCCGCCGTCCGCGAGATCGGCGAACGCCGCGGCGTGGCGGACCGCATGCGGGCGGACATGCGGCGCTACGCACAGCAGGCGTCCGAGGTGGCCGCCGGCTGGCGTCCGCGGTGGCGGGAGGAGGCGGTGGGCTTCTTCGAGCAGCTGCCGCTGTGGAGCGTCGAGCGATCACGGTGACCGGCCACCGCCGGCAGCGCCGATGAGGGCGGCATCGATGCGGAGGCACACGCTGTTCGTGCCGCCGAGGGCCGTCACCACGACAGCGAGGGGCTGCCGGCAGGGCCGGGAGGCGTGAACCACTTCGTCGTCCACCCCGGGAGCGCGTAGTCGTCCCACCCCGGGAGCGCGTACACGGGTGTGCCGAACGCCGCGCCGATCAGCGTTCCGACGGGGAAGCCGGTGCGCGGTCTCAGTGGCCCTCGCGCACCGCTTCCGCGGTCGTGTCCCACAGCCCGCCGTCCAGCCGGAGCCAGCGGGTGATCCCGATCGACTCCAGGAAGGGCACGTCGTGGCTCGCCACGATCAACGCCCCCTCGTACGCCTCCAGCGCCTCGGTCAGCCTCCGTACGCTCGCCAGATCGAGGCTGTTCGTCGGCTCGTCGAGCAGGAGCAGCCGGGGCGGCGGGTCGGCCAGCAACAGCATCGCCAGCGTCGCCCGGAACCGCTCCCCGCCCGACAGGGTCCCCGCCGGGCGGTCCGCCGCGGCCCCCTTGAACAGGAAGCGGGCCAGCCGCGCCCGGACGGCGTTGTCCGTGCTGCCGGGAGCCGACCGGGACACGTTCCGCACCACCGACGACGCCTCGTCCAACAGGTCCAGCCGTTGCGGCAGGAACCCCGTCGCGACCAAGGGGATCACCTCGCCCGAGAGCGGCGCCAACTGCCCCGCGATCGTCCGGAGCAGCGCCGTCTTGCCCGCCCCGTTGCGCCCGGTCAGCGCGATCCGCTCGGGACCCCGCACCATCAACTCCCCCCGCAGCGACGGGCCGTAGGGCGGCACCGGATCCCGCAGCAGCAGCACCTCGCTGCCCGGGTGGACCCGGGTCCCCGGCAGCTCGACCCGGATCTCCTCGTCCTCCCGCACCGCCAGCTCCGCCTCGTCGAGACGCTCCCTGGCCGCGGCCAGCCGCTCCGTGTGCAGGATGCGGTGCTTGCCGGCCGACTCCTGCGCGGAACGCTTGCGCTGGCCCATCACGATCTTGGGCTCTCGCTTGGCGTCCCACATCTTCTGCCCGTAGCGTTTGCGCCGGGCCAACTTCACCTGCGCCTGGGTCAGTTCGCGCTTCTGCCGCTGTACGTCCGACTCGGCGGCCCGCACCATGCGCTGCGCCGCCTCCTGCTCGACGGCGAGCGCCGCCTCGTACGCCGACAGATTCCCGCCGTACCAGGTGACCGAACCCTCGCGCAGATCCGCGATCCGGTCCACCCGCTCCAGCAGCTCCCGGTCGTGGCTGACGACGAGCAGCGCCCCGGTCCAGGCGTCGACCACGTCGTACAGCCGCCGCCGGGCGTACGCGTCCAGGTTGTTCGTCGGCTCGTCCAGCAGCAGCACCCCGGGCCGGTCCAGCAGCAGCGCGGCCAGCCGCAGCAGGACGCACTCGCCGCCGGACATCTCCCGGATGGTGCGGTCGAGCCCGATATGCCCGAGGCCGAGCCCGTCCAGGGTGGCGAGGGACCGTTCCTCGATGTCCCAGTCGTCGCCGATCACCGCGAAGTGCTCGGGCCGGACGTCGCCCGACTCGACCGCGTCGAGCGCCGCGCGCCGGTCCGCGACGCCGAGCGCCTCGTCGACCCGCAGCGCGGTGTCCAGGACCAGGGTCTGGGGCAGATGGCCGACTTCGCCGCGGACCCTGATCACGCCGGACTGCGGGGCGAGTTCACCGGCGATGAGGCGCAACAGGGTTGACTTGCCACAGCCGTTGAGGCCGATGAGCCCGGTGCGGCCGGGGCCGACGGCCAGATCGAAGTCCGTGAGGACCTCGCTGCCGTCGGGCCAGGTGAAGGCGAGCGAGGTACAGCTGATGTGGGTGTCGGAAGCAGACATACGGATCTCCCGGTGGACGTCGGGGAACGACAAGGACGGCTGAGAAACCGAGATCGCACACGGGCGCTTCGGCCACGGCAGGGCGCGGCGGGCGCTGCACGGTGTGCACAGGACCTCAGGTCAGCAACGTCCCACTCCGATCGACGACAACAGGAACCATCACGAAGGTAGGGCCGGGGAGTGGGCCCGGCAACCGTTTTTACGGCGTGGCCCACTCGGGAGGCCCGTGGTCAGCGGGGACCGCCGAGCAGGTCGGCCAGACTCCGGTCCAGGTCCAGATACCGGTGCTCGTCGCCCACCGGGACCAGCTCCTGCGCCCGCTGGAGGAAGCGCCGCAGCTCCTCGGTGTGCACATGAACCATGGCGATGCCCTCGGGGGCGTGGAACTCCAGCACGGTCCGCTCGTACCCGAACGGCCGTACGCGGACGTCTCCCTGCCCGGCGGGGGAGTCCAGCCCGGTGGACAGCAGCTCGCGGGAGAACTCCCAGGACACCTCGGTGCCCTCCAGGGTCGCCGGGCCCGGGAACGCCATGCGTACGGCGAAGGGGTACTGGCGGTCGTAACTCAAAGTGGCGGGCAGGGTCTCCATCCGCGGTGCGGACGCGACCATGCGGGCCTGCACGGACTGCTCGATGACGCTGGACAAGACCTGCTCCCTCTCCCTGCTGGGTGAACGGCTCCCGGCATTGGAGTAGACGATGGAACTCCTCGTTTCGTGCACCGGCGTGCGGCGTGAGCTGCGTCACCGGTTCCGGACGGTCCCGCCCGGACCTCCACGCACCCCCGCACTCCTGCCCGGCCGGCGGCGACGCACCCTGGACGGGCCGGAACCCGTGGGCTAGCTTCCAGCGCCATGAAGGCCATGGGGAACACGAGACGGCTGATGGCACTGGTGACCGGCGGCGCGGCCCTGGTCGCCGCACTGGTCGCACCCGGCGCGCACGCGGCGCCGACGGAGATCGAGGCCGGGGCGCCGGGCGGGACACCGGCCGGGGGAGCCGCGTCCAGGGAGACGGCCGGGGAGGCGGCCGCCCGCGGATTCCTGCCCGGCTGGCGGCTCACCGACACCGGCACCGACGCCCGCTTCCGGGGGCTCGACGCGGTCAGCCGCACCACCGTCTGGGTCGCCGGGTCGAAGGGCACGGTCCTGCGCACCGGCGACGGCGGCCGCACCTGGCGGGACGTCTCCCCGCCGGGCGCCGCCGAACTGGAACTCCGGGACATCGAGGCGTTCGACGGCCGCCGGGCCGTGGCCCTGGCCATCGGCGAGGGCGAGGCCTCCCGGGTCCTGCGCACCGACGACGGCGGAGCGACCTGGACCGAGTCCTTCCGCAACACCGACCCCCGCGCCTTCTTCAACTGTCTGACGTTCTTCGACAGCCGGCACGGTCTCGCGGCGGGCGACCCGGTGGACGGGAAGTTCCGGGTCCTGTCCACGGCGGACGGCGGCCGTTCCTGGCGGGTCCTGCCCGACGCCGGGATGCCCGCCGCCCTGCCCGGCGAGGCCGGCTTCGCCGCGAGCGGCCAGTGCCTGGTCAGCTCCGGCCCCAAGGACGTCTGGCTGACCACCGGGGGAGCGGCGACCGCCCGCGTCCTGCACTCCCGGGACCGGGGCCTGACCTGGACGGCGAGCACGTCGACCCTCCCGGCGGGCGATCCGGCCCGCGGGGTCTTCGCCGTCGCCTTCCGCGACCGGGGGCACGGCATCGCCGTCGGCGGGGACTACCGCGCCGACCAGGCATCCCCGAAGGCCGCCGCCGTCACCGGGGACGGCGGCCGGACCTGGCGGCAGTCCGCCACCCCGCCGCCCGCCTACCGCTCCGGCGTCGCCTGGCTGCCGTACAGCCGCTCCGCCGCCCTGGCCGTCGGCCCGACGGGCACCGACCTCACGCTGGACGGCGGGCGGACCTGGCGAACGGTCGACTCCGGTTCGTACGACACCGTCGACTGCACACCCGACCTGGGCTGCTGGGCTGCGGGCGAGCAGGGGCGGGTGGCGCGGCTGGGGTTCTGAGGGCTGTCCCGCCAGGGATGACGGGACGGCCCTCAGGAAGCGGCCGGCATCCCTTGGCCGCCGTCGAGCACCTCCCGCAGCCGCTGCCCGAACTCGTCCGGCTTGCCCGGGTAGCCGAACTCCCCGTCGAGGAAGCCGCCGTGATGGCTCGGGAAGACGGTCACCCGCTGCCCGAGCAGTTCGGCGGTCGCGGCGGACGTACGCCCGGTCTGCACGCTCCGGGACTCCTCGCCCACGGCGATCACCACGCGGGTGGTCGCCGCGGCGAGGGCATCGACGTCCGGCCGGTAGTCGCTGATCGCCCACGACCGGTCGGACAGCAGCGGGTCGCCGCGCGTGCCGTCGTCCTCGGCGGGCATGCCGAACGCGGCGGGATCGGGATCGGGCTGTGCGAAGTACGCGTCGGTGAACTCGCCCTCCCACGAGGTCATGGCCACGAACGCGGCCATCCCGGCGCCCCACCCCCGCTTCTCGTACGCGTCCCGGACCCCGGCCCGCGCGCGGACGGCCGCCGGGCCGTCCGGGGTGAGCGTGATGAGCGGCGGCTCATGCGCGACGAGGGTGGTCACATCACCGGGGTGGCGCGCCACGAGGGCGAGCGCGGTGACCGCCCCACCGCTGCTGGCGAACATCTCGACAGGCCCGAGCGCTTCGATGACGGCGTGCAGATCGTCGGCCTGGGTCTCCGGGGTGTGGTCGGTCCGCCCGTCCTTGCGGGTGCTGCGGCCGAGGCCCCGCGGGTCGTAGGTGAGAACGGTCCGCTCCGGAAAGCGAGCCGCGAGCGCGACGAACCCGGTGGCGTCCATCGGCTGCCCGATCATGAACAACGGCGGGCGGCCGTCGGCGGTCGGCAGGGGCCCGCGAACGTCGTGGACGAGGTCGGCGCCGGCTGTCCTGAGTGTGTACGTCTCCATACCCGTGCAGACCGGCCCCACCCCGGAAACTCATCGGCCGGGGCCGGCCGAGGACCGGGCGGGCCCGGCCGCCCGCTACGGCGACTGCTGCCGGTACGGCTCAAGTCCGGGCGCCGTCCTGGTGGCGATGAACTCGGTGATCCGGTACGCGCACACACCGTGCTCGGCGAAGGGATCGGCCGCCGCGATCTCCTCGATCGCCGCCCGGTCCTCCCCGGCGGCCAGGATGACTCCGCCGTCCCGGGGGTTCTTGCGGCCCGAGGCGATGAAGACGCCCGCCGCGTACTGCTCGTCGAGCCAGGCGATGTGCTCCCGCATCAGCGCGTCGACGCGTTCGACCGGCGCCGTGTAGGTCAATTCGAGTACGAACATGATCGTCAGGCTACGGGATTCCGGCCGCCCGCTCCGAGGTCCCGCCGCACACCGTGTGACCGTCGCGGGTCCCGTCACCGCATAAGCTTCCGGGCATGACGACCTCCCCCACCCCCGCCCATGAGACCCCCGCCGACGAAGCCGAGGGCCGGGCGATCCAGGACCGGCTGCGCGGCCGGGTGATCCTGGACGAGGCGGGGCCGGAACCCGGAACAGGGCTGGTCACCGGCGTGGACGTGGCCTACGACGACGTGAAGGACGTCGTCGTCGCGGCGGCCGTGGTGCTGGACGCCGTGACCCTGGAGACGGTCGACGAGGCCACCGCAGTCGGCCGGATCACCTTCCCTTACGTCCCCGGGCTGCTGGCCTTCCGGGAGATCCCGACGGCGCTGGAGGCCCTGGAGGGGCTGAGCGTCGACCCGGGTCTCGTCATCTGCGACGGCTACGGTCTCGCGCACCCGCGCCGTTTCGGACTCGCCAGCCACCTGGGCGTGCTCACCGGGCTCCCGGTGATCGGCGTCGGCAAGAACCCGTTCACGTTCACGTACGAGGCCCCCGGCCCCCGGCGCGGCGACTTCTCCCCGCTGCTGGACGGCGAGGAGGTCGTCGGGCGGGCGCTGCGCACCCAGGAGAACACCAACCCGGTGTTCGTCTCGGTCGGTCACCGCATCAGCCTCGACAACGCCTGCGCCCACACCCTCCGCCTCGCCGGCCGCTACCGTCAGCCCGAGAGCACCCGCCGGGCGGACGCCCTGTGCCGGCAGACCCTGCGGGAAGCGACCGCCTGACGCGGGCCGGGAGCCTCCGGGCGGGCGGCCCCCTCGATGAGCGGGGCCGCGCGGAGTAGCGTGCGTCGTCATGACGCGTGTGTGGAGACTGCCGGTCCTGTTGGTGCTCAGCGGCGCGGTCGTCGCGACGGGGCTCACCCTCAGGGGCGACCCCGTCATGGCGGCCGTGCCCCTGGTGCTGTTCGTGCTGTTCGCCGGGGTGAACTCGCCCCTGGTCTTCCCGAGGCCGGTCCCCGCAGCCGAGGCCCGGCGGCGCAGCGCGGCCGACGGCTGCCCGGTCGTCTACTGGCGTCCGGGCTGCACGTACTGCCTGCGGCTCCGCCTCCGACTGGGCCGCGACGCCTCCCGGCTGCACTGGGTCGACATCTGGCGCGATCCGGCGGGAGCGGCCGAGGTGCGGGCGGCCAACGGCGGCGACGAGACCGTGCCGACCGTGCTCGTGGCGGACCGGCCGCACACCAACCCGGACCCCGTGTGGGTACGCGAACAGCTGCCGCCGGCCCCGTGACGGTCCCGGGCGTGGAACAGTCCTGCAACTGAGTACCTGTACGGATGGCGCGGAACCGCCCGGCTCGGCAGGCTGACACGTATGAACACCTCTCGCACAGCCATTCGCGCCACGCCCCTCGACCCGGCCCAGCGCCGCGCGGTGCTCGGCGCCGTCCTCGGCGGCGGCGTCGGGCTCGTCTGGCTGGGTGCGATGCTCTACACACTGGCCAACTGGATCTTCTAGACGCCCCCGGTCCACCCCGGGCCCGTCCGCTAGCGCACCGCCGCCACCCGGAACCGCAGCCCCGCCGCCGTCAGCCGCTCCAGCAGCGCGTCGCCCATGGCCACCGCCGTGGTGACCTGCCCGGAGGTCTCCGGCAGCTCGTCCAGGGCCAGGCACACCGCCGACTCGGCGAGGATCTTCGCCGTCTCGCCGTAACCCGGGTCGCCGCCGGACACCTCGGTGAAGACGCGCCGCCCGCCGCCCGCGCCGACGAAGCGGAGGGTGAACCAGCTCCGCTCGCGGCGCTCCTGATCCGGCCCCTGCCCCGGCTCGTAACGCCCCATCAGCCATTCCCGTACGCCCTCCACCTGCGCGGCTGCCACCAGTGCGCCGATCGCCACGGGGGCGCCGAGGGCCATCGGCAGGGTCTTGACCGAGGCGAAGTGCCGGTAGCGGAAGTCGGGGCCGTACCGTTCCAGGGCCCGTGCGGAGCGGCCCACGATCGTCGGGTCCACCGTCGGCAGCGGCAGCGCCCACGCGCCGGTGGACCCGCTGAAGTGCGGGGAGCCCGCCGGGGTGCGGACGCGCCGGCCCACCAGGCGCGGCTCGTGCAGCCGGCGCTCCCGGGCGGCGGCCAGCATCTGCGGCCCCCGGCCCATCGCGGTCAGCGCCGAGGCGAACGTCCCGCCGGAGAACACCGCGTCGGTGCGGACGAAGCCGTCGACGGTCAGGGGCACGTCCTCGGGCAGCTGCTTGACGGTGTAGTAGGCCCCCAGATCGTGGGGGACGGAGTCGAAGCCGCAGGCGTGCACGATGCGCGCCCCCGTCTCGCGGGCCCGTGCGTCGTGCTCCAGATACGTCCGGTCGATGAACTCCGCCTCGCCCGTGAGGTCCGCGTAGTCCGTTCCGGCCTCCGCGCAGGCCGCGACGAGCTTCTCGCCGTAACGGATGTACGGCCCCACCGTCGTGGCCACCACCCGGGTGGAGGCGGCCAGTTCGGCGAGCGCGTCCGCGTCGTCCGCGTCGGTCTCCATCAGCGGCAGCTCCGCGCAGCCCGGTGCGATCGCGGTCAGCCGCTCGCGCAGTCGCTCCAGCTTGGTCCGGCTGCGGCCGGCCAGCGCCCAGCGGAGGCCGGCGGGCGCGTGGGCCGCCAGATACTCGGCCGTGAGCGTCCCCACGAAGCCGGTGGCGCCGAAGAGGACGACGTCCAAGGGGCGTGTCGCGTCATGCTGCCTGTTCACGAGTACCTCCGCTGCGAGCCGGGTGCCGACGTGGCAGGCAGAGGGTAGCGGAGAGCGACGTGGCGGCGCCCGGCCGGGCGGGCCGGATACGAGAGGATCGAGAGGAAGAACTAAGCGCTTGCTCGGCCCGAGGGGTTGTGCGGAGCCGGGCGCGTTCTTAGCATCATTGATGTTACATCGGTTGTGTCACACCCCTGGGGGGCTCACAGATGGCGAAAGGCCCAAGGCCCGGCCACGGTCCGCTGACCGGCGTCCGGGTCGTCGAGCTGGCGGGCATCGGCCCCGGCCCGTTCGCCGCGATGCTGCTGGCGGACCTCGGGGCCGATGTCGTACGCGTCGACCGGCCCGGCGGCGCGGGGATCGGCATCGACCCCGCGTCCGACCTCACCAACCGCAACAAGCGCTCCGTCCTCCTGGACCTCAAGAGCGACGAGGGACCGGCCCGCGTCCTGGACCTCGCCGAACGCGCCGACATCCTGGTCGAGGGCTACCGCCCCGGCGTCGCCGAACGCCTCGGCGTCGGGCCCGACGCCTGCCTCGCCCGCAACCCGAAGCTCGTCTACGGCCGGATGACCGGCTGGGGCCAGGACGGGCCGCTCGCCGAGCGGGCCGGACACGACATCGCGTACCTCGCGCTGACCGGCACCCTGTCCATGATCGGCAAACCGGACGAGGCTCCCATCGTCCCGGCCAACCTGGTCGGCGACTACGCGGGCGGCTCGCTCTATCTCGTCGTCGGCGTCCTCGCCGCCCTCCAGCACGCCCGCGCCCACGGTGAGGGCCAGGTCGTCGACGCCGCCATCGTGGACGGCGCCGCCCACCTCGCCACGATGATCCACGGCATGCTGGCCGCCGGAAGCTGGCAGGACCGGCGCGGCACGAATCTGCTCGACGGCGGCTGCCCGTTCTACGGCACCTACGCCACGTCCGACGGCGGCCACATGGCGGTCGGCCCGCTGGAGGGGCGGTTCTACGCGGAGTTCACCGGCCTCCTCGGTCTCGCGGACGCCTTTCCCGACCGGTGGGACCTCGCCCGCTGGGACGAGCTGCGCGCCGCCGTCACCGAGCGGTTCCTGACCCGTACGCGCGCCGAGTGGACCGAGGTGTTCGACGGCACCGACGCCTGCGTGGCCCCCGTGCTCTCGCTCACCGAAGCGCCGCACCACCCGCATCTCGCCGCCCGCGCCACCTTCGTCGAGCACAGCGGCCTCACCCAGCCCGCCCCCGCCCCGCGGTTCTCCGCCACCCCCGTCTCCGTACGCGGCGGGCCCGCGCGGCCCGGCGCCGACACGGCCGCCGTCGCCGCCGACTGGGACGTCCCGGCGCTGCGCCCCGCCGACTCACCCGACACCCCCTAGGAGACCCCGTGCAACGGCAGATCTTCACCGAGGAGCACGACGCGTTCCGCGAGACCGTCCGGGCCTTCCTGGCCAAGGAGGTCCTTCCGTACTACGAGCAGTGGGAGCAGGACGGCATCGTCGCGCGCGAGGCCTGGCTCGCCGCCGGCCGCGCGGGGCTGCTCGGCCTCGCCGTCCCCGAGGAGTACGGCGGCGGCGGCAGCGACGACTTCCGCTACAGCGCGGTCCTCGCCGAGGAGTTCACCCGGGCCGGGGCCGCCGGACTCGCGATCGGCCTGCACAACGACATCATCGGCCCCTACCTCACCGGGCTGGCCACCGACGAGCAGAAGCGGCGCTGGCTCCCCGGCTTCTGCTCCGGCGAGACCATCACCGCCATCGCGATGACCGAGCCGGGCGCGGGCTCCGACCTCCAGGGCATCCGGACCACCGCCGAGGACAAGGGCGACCACTGGCTGCTCAACGGCTCCAAGACCTTCATCTCCAACGGGATCCTCGCCGACCTGGTCGTCGTCGTCGCGAAGACCACCCCGGAGGGCGGGGCCAAGGGCCTGTCGCTGATCGTCGTCGAACGCGGGGCGGCGGGCTTCGAGCGGGGCCGCAACCTCGACAAGATCGGCCAGAAGTCCCAGGACACCGCCGAGTTGTTCTTCAACGACGTCCGCGTCCCCAAGGAGAACCTCCTCGGCGAACTCGACGGCGCGTTCGTCCACCTGATGACCAATCTGGCCCAGGAGCGCATGGGCATAGCGGTCGCCGGGATCGCCGCCGCCGAACACCTGCTGGAGATCACCACCCAGTACGTCAAGGAGCGCGAGGCCTTCGGGCGCCCGCTCTCCAAGCTCCAGCACATCCGCTTCGAGATCGCCGAGATGGCCACCGAATGCGCCGTCACCCGGAGCTTCCTCGACCGGTGCATCGTCGACCACTCGGACGGCGTACTGGACGCCGTGCACGCCTCCATGGCCAAGTGGTGGGCCACCGAACTGCAGAAGCGGGTCGCCGACCGCTGCCTCCAACTCCACGGAGGCTACGGCTACATGAGCGAGTACAAGGTGGCCAAGGCGTTCGCCGACGGCCGCATCCAGACCATCTACGGCGGCACGACCGAGATCATGAAGGAGATCATCGGTCGCTCGCTGCTCGCCTGAGCCCCCGTACCGGGCCGACAACCACCCTCGAAAGGCAGCTGTCTTGAGTACCGAAGCATTCGTCTACGACGCGATCCGCACCCCGCGCGGCCGCGGCAAGGCCAACGGCGCCCTGCACGGCACCAAGCCGATCGACCTGGTCGTCGGCCTCATCCACGAGATCCGGGGCCGCTTCCCGGACCTCGACCCGGCCGCCATCGACGACATCGTCCTCGGTGTCGTCAGCCCGCTCGGCGACCAGGGCTCGGACATCGCCCGCATCGCCGCCATCGCGGCGGGCCTGCCCGACTCGGTCGCCGGGGTCCAGGAGAACCGCTTCTGTGCCTCGGGCCTGGAAGCGGTCAACCTGGCGGCAGCCAAGGTCCGTTCGGGCTGGGAGGACCTCGTCCTGGCCGGTGGCGTCGAATCGATGTCCCGGGTGCCGATGGGCTCCGACGGCGGAGCCTGGGCGATGGACCCGATGACCAGCTTCGAGACCGGCTTCGCCCCGCAGGGCATCGGCGCCGACCTCATCGCCACCATCGAGGGCTTCAGCCGCCGCGACGTCGACGAGTACGCAGCGCTCTCCCAGGAGCGCGCCGCCGCCGCCTGGAAGGACGGCCGCTTCGACCGCTCCGTCGTCCCGGTCAAGGACCGCAACGGCCTGCTCGTCCTCGACCACGACGAGCACCTGCGCCCCGGCACCACCGCCGACTCCCTCGCCGGCCTCAAGCCGTCCTTCGCGGGCATCGGCGAGATGGGCGGCTTCGACGCGGTGGCCCTGCAGAAGTACCACTGGGTCGAGAAGATCGACCACGTCCACCACGCGGGCAACTCCTCCGGCATCGTGGACGGCGCGGCCCTCGTCGCGATCGGCTCGAAGGAGATCGGCGAGCGCTACGGGCTGACCCCGCGCGCCCGTATCGTCTCCGCCGCCGTCTCCGGCTCCGAGCCCACCATCATGCTCACCGGCCCCGCGCCCGCCACCCGCAAGGCGCTCGCCAAGGCCGGGCTGACCATCGACGACATCGACCTCGTCGAGATCAACGAAGCCTTCGCCGGAGTCGTCCTGCGCTTCGTCAAGGACATGGGCCTCTCCCTGGACAAGGTCAACGTCAACGGCGGCGCCATCGCGCTGGGCCACCCCCTCGGTGCGACCGGCGCGATGATCCTCGGCACCGTCATCGACGAACTGGAGCGCCGCGACCAGCAGTTCGGCCTGGTCACCCTCTGCGTCGGCGGCGGCATGGGCGTCGCGACCGTCGTCGAACGCCTCTGACCTGGCCCGGCCCCACCTGCTTACGGAGAAGACACCGACATGACCGAGAGCACGACCATCCGCTGGGAACAGGACGAGACCGGCGTCGTCACCCTCGTCCTCGACGACCCCGACCAGTCCGCCAACACGATGAACCAGGCCTTCAAGGACTCCATCGCGGCCGTCGCGGACCGCGCCGAGGCCGAGAAGGACACGATCCGCGGCATCATCTACACCTCCGCCAAGAAGACCTTCTTCGCCGGCGGCGACCTCAAGGACATGATCAAGGTCGGCCCCGAGAACGCCCAGGCCGCGTTCGACACCGGCAACGCGATCAAGCGCTCGCTGCGCCGCATCGAGACCCTCGGCAAGCCCGTCGTCGCCGCCATCAACGGCGCTGCCCTCGGCGGTGGTTACGAGATCGCGCTCGCCTCCCACCGCCGCGTCGCCCTCGACGCGCCCGGCTCCCGCATCGGCCTGCCCGAGGTCACCCTCGGCCTGCTCCCGGCCGGTGGCGGCGTCACCCGGACCGTACGCCTCATGGGCATCGCCGACGCGCTGCTCAAGGTGCTGCTCCAGGGCACCCAGTACACCCCGCGGCGGGCCCTGGAGAACGGTCTCGTCCACGAAGTCGCCGCCACCCGCGAGGAGATGCTCGAAAGGGCCCGCGCCTTCATCGACGCGAACCCCGAGTCGCGGCAGCCCTGGGACGTCAAGGGCTACCGGATCCCCGGCGGCACCCCGTCCAGCCCGCGCTTCGCCGCCAACCTGCCGGCCTTTCCCGCCAACCTGAAGAAGCAGCTCGCGGGCGCGCCGATGCCCGCGCCGCGCAACATCCTGGCGGCGGCCGTCGAGGGCTCCCAGGTCGACTTCGAGACCGCCCTGACCATCGAGGCCCGGTACTTCACCGAGCTGGTCACCGGCCAGGTCGCCAAGAACATGATCCAGGCGTTCTTCTTCGACCTCCAGGCCGTCAACTCCGGTGCCAACCGCCCCAAGGGCATCCCCGAACGCCCCGTCCGCAAGGTGGCCGTCCTCGGTGCCGGGATGATGGGCGCGGGCATCGCCTACTCCTGCGCCAAGGCCGGGATCGACGTCGTCCTCAAGGACGTCTCCACCGAGGCGGCCGCCAAGGGCAAGGCGTACAGCGAGAAGCTGCTCGCCAAGGCGCTCTCCCGGGGCCGTACGACCGAGGCGAAGCGCGACGAACTGCTGGCCCGGATCACGCCGACCGGCGACGCTGCCGACCTCGCGGGCTGCGACGCGGTGATCGAGGCCGTCTTCGAGGACACCGCCCTCAAGCACAAGGTGTTCCAGGAGATCCAGGACGTCATCGAGCCGGACGCGCTGCTCTGCTCCAACACCTCCACCCTCCCGATCACCGTCCTCGCCGAAGGCGTCTCGCGCCCCGTCGACTTCATCGGGCTGCACTTCTTCTCGCCCGTCGACAAGATGCCGCTCGTCGAGATCATCAAGGGCGAGCGCACCGGCGACGAGGCACTCGCCCGCGCCTTCGACCTGGTGCGCCGGATCAAGAAGACGCCGATCGTCGTCAACGACTCGCGTGGCTTCTTCACCTCGCGCGTCATCGGCCAGTTCATCAACGAAGGCGTCGCCATGGTCGGCGAGGGCGTCGAGCCCGCGTCGGTCGAGCAGGCCGCCGCGCAGTCCGGCTACCCGGCCAAGGTGCTCTCCCTGATGGACGAGCTGACCCTGACCCTGCCGCGCAAGATCCGCAACGAGACGAAGCGCGCGGTGGAGGAGGCCGGCGGAAACTGGCCCGGACACCCCTCCGACGAGGTCATCGACCGGATGGTCGACGAGTTCGGCCGCCCGGGGCGCAGCGGCGGCGCGGGCTTCTACGACTACGACGAGGACGGCAGGCGCACCGGCCTCTGGCCCGGCCTGCGCGAGCACTTCGCCAAGCCCGGCGCCGCTGTGCCCTTCGAGGACATGAAGGAGCGGATGCTCTTCTCCGAGGCCCTGGACAGCGTCCGCTGCCTGGAGGAGAACGTCCTCACCTCCGTCGCCGACGCCAACATCGGCTCCATCATGGGCATCGGCTTCCCGCCGTGGACCGGCGGCGTCCTCCAGTACATCAACGGGTACGAGGGCGGCCTGCCCGGCTTCGTGGCCCGCGCCCGGGAACTCGCCGAGCGCTACGGAGACCGTTTCCTGCCGCCCGCGCTGCTCGTGCGGAAGGCGGAGCGGGGCGAGACCTTCCACGACTGAGGCGCCGACCGGTGCTGTCGCGGGCCGCGTTCACCCTCACTCGGCGGTGAACGCGGCCCGCAGCTCCTCCTTCAGGGATCGCTGAAAGGCCGTCACCAACGCCTGCACCACGATCGGTTGCATATCGGCGGACAGTGACTTCATCGCCGCCACATGCTCCGGGTCGCCCTCGCGCTCCCGGTAGGGATTCCACACCTCGTCCCGGAACAGCCGGGTCATCTCCTGGGCGGCCGAGCGGGTGTGCTCCAGCAGGACGGTCCGCGCCGCCAGGATCGTCTCGTGCGCGATCGGCACGTCCAGCAGCTCCACTCCGAGCCGCAGCAGCCCCAAATCCACCCGGTACGCAGCCCCGTCCTCCTGCGGCCGCACCAGCACCCCCATCGCCGCCAGCCGCTCCACATCCGCCTCCGACAACGCGCGCCCGGCCCGTCGCTCCAGCTCGGCCCGGGAGAAGTCCTCGGTGTTGTCCGGCGCCCAGGACGCGACGAGGGCCCGGTGGATCGCCAGATCGTGGGCGCTCAGGTCGGGCGGCAACTGCTCCAGATACCGTTCGATCGCGGCCAGCGTCATGCCCTGCTGCTGGAGCTCCTCGATCAGCGCGAGCCGCGAGAGGTGGTCCGGCCCGTAGTGCCCGACCCGGCGGGGCCCGATGACCGGGGGCGGCAACAGGCCCCGGGTGCTGTAGAACCGCACGGTGCGCACGGTGACCCCGGCGCGGGCCGCCAGCTCGTCCACCGTGAGCGTCGGCTCGTCGGTCCCCGTCGCCATCTCTGCTCCCCGCGGTCGAACCCTCGTGTCGGACAGTGCCGGTGTCTCACCATTACTGTGAAAGTGTCCGCCACCGGGGCCGCGCCGTCCACCCCGGACCGTTGTCAGTGGCGGCCCGTACGGTGAGGTCATGTCGGAGATCACTTATGTACGGGGGGACGCCACCGCCCCGCAGGGCAAGGGCGTCAAGCTGATCGTCCACGTCTGCAACGACCTGGGCGGCTGGGGCAAGGGCTTCGTCCTGGCCCTCTCGCGCCGCTGTCCGGGGCCCGAGGCCGCCTACCGCCGCTGGCACCGCGAGCGCGCGGACAACGACTTCGCTCTCGGCGCGGCGCAGTTCGTGCAGGTGGGTCCCTTTCTGTGGGTGGTCAACATGATCGGCCAGCGGGGCATGCGCACCGGCAGCAAAGGAGTGCCCGTGCGGTACGAGGCCATCGACGCGGCGCTCGGCGCGGTGGCCGTCCGGGCGGGCGGGCTCGGGGCATCGGTCCGTATGCCCCGAATCGGCTGCGGGCTCGCGGGCGGCAAGTGGGCCCGGATCGAGCCGCTGATCGAGCGACGCCTGATATCCGCCGGCATACCGGTGACGGTGTACGACCACGACTGACCGGGCACCGGCGGACCCGAGCCCGCCCCCGGACCCCGTCCCCGGACCCCGTCCCCGGACCCCGCCCCCGGACCCCGCCCCCACGGTCCTCCCGGGTGCGAGGGATCATGGAGAGGTGGAGGACGGGCAGCGCACGGCAGGCCCGCCGGGACCGTGGGAGCACCGGATGAGCAGCACGAGGGACCCCGAGCCGCCCCCGCCCGGCGGCGTGCTCTGGAGCCTGTCCGGCGACATCCGAGCCCTGCTGATGCTGCCCGCCGCCCTCACCCTCCAGGTCGCTCACCCGGCCGTCGGCGCCGGAGTGGACGAGCACTCCGTCTTCCGCACGGATCCGTGGGGACGCGGCGAACGCTCGCTGCGCTCGCTCCAGCTCTGGGTGTACGGCGGAGCGGAGGCCGCCGAGGAGGGCCGCCGGCTGCGCCGGCTGCACCGCACCATCCAGGGCACCGACACCAGGGGCCGCCGCTACCACGCCCTGACGCCCGCCAACTACGCCTGGGTGCACGCCACCGGCTTCCCCGTCTACCAGCACGCGGCCCGCTATCTGATCCGGCCCATGAGCCCTGCCCAGGAGCGTGCCCTGTACCGGGAGTGGCTCCAGGTCGGCCGGATTCTGGGCATCCACGACCGGGACATGCCCCAGACCATCGAGGAGTTCTGGCCCTACTGGGAGCAGATGCTCGCCGGGGAGATCGAGGCGACGACCGTGGTGCGTGAACTGGTCGACGTCGACCAGCCCGTACCGCCGCCGGACCGGGGGCCGTGGCCGCTCCGGCTGCTGCTGCGGGCGCTGTGGCCGGTGCTGCTGCCGACCCTGGCCCGCTTCCGGCGGTTCGTCACCATCGGGCTCATGCCGCCCGACGCCCGTGCGGCCATCGGGCTGCCGTGGAGCGCCGGCCAGGAGAAGCGGCTGCGCCGGATGTGCGCGGTCCTGCGGGTCGTCGTCCCCGTCCTCCCCGAGCGGCTGCGGTATCTGCCCCGGGCACGGGCGGCCCGCGCCGCCCTGCGTGCGGCCGCGTCCACGGGCTGAGCCGGCCCGCGCCCCCGGCGTTGCGGCCGTGCGAAAGCGCCGGGGGCCCGGGAGCAGCTCAGCTCCCGCCGCTCCGGTGGTCCCGGTGTCCGTGCGTACGGCTGTCCGCAGCGCTCGTGGCCGCTGTCGTCCCGCCCGGGGAAGCCGCGTGATCGCCAGGATCTGGTCGCCCGACTTCCCCTTCCAGAACCAGGGACCGGGTCGTCCGGCTTCACCCTCCGGAACGGGGTGCGCGTCGTCGGACAGGCCGGCCCCGGCAGAGCCTGAGCAGGAGTGACCTCCAGCCCGTGGTCGCCGCTCGTGGCGTGGCGGGCCTTCCTGCCGTTCACCCGCACCACGGAGACGTCGAGTCCGTGGTCGAGGTCGAAGCGGGTCGGTTTCTGCGTGGTGGTGGCGAGGATCGTCGCGGTGCCTCTCCGCAGGTCGGTCCCGGACGGTACGTCGGCCGCAGGTGGTAGGGAGACGTCGTAGCCCCCGTTTCCGTCGGACGGGCCCATTCCGGACACTCCGTCACACGGTCGCCCTTCCACGTCACCGGACGGCAGTGCGGGCGGCAGCGAGGAGGGGAATGAGAAGGGGAGTGATCGCCCCCTGTTGCACGGGAGTTGACCGGGGTAACGTCCGCACATCGCCGACAGGTCGACGGGCATTGCCGTGCCCGCCCCACAGGTCCCGGGAGGCAGCCGCTGATGATCCCTCGCGTCGCTCACGCACTCCGCATGCTCAGCCCGCACCCGTGGCTCGCACCGGTCGCCGCAGAAGACCGGCCGGAGTCCGTGCCCCCGGTTCGCGGAGTGAGGGCGATGCGCCGGACGGCGGTGGCGGCGACGCTCGCCGCGCTGGCCCTCCCGTTCGCCATCGTTCCCGCCGAGGCCGCGCCCCGCCCGCCGCGCACCGGGTTCGAGACGAGCGAGGGGGCCCGCTGGACCGGCGAGGCGGAGGAACGGTCCTTCCTCGCCGCGGTGGACCGGGGGAGTGACCGGGTCTCGGTGGACCGCGTCGGCACGACCGGGCAGGGCCGCCCCCTCCGGCTCGTACGCGTCGGCCAGGAGCGCACCGGGAACACCGGGGTGCTGCTGATCTGCAGCCAGCACGGGGACGAGCCCGCCGGGCGCGAGGCCTGTCTGACCACGGTCCGCGACCTGGCCTTCGCCCAGGACCGGGCGACCCGCGCCTTCCTGGCCCGGACGACCCTGCTGGTACTGCCCACGGCCAACCCCGACGGACGCGCCGCCGACACCCGCGGCAACGGTGACGGGGTCGACGTCAACCGCGACCACATCGCCCTGGAGACCGCCGAGGCGCGGACCATCGCCGCCGTCGTGCGCGACGAACGGCCGCAGGTGATCTACGACTTGCACGAGTACGGTGCGACCCCGCCGTACTACGACAAGGACCTGTTCGCCCTCTGGCCGCGGAACCTCAACGTCGACGACCGGGTCCACGACGTCTCGCGAACCCTCTCCGAGCGCTATGTCCGCCCCGCCGCGACGGCGGGCGGCTACAGCAGCGGCCACTACGGCATCTGGACCGACCCGGCCACCGGGGAGCCCGTCAAGCAGGTCGCCGGCGACGGCCAGGAACGCATCCTGCGTAACGCCTCCGGCCTCAAGCACGCCGTCGGCCTGCTCATCGAGTCCCGGGTCGACGCGCTGAGCGACGCGGAGAAGGCGGATCCGGCGCTCAACCACCGGCGCAGGGTCCAGTCCCAGCGGACCGCGCTCGGCGGTCTCTTCGACTTCACCGACGAGCAGCGCGTCCGGCTCAAGGCAGCCACCGCCTTCTCGCGCCTGACCGGCCTCGCCGACCGGGGGCCCGTGTACCTCGGCGGAGCCGACAACGACCCGGCCGAGCCCGCCGAGATCCTCGCCGATCCGCCGTGCGGCTACCGGCTGGACGCGGCCCGGTACGCCCTGGTGAAGGACCGGCTGGCCCTGCATGGCATCCGGTCCCGACCCGACGGGAGTGGCGCATATGTGCCCTTGCGTCAGCCCGCCCGGAGCCTGATCCCCCTCGTTCTCGATCAGCGAGCGACCTATCACATCACAAACGGTCAGTCCGATACCGCTTGTTGATCCTTCGAGATCCTGGGCAAGTGTTGTACTGCCTACAGAGATCGTTTTTCAGACTTGCTGAAAGGTGCCACTCGTGTCGCACGACGACCTCACAACGGGCGGGAAGGAAGTGCTGTCGGTCACGGCGGACCTTCCCCCCGACCCGGTCAGTACCAGAACTCCGACCACCGACCGGGTGGTGTTCGGAGTCACGGCGGTCCTCACCCTCGCCTTCGTCGTCTGGGGTGCGACCGCCACCGAATCCCTGGAGAGCGCCTCCGGCAAGCTGCTCAAGGGGCTGATTCACAACGGTGGCTGGGCCTTCATACTGACCGCGTCGGCCTTCGTCATCTTCGCCCTGTGGCTGGCCATCAGCCGGTACGGCAAGATCTGCCTCGGCCAGGAGGGCGAGCAGCCGGAATTCCGGACCATCTCCTGGATCGCGATGATGTTCAGCGCCGGTATGGGCATCGGACTGATGTTCTGGGGCGTGGCCGAGCCCCTCGCCCACTTCCGTACCCCACCGCCGGGCACCGACCCCGGCGACTCGGCCGAGGCCATGCAGACGGCGATGGCGACCACGCTCTTCCACTGGACGCTGCACCCCTGGGCCATCTACGCGGTGGTCGGGCTCGCCATCGCCTACAGCGCCTACCGGATGCGCCGGCGGCAGACGATCAGCGCGGTCTTCGAGCCGCTGATCGGCAAGCGTCACGCGCACGGCGGCTTCGGCCGCTTCATCGACATCCTGGCCATCTTCGCCACCCTGTTCGGTTCGGCGGCCTCCCTGGGCCTCGGCGCGCTCCAGATCGGCAGCGGCATCCAGGAACTGGACTGGCTGGAGAAGGCCGGCACCGGACTTCTCGTCGCCATCATCGCCGTCCTGACCGTCGCCTTCGTCGCCTCCGCGGTCTCCGGAGTCGAGAAGGGCATCCAGTGGCTGTCCAACATCAACATGGTGCTGGCCCTCCTTCTCGTCCTGTTCGTCTTCATCGCCGGTCCCACGATCTTCGTGCTCGACCTGGTGCCCACATCCCTCGGCGCGTATATCACCGACCTGGGGCAGCTCGCCGGACGCACCGAAGCGACCGGCGGCGGTGACGTGGCCGACTGGCTCGGCGGCTGGACGGTCTTCTACTGGGCCTGGTGGATCTCCTGGACGCCCTTCGTCGGCATGTTCATCGCCAGGATCAGCCGCGGCCGGACGATCCGTCAGTTCGTCGGCGGCGTCATCCTGGTGCCCAGCACGGTCAGCCTGATCTGGTTCGCCGTCTTCGGCGGCTCGGCCATGAGGCTGGACGAGGCCGGGAAGCTCGCCGGTGCCGACACCCCGGAGGCGCAGCTGTTCGGCGTCCTCCAGGAGTTCCCGATCGCCACCCTGACGAGCCTCCTGGTGATGATCCTGGTCGGCATCTTCTTCGTCTCCGGCGCGGACGCCGCCTCGATCGTCATGGGCACCCTCTCGCAGAAGGGCGTCCTCGAACCGACCAAGTGGGTCGTCATCTTCTGGGGTGTCGTGACCGGGGCCGTGGCCGCGATCATGCTGCTCATCGGCGAGGGCGAGGAGAACGCGCTCCAGGGGCTCCAGAACCTCACCATCCTGGTCGCCGCTCCGTTCACCCTCGTGATGATCGGGATGTGCGTGGCGCTGATGCGGGACCTGCGCAGGGACCCGCAGATCGTCCGGCAGGAGTTCGGCGTGGAGGCGGTCGAGTCCGCGGTGATCGAGGGGCACGCCAAGTACGACGGCGACTTCGAGATCCGTATCGGCCCCGGGGCCACGACGGTCACGACGATCACGGACGAGCGTCACAAGCCCGACGCCACCTGACCGGGCACCACGACCCCGGATGAAGCGCCCCTCCGACTGATCGCGGAACCGCACATCCGCTCCGGAGCCCGCGACCACCGAACGGCCGCGGGCTCCGGTTCTGCTGTCCCCGACACCAGGATCCGGGCTGCGTGTCCCTGGCACCAGGCACCAGGCACCAGGCGCCAGGCTCCGGCACCCGTGTCCCAGGTTCCGGGCACCGGGCTTCTGGCTCCGGTTGTGGTGTCCCCGGTCCCATCGGGCGGGGCCCGCTCCCTCCGACCCCGCCCCCCCGGGTCAGCCCACCAGCGCCGCCGCCGCCCGCGCGCATCCCCAGGCCACGGTCACACCCGCGCCGCCGTGCCCGTAGTTGTGCACCAGCAGACCGCCGCCCGGCAGCGCCTCCGCCGTGATCCGTACCCCGGCATCCCGCGCCGGACGCAGCCCCACCCGGTGCCCGAGTACCCGGGCGCCGGCGATCTCCGGCCGGATCCGCGCACACCGCGCCACGATCTCCCGAGCCGTGTCCGGGGCGGGCTCCGTGCGCGGATCGTCCGCCTCGGCCGTACCGCCCAGCACCAGCCGGCCCGGCTGCGGGAAGAAGTACGTCGTCGCGGCCGACGCCGGATCCGCCTCGGTGTACCACTCCTCGATCCCCGGGTTCTCCACCGCGACCAGCTGCCCCCGCACCGGCCGCATCCCGGCGTCGGGCACCAGCTCGCGCGCCCCCAGACCCGTGCAGTTCACCACCACCGGGCTCCGCTCCGCCACCTCGCCGAACCCCGTCACCGCCCGCCGCTCCACCTCTCCGCCCGCCGCCGCCAGCCGCCGCTCCAGCCATGCCAGGTGGACGGGCATGTCCAGCAGCGGCAGTGTCACCCGCAGCCCTTCGGGCACCTCCACCGCGTCCTTCAGCCCCGCCGCCCAGCCGCCCAGCGCCGCGAACCGCTCCCCTCCGTGCAGCCCCGCCACCAGCCGTACGCCGGTCTCCTCCGGGGCGGCCGACAGCTCCTCGTAGACCGCCAGCGTCTCCAGCGACCAGTCGCCCACCCGTTCCGCCGGCTCGATCCGGTACGGCCACCACAGGGCCCCCGCCACCGCCGACGTCGTCGCCCCGGCCGGATCGCGCGACCAGACCCGCACCCGCAGCCCGCGCTCCGCCAGTGTCACGGCGGTGGTGAGACCGACGACCCCGCCGCCCACCACGGTCACATCCGCCACCACGGCCACATCCGCCATCTCGGTCACTCCTGTCGCATCGGTGCACCCTGCCACTGCGTGGACGCTAAAGGACACCGGAAACCGAAGGCCAGGGGTGCAGGGCGACGGGCACGGAGAGCCGGAGACTAGGATCGGCACCCTGATGACTGCCACTCTCGTCGCCAAGGACCTCGCCGCCGGACACGGCGACCGCACGCTCTTCGCCGGGCTCGACCTCGTCGTCGCCCCCGGTGACGTGATCGGTCTCGTCGGAGTCAACGGCGCGGGCAAATCCTCCCTGCTCCGCCTGCTCGCCGGGCTCGACCGCCCGGAGGAGGGCGAGCTGCGGCTCTCCCCGCCCACCGCCACCGTCGGCCACCTCCCGCAGGAGCCCGAGCGCCGCGACGGCGAGACGGTGGCCGCGTTCCTGGCCCGCCGCACCGGCGTCGCCGACGCCCAGCGCACCATGGACGAGGCGACCGAGGCCCTGGTCGCGGGAGCGCCGGGCGCGGACGACGCGTACTCCGAGTCCCTGGAGCGCTGGCTCGCCCTCGGCGGCGCCGACCTGGAGGAGCGGGCCGAGCAGGTCGCCGCCGAGCTGGGCCTGACCGTGGGCCTCGACCGGCCCATGACCGCACTCTCCGGCGGACAGGCGGCCCGCGCGGGACTCGCCTCGCTGCTCCTCTCCCGCTACGACGTCTTCCTGCTCGACGAGCCCACCAACGACCTCGACCTCGACGGCCTTGAGCGCCTGGAGCGCTTCGTGTCCGGCCTGCGCGCGGGCACCGTCGTCATCAGCCACGACCGCGAGTTCCTGATGCGCACGGTCACCAAGGTGCTGGAGCTGGACCTCGCCCAGCAGCAGATCAACCTGTACGGCGGTGGCTACGCGGCCTACCTGGAGGAGCGGGAGACCGCCCGCAGGCACGCCCGCGAGGGCTTCGAGGAGTACGCCGACAAGAAGGCGTCCCTCGAAGCGCGCGGCCATATGCAGCGCTCCTGGATGGACAAGGGAGTCAAGAACGCCCGCCGCAAGGCCACCGACGGCGACAAGCTCGGCCGTAACGCCCGCAGCGAGGCCAGCGAGAAGCAGGCCGCGAAGGCGCGGCAGACCCAGCGGATGATCGAGCGTCTCGACGTCGTCGAGGAGCCGCGCAAGGAGTGGGAGCTGCGGATGGAGATCGCCTCCGCCCCGCGCTCCGGAGCCGTCGTCGCGACCCTGCGCGACGCCCGGGTGGTGCGCGGCGACTTCTCCTTCGGCCCCGCCTCGCTGCAGATCGACTGGGCGGACCGGGTCGCCATCACCGGGGCCAATGGCGCCGGCAAGTCCACGCTGCTGGCCGCCCTGTTGGAGCGGCTGCCGCTGGACTCCGGGAACGCTACGCTCGGTTCGGGCGTCGTCGTCGGCGAAGTGGACCAGGCCCGCAAGCTGTTCCTCGGCGCGCAGTCGCTGCTGGACGCGTTCTGCGCGGCCGTGCCCGACACGGAGCCTGCCGAAGTCCGTACGCTGCTCGCCAAGTTCGGCCTCCGCGCCGACCATGTGATGCGTCCCGCGACCAGCCTGTCCCCCGGGGAGCGCACCCGCGCGGCCCTTGCCCTGCTCCAGGGCCGGGGCGTCAACCTCCTGGTGCTCGACGAGCCGACGAACCACCTGGACCTGCCCGCCATCGAGCAGTTGGAGGCGGCCCTGGAGACGTACACCGGCACCCTGCTGCTGGTCACGCACGACCGGCGGATGCTGGAGGCGGTCAGGACGACCCGTCGCGTCGAAGTGGCCGACGGCCAGGTCAAGGAAGTCTGAGCACGACGACGAGGCGGGGGCGGGCCGCACGCGGCGGTCCGCCCCCGCCCGCTTAGTTCAGCGCCCCCGGCCGCCGCCCTGCTTCGGGTCGGTCAGACCGGCCCGCCGCAGCGCATCCGCCATCGCGCTGTTCGCCGGAGCCGGAGCGCCCTGGCCCTGCCGGGACGCACCGCCGCCACCGCCGCGCCGGTCCCGGCCGCCGCCCGGCCGGCCCTGGCCGTCACCGGAAGGCCGGCCCTCGCCCTGCCCCTGGCGCTGCTTCGGGGGACGGCCGCTCCGCTCGCCGCGGCCCTGCTGCGCGCCGCCGGAACCGCCGCCCGCGCCGGGCTCGTCGTCCAGCCGCAGCGTCAGCGAGATCCGCTTGCGCGGCACGTCGACGTCCATGACCTTGACCTTGACGATGTCCCCGGGCTTCACGACGTCCCGCGGGTCCTTCACGAACGTCTTCGACAGCGCCGAGACATGCACCAGACCGTCCTGGTGGACGCCGATGTCGACGAACGCGCCGAACGCGGCCACGTTGGTCACGACGCCCTCCAGCACCATGCCGGGCTCCAGGTCGCCGAGCTTCTCGACGCCCTCCTTGAAGGTCGCTGTGCGGAACGCCGGACGCGGGTCGCGCCCCGGCTTCTCCAGCTCCTTGAGGATGTCCGTCACGGTCGGCAGGCCGAACATGTCGTCCACGAAGTCCGCGGCCCGCAGGGCGCGCAGGGCCTCCGCGTTGCCGATCAGCGAGGCCACCTCACCGCCCGCCGTCTTCCCCATCGCCCGCACCACCGGATAGGCCTCGGGGTGCACGCTGGAGCCGTCCAGCGGGTCGTCGCCGCCCCGGATCCGCAGGAAGCCCGCACACTGCTCGTACGCCTTCGGGCCGAGCCGCGCCACGGCCTTGAGGGCCTTGCGGGACCGGAAGGGGCCGTTGGTGTCGCGGTGCGCGACGATGTTCTCGGCGAGCCCCGAGCTGATCCCCGAGACGCGTGAAAGCAGCGGCGCGGACGCGGTGTTGACGTCCACACCGACCCCGTTCACACAGTCCTCGACGACCGCGTCCAGCGAACGGGACAGCTTCACCTCGGACAGGTCGTGCTGGTACTGGCCGACGCCGATCGACTTCGGGTCGATCTTCACCAGCTCGGCCAGCGGGTCCTGGAGCCGCCGCGCGATGGAGACGGCACCCCGCAACGACACGTCCATGTCGGGCAGTTCCTGCGAGGCGAATGCGGAGGCGGAGTACACCGAGGCGCCCGCCTCCGAGACCATCACCTTGGTGAGCTTCAACTCCGGGTGCTTGTCGATCAGTTCACCGGCCAGCTTGTCCGTCTCGCGGGACGCCGTGCCGTTGCCGATCGCGACCAGGTCGACCGCGTGCTCCTTCGCGAGGTGCGCGAGCTTCGCCAGGGCCTGGTCCCACTTGTTCGCGGGCACGTGCGGGTGGATCACGTCGGTGGCCACCACCTTGCCGGTGGCGTCGACGACCGCGACCTTCACCCCCGTACGGAAACCGGGGTCCAGGCCGAGTGTGGCCCGCGTCCCGGCCGGGGCGGCGAGCAGCAGATCGCGCAGGTTCGAGGCGAAGACCCGTACCGCCTCGTCCTCCGCCGCCGTGCGCAGCCGCAGCCGCAGGTCGATGCCGAGGTGCACCTGGATCCGGGTCCGCCACGCCCAACGCACGGTGTCCGCCAGCCACTTGTCGCCGGGGCGGCCCCGGTCCGCGATGTCGAAGCGGCGGGCGATCATGTTCTCGTAAGGGGAGGGGCCCGGCCGGTCGGCGGCCTCCGGCTCCTCCGGCTCCAGGACCAGATCGAGCACGTTCTCCTTCTCGCCGCGCAGCATCGCGAGCACCCGGTGCGAGGGCAGTGCGGTGAACGGCTCCGCGAAGTCGAAGTAGTCGGCGAACTTCGCGCCCGCCTCCTCCTGGCCCTCGCGCACCTTCGCCGCCAGCCGGCCACGCGTCCACATGCGTTCGCGCAGCTCGCCGGTGAGGTCGGCGTCCTCGGAGAACCGCTCGGTGAGGATCGACCGGGCACCGTCCAGCGCGGCAGCCGCGTCCGCGACTCCCTTGTCGCCGTCCACGAACGCGGCGGCCGCCGCGAGCGGATCGACCGACGGGTCGCCGAGCAGGCCGTCCGCCAGCGGTTCGAGCCCCGCCTCCCGGGCGATCTGCGCCTTCGTCCGCCGCTTCGGCTTGAACGGCAGGTAGATGTCCTCCAGGCGCGCCTTGGTCTCGGCGGCCCGGATGCTCGCCTCCAGCGCCGCGTCGAGCTTGCCCTGTTCGCGTACCGATTCGAGGATCGACGTACGCCGTTCCTCCAGCTCCCGCAGATAGCGCAGCCGTTCCTCCAGCGTGCGCAACTGCGCATCGTCGAGGGATTCGGTCGCCTCCTTGCGGTAGCGCGCGATGAACGGCACGGTCGATCCGCCGTCGAGCAGCTCGACGGCCGCCCTGACCTGTCGTTCACGTACGCCGAGCTCCTCGGCGATCCTGCCTTCGATGGACGTCGTCACGGTGTTCCCGACTCGCCTTCTCGTACTGGCTGTGCTGGCCGTGCTCGTGTCGCGATGAGCACGTTCTTGCTTGCCGGGGGGCATCCCCCCCGGCAAGCATTGTGCCGGGTGGCCGGGGGCCGTGTCGCGCGACCTCGGGCAACACGCCCGGGAGCCCCGGCGCCGTGTGCGAGGGTCCCGGGCGGTGCCAGGGGGTGCCGTGGGTCAGCCCCGGCCGGTCGCCGAGGCCGGGAACGCCCCTGCGGCGGCGGCCGTGAACAGGAAGCCGCGCCCCAGTTCGGTGAGCCGCTCCACGCCCTTCGCGCCCAGGTGTTCGTACGGGGCGGTGTCCATGCGGTCCGTCGCCTCCTCGACTTCCGCGCGCAGCGCCGTACCGGCCTCGGTCAGCGCCGGCTCCTCCCCGGCTTCGAGCAGTCCGCGTTCCCGCAGCCGGTCGGACGCCGCCTCCCAGTCGGTGCGGTGCCAGCCACGGGAGGCCAGGATCCAGCGGATCGCCATGCCCTTGCCGGTGGCCGTGTGGCTGACGAGTGATTCGAGCGGGTCCAGACCGCCCGCGAGCAGGGCGGCGAGATGCGCGTCGCCCCGGTGCTCGCGCAGCAGGGTCGCCGCGTGCCAGAACGCCAGGTGCGGCTCCTCGGGCACCGGCAGGTCCGCGTGCGCGGCGTACAGCGGGCGGGCGTGCGGCGTGCAGGCCTCGGTGGCGCGCAGGGCGAGCCGGGCCGCCTCCGCCATCGCGTCGGAGGCGATGATCTCCTCGCCGAGCAGCCTCCGCAGCGTGGCGTCCGCCGCCCGCAGCCGGGCCCCGAGGACCACGTCGGGCGAGGCGGTCTGCCAGACGGCGGGCACATGGCGGGCCACCAGCACGGGGTTGAAGTTGTAGAAGGTGGCGCTGACGGACCCCGCCCCCACCGCGCCGAGCGCGGCCGCCCGGGTCGCGAAGTAGACGGCGCCGGGGTCCTCGATGCCGATCTTCCCCATCTCCGTACCCAGGTCGGGGGAGAAGAAGAGACACGAGTGCAGCGGGTTGACGGCGTTGTGGCAGCGGCGCTCCGCGCGGGCCGGGAGAGTTCTCATACAAGCACGCTACCGACTGGTCGGTACGACATGGAACCCGGGGGAGCGGACGGATCGTCCGGGGCGGGCCGATGGCAGTAAAGGTGGGGTACTCGTCATTGCGGCCGTCGCCGCCCACCGCCCAGAATGGCGGACGTGAAGCAGCGAACCGTTCTCGTCGTCCTCTTCGACGGCGTTCAGAGTCTCGACGTGAGTGGCCCGATGGAGGTCTTCTCGGGCGCCTCACAGACGCCCGGGGTCTCCTACGACCTGCGGACCGCCTCGCTCGACGGCGGTCCCGTCCGGTCCACCTGCGGCCTGACCCTGATGCCCGGCAGCAGCCTGGCCGACGCACCCGTACCGCACACCCTGCTGGTGCCCGGCGGACGCGGCACCCGCGGCTCCCCCCCGGAGCTGACCGGCCGGCTGCGGGAACTCGCGCCGCAGGCGGAGCGGCTCGTCTCCGTGTGTACCGGGGCGCTGCTGCTGGCGGAGGCGGGCCTGCTGGACGGACACCGGGTCACCACCCACTGGAACTACTGCGAGCAGTTGGCCCGCGACTACCCGGCCGTCCGGGTCGAGACCGAACCGATCTACGTACGGGACGGGAGGCTGGCCACCTCGGCGGGCGTCACCGCGGGCATCGACCTCGCCCTCGCGCTCGTCGAGGAGGACCACGGGCGGGACCTCGCGCTGAACGTCGCCCGGCACCTCGTGGTGTTCCTGCGCCGCCCCGGCAACCAGGCCCAGTTCAGCGACCGGCCCGGCTCCCGGACCGCACAGCGCGAACCGCTGCGCGAGGTCCAGCACTGGATCACCCGGCACCCCGACGCCGACCTCAGGGTCGACGCCCTCGCGGCCCGCGCCCGGCTCTCGCCCCGGCACTTCGCCCGCGCGTTCCGGGCGGAGACCGGAACGACCCCGGGGCGGTACGTCGAGCGTGTCCGCCTGGAGCACGCCCGCCGGCTCCTGGAGGACACCGCCGACGGCGTCGAGCGGATCGCCCGCGCCAGTGGCTACGGCACCCCGGAGGCCATGCGCCGCGCCTTCGTGAAGACCCTCGCGACGGCGCCGGCCGAATACCGCCGCCGTTTCCGCACACCCGCATCCACCACCTGACCGACCGGACCGAGAGGCAGCTCCCGTGCAGATCGCCATCCTGCTCTTCGACCGTTTCACCGCCCTGGACGCGGTGGGCCCCTACGAGATCCTCAGCCGTACGCCAGGCGCCGAGACCGTCTTCGTCGCCGAACGGACCGGACCCGTCCGCAACGACAGCGGGAGCCTCGCGCTCGTCGCGGCGAAGACGCTCGCCGAGGTGCCGTCCCCCGACCTGGTGATCGTGCCGGGCGGCCCCGGCCAGAGCGACCAGATGGAGAACGAGACCCTGCTCGGCTGGCTGCGCTCGGCCGACGCCACCAGCACCTGGACGACCTCGGTCTGCACCGGGTCGCTGCTGCTGGCCGCCGCCGGACTCCTGAAGGGCAGGCGGGCCACCTCGCACTGGCTGGCGCTGGAGACGCTCAAGGGGTTCGGCGCCGAGCCCACCGGGGAACGCGTCGTCCTCGACGGCAAGTACGTCACCGCCGCCGGGGTCTCCTCCGGCATCGACATGGGGCTGACCCTGCTCGGCCGGATCGCGGGCGACGACGTGGCACGCTCGGTGCAGCTGCTCACGGAGTACGACCCGCAGCCGCCCTACGACTGCGGCTCGCCGGAGAAGGCCCCCGCCGCCCTGGTCGAGGAGTGGCGGGCCAGGAGCCGTCACACCACCCGGTAGGGCCCGTGGTGCACCGCGTCACCCGATGGGCCCGGTGGTGTAGGTGAACCTCGGCGCGCGCCGGTCCAGGAAGGCGGCGACGCCCTCCGTCGTGTCACCGCTGTCCCGCGCCTCACCGGCCCAGTACGCGTCCCGGTCCGTCCGGCCCGCGGCGAACTCCTTCGCCGCGGCCTGGGTCAGCCGGGACCGGGACGCCAGGACCCGCACGTACTCCTCGACCCGTTTGTCCAGGCCGCCCGCGGGCAGCACCTCGTCGGCCAGGCCGGTGCGCAGCGCCCGTTCCGTGTCGATCAGCTCGCCGGAGAACAGCAGGTGCTTGGCCGTGGCCGGGCCGACGAGGGCGACCAGCCGGCGGGTCGAGGAGGCGGGGTAGACGATGCCGAGCTTGGCCGGAGTGACCCCGAAGGAGGCCCCCTCCTCCGCGAACCGCAGATCGCAGGCGGCCGCGAGCTGACTGCCGCCGCCCACGCAGTAGCCGCGCACCGCGGCCAGCGTCGGCCGGGGGAACGCGGCGAGCGCCTCCTCGGCCGCCACCGCCAGACCCTGCGCGGTGTCCGGGCTCCCTCGCAGCGTGGAGATGTCGGCCCCGGCGCAGAAGGTGTCCCCGGCTCCGGTCAGCACCAGCACCCGGACCGCCGGGTCCGCCGCCAGCCGCTCCAGCAGCTCCGGCACACTGCGCCACATCGCGGCGGTCATCGCGTTGCGCTTGGCGGGGTTCGCGATCACGACGGTGGCGACGCCGCGCTCGACGGACGTGATCAGCCGGGGTTCCGTACGGTCCATGCGCCGGATGCTATCCGGAAGCTTCGAACCTATGATCAAGTAGGGGTCGCCGGACGGGCACGCACCGTAAGGAGCTGTCGATGAACGAACCCACCGCCGAGGGCCGGAAGCTGAGCCGCGGTTTCGGCCGGCTCACGCTGCTCGGCACGCTGCTGGTGATCGCGGGCGTCATCGGGCTTGTCCACACCGGCGTCGCCACCCTCACCTCGATGCTGCTCTTCGGCTGGCTGCTGCTCGTCGGCGGTCTGGTCGGGCTGCTGCACGCGATCGAGTCGCGCGGCACGAACTACTTCTGGCTGGGCGTCGTGGTCGCGGCCCTCAACCTCGCCGCGGGCGTCGTCGTCATCAAGCACCCCGAGGGCACGGCCGAAGCGCTGACCATGTTCGCCGCCCTGCTCTTCCTGACCGGCGGGGTCTTCCGGCTGGTCGGCAGCGTCGTGGTACGCGGCCCGCAGATGGGCTGGACGCTGTTCCAGGGAGCCTTCGGCCTGCTGCTGGGACTGCTGGTGCTGTTCGACTGGCCGCACAGCAGTCTGTACGTGCTGGGCCTCTTCTTCTCGCTGGCCCTGCTGTTCGACGGGCTCGGACTGATCGCCATCGGCGTCAGCGGCCGGCGCATCGTCAGCATGGTCTCGGAGCGGCTCGATGAAACTGTCCCGACCCCGGACGAGCCGAGCGAGCCACCAGAAGAAGAACAGAAGTAGTCCCTGGGCCGCCAACAGCATGCATGTTTGGTCGAATAGAGCCGATACCTGGCTACTTCCGATCAGTGGCACGGTCCGGACCAAGCCATTCCCAACACTCTTTACTCGACGGTCAGTGCAGTGCGAGTGAGAGCTGGTGCCGGACGATGGAGAGCCTCGGGAGTGCCCCCGCCGACCCTGTGTCGTACGAGGGGGTGTGGCGTTTCACCGCCCCCGCCGTGGACGCGTCCGTGCCCAGTGCCCGGCACGCCGTACGCGACCTCCTCGGCCGGCAGGGCGTGCCGATCGAGGACGACATCCTCCAGGGGCTCCTGCTGATCGTCTCGGAACTGGTCACCAACGCCGTCAAGCACGCGGCACTTCTCTCGCCCGAGCTGGCCGTCGAGGTGGCCATCGCCGCCGACTGGGTCAGAGTCTCGGTCGAGGACAACCACCCCTACCGCCCCACCGCCCTGGAGACGGACTACGCGCAGACCGGCGGCCGGGGCCTGCTGCTGGTCAAAGTGGTCACCGCGGAGGCGGGCGGCACCTGCGACGTCGAGCACACCGCGAGCGGCGGGAAGATCATCTGGGCGGCGCTGCCGTTGAAGACGCAGCTCTGACCGCCCCGTACGCGACCGGGCGGAGGGTCACCAGCCCGCCGAGGGCCCCGTCAGCTCGCGGATCGCCGGCCGTGCCGCGTCCAGCACCGTCATGAACCACGCCGAGAACGGCGCCCGCGCATGCCGCTCCGCCAGCTCCGCCGCCGTCACGAAGGCCGTCTCCCCGACCTCCTCGGGGTCCGGCTCCAGCGCCTCCTGCGCCAGTCCCACGAACAGGTGATTGAACTCCTGCTCCACCAGACCCGACGCGGGGTCCGGGTGGTTGTAGCGGACCGTGCCCGCCTCGGCCAGCAGCGACGGCGAGAGCCCCAGCTCCTCGTGCGTACGCCGGGCCGCGGCCGCGAACGGGGCCTCGCCCGGATAGGGGTGTCCGCAACAGGTGTTCGACCAGACACCGGGGGAGTGGTACTTGCCCAGTGCCCGGCGCTGGAGCAGGAGCCGCCCCTGCTCGTCGAAGAGGAACACGGAGAACGCACGGTGCAGCTGCCCGGGGGCCTGGTGGGCCGCCAGCTTCTCCGCGGTGCCGATGGTGGTGCCGTTCTCGTCGACCAGTTCGAGCATGATCGCTTCTGCGGTGCCGTTCGACGAGCTGTGCGTCGCGGTGGCTGGTGTGGTCGGCATACCCATCCTTCGCTTTGGTCCCCGGCCTCGTGCGCCAGGCCCCTGGAGTCCGGTCAAGTCTGCCGTACAAAAGCCGCTTGTCCGTACTTCGGGTCCGGGCATGTCCGCCCCGCCGCGCCCCCCGGGCGCGGCGGGACGGACGGGCCGTCAGACCCCGAAGGCCGCCGGATAACGGATCATGCCCGCCGGAACCGGGACGGAATCGTCCAGTACCAGGGCCATCATCGCCTCGTCCGGCACCTCGAAACCTGGCCGGATTCCGTAGCGCGAGGCCGGCACGAAACCGAAGCGCGGGTAGTACTCGGGATGACCGAGCACCAGCACCAGCGCCTCACCACGCACCCGGGCGGCGTCCAGCACCGCCCGCACCACGGCCTGACCCGCACCCTGCCGCTGGTACGCGGGAGAGGTGGCCACCGGGGCCAGCGCGAGGGCCGGGGCGTCGCCGACCCGGCAGCGGGTCAGCAGCGCGTACGCCGCGAGCGATCCGTCCGGCGCCTCGGCGACGTGGCCGAGCTCCGGCAACCAGGCCTCGGCGTCGGCCCGCAGGGCGTCCACGAGGTCCGCCTCGTCCCGGGTCGGGAAAGCGGCCGCGTTGACCGTGTGCACGGCCGCACGGTCCGCCGGTGTCTCCGGACGGGTGGTCCACCGCGGATCGGCAGGGCGCAGCACATACGCGGCGTAGCCGTACTCCGTGCCGTGCTCCCGCCGTACGGCCAGCTCCTCGCGGGTGGCCGCGAGCGCCCACTCCATACCGGGAGCGCCCGGGGCGGTGCTCCCGACCCGTTCGGCGAGCGGTACGTAGTACTCGGCCCAGTCGCTGTCGGGCTGGACCAGCACGGCGCCGACCGTGCAGCCCGCGGCGACGGCCGCCCCGGTGGTCTCCGGCAGGGTGCGCAGGGAGCCGTTGCGGTCCCAGAAGTCGCGCGCCCCGGCGGACGGCGCGTCCGTGGTCCAGACGCACTCGGAGATCATCATCGCGCCGCCCGGGGCCAGCAGCCGCTGCCAGTCGCGGACGGCGGTGTCGAACCCGATGCAGTACGCCGATCCCTCGGCCCAGATCAGGTCGAAGGACCCGTCGGGGAACGAGGGGCCGGTGAGGTCGCCCATGTTCGCCCGGACCGTACGGACGCGGTCGTCGAGGCCACGGGCCCCGGCCGCCTCGCGCAGCTCGTCCAGGAACGGCTGGTGCAGGTCGACCGCTGTCACCTCGGCGCCCGCCTCGGCGGCGAGCAGCAGAGCGGCCCGGCCCGGACCGCAGCCCAGGTCGAGGACGCGGGGGCGGTCGGGCAGCGGACCGGCGAGAGCGAGCAGCCGACGTGTGGTCGCGTCGGAGCCGGGGCTCTGCCGGGGAAGACGGTGATGCAGGGTGAAGAACGCCTCGGTGCGCGAGGCGTCGTCAGTGTGGTCGGTCAACGTGGGAACCCTTGGGTGTGAGGGCTCCGACCCGATCCGGGAAGAAGTGGACCTAGCCGGAAACCCGGGAGATGAGGAAGGACCGATTGCCGCGCCGGGAAGGCGTCGTCGCGACCGTCATCATCCTCAGCTCCTCTCGAAAGGGTCCCGGTGACACCGGGTTCCGCTCCACCGCGAGACTCGAACGTCTCAGCGAAACCACCTTAGCACCGCCTCGGCCGCACTCAGGGGCACGCGACTCGGTGGCTCTCAGTGGCAGAGCCGCGCCTCGTGCACAGCGTGACCGCTCGGCTCCAGCTGGAAGGTGCAGTGCTCCACGTCGAAGTGGTCCCCGAGGCAGCCCTGCAGCTCGTGCAGCACCTTCTCGTGCCCTATCGAGTCGAGCATCTCCTGGCGCACCACGACATGCGCGGAAAGCACCGGCATCCCCGAGGTGATCGTCCAGGCGTGCAGGTCGTGGACGTCCAGGACCCCGGGCAGCTCCGTGATGTGGGCCCGTACCTCCGCCATGTCCACACCCTTGGGCGCCGCCTCCAGGAGCACGTTGAGGGTCTCCCGCAGCAGCTTCACCGTCCGGGGGACGATCATCAGGCCGATCACCAGGGAGGCGATCGGGTCGGCGGGCTGCCAGCCGGTCGCCAGGATGATGCCCGCCGAGATGATCACGGCGAGCGAGCCCAGGGTGTCGGCCAGCACCTCCAGATAGGCGCCCCGCACATTCAGGCTCTCCTGCTGTCCGCGCGTCAGCAGGGAGAGGGAGACGATGTTGGCCACCAGACCGACGGCGGCGAACGCGATGGCCAGGCCGCCCTTCGTCTCGGCCGGCGTGATGAACCGCTCGACCGCCTCGAAGACCAGATAGCCGCCGACCCCCAGCAGCAGCAGACAGTTCGCGAGCGCCGCCAGGATCTCCGCACGGGCGAAGCCGAAGGTGCGGTTCGGCCCGGCCGGACGGTTGGCGAAGTGGATCGCGAGCAGCGCCATCCCGAGCCCCAGGGCGTCGGTGGCCATGTGGGCGGCGTCCGCGATCAGGGCCAGCGAGTCGGAGAGCACCCCGCCGACGATCTCCATGACCATCACGCTCAGGGTGATCGCCAGGGCGACCTTGAGCCTGCCCCGGTACGCGGCGGCCGCCGTACCGGTCGGAGGCGGCCCGCTGTGCGTATGCCCGTGATCGTGGCCAACCCCCATGCGAAACGCCTCCAGGTCCGTGCGACGGCGCCGGTGCGAAACCGCCCGACGCGGCCAGTGAACTACGGGTGGGGGGTATGAGGCAACACGGCACTGAACACCGTTGTCATGTGCTCTGACCTGCGGAAACGTTCCGCAGGTCAGAGCGCTGACACCGTCACGGGCGCGGTCCGGGTCAGGTCACCGCTGCCGCTCCGACACCCGTCACGGACGCCGCTCGGCGCGTGCCTCGGGGTGACGCAGGCACCAGCCCTCCCACGCCGACTCCACCATCTCGCGTACGCACCGCCGCGCCGTCCAGCCCAGCTCCTCGGTGATCCGCGCGGCCGACGCCACCGCCTTCGGCGCGTCACCGGCCCGGCGCGGCCCGACCACCGGCTTCGGACCGTGGCCCGTCACCTCGCCGATCACCTCGGCCAGCTCCCGCACCGAGACGCCCTCGCCCCGGCCGACGTTCAGCGTCAGATCGCCGGCGCCCACCCCGTCCAGCCGCCGCGCGACGGCGAGATGGGCCTCCGCCAGGTCGGCGACATGGATGTAGTCACGGACGCAGGTGCCGTCCGGCGTGGGGTAGTCGTCGCCGAAGATCCGCGGGGCCTCGCCGTGCGTCAGCCGCTCGAACATCATCGGCACGATGTTGAAGACCCCGGTGTCCGCGAGCTCCGGCGCGGCGGCGCCCGCCACGTTGAAGTACCGCAGACAGGCGGTCGAGATCCCGTGGGCCTTCCCGGTGGCCCGCACCAGCCACTCCCCGGCGAGCTTCGTCTCGCCGTACGGGTTGATCGGCAGGCAGGGCGTCTCCTCGGTGATGAGCTCCACGTCCGGTACGCCGTAGACGGCCGCCGAGGAGGAGAAGAGGAAGCGCCGCACTCCCGCCGCGACCACGGCCTCCAGCAGCACGCCCAGCCCGGCGACGTTCTCCCGGTAGTACAGCAGCGGCTTCTCCACGGACTCGCCGACCTGCTTCTTCGCCGCGAGATGCACCACACCGCTCACCCCGTGGCCGGCCAGCACCCGGTCCAGCAGGGCCCGGTCGGAGGCCGAGCCCTCCACCAGCGTGACGGCGTCCGGCAGCCGGTCCACGATGCCGCTGGAGAGGTCGTCGAGCACCACGACCCGCTCGCCCGCCGCCACCATGGCCCGCGCCACGTGTGCCCCGATGTATCCCGCCCCGCCTGTGATCAGCCATGTCATGACCGCCAGCCTAAGGGCCCCGCTCACCCCGTCCGGCCCGCGGTTTGTGGGCCGGGCCCCCGATCGATGATGATGATCGCCGACGACGGCCGCGCTTGCAGGTCCACCCGAACAGCGCGCGAACGGGTGGTGAACTCGGCCTTCCGTTCATCGGATAGCCTCAGCCGACACGCCGCCGGTCCTTCTCGTGGCCGTGCGGCCCTGTGCCGTCCCCCGTCAGTGCCAAGGAGTGAGTTCGTCTGTCGACCGCCATCCTCACCGGTACGCCGGTACCCGGGTCGTCGCTCGCGGACGATCTGCGGTCCCTGGGCTTCGACGTGCAGACCGCCGTCGACGCCGGTGACGCCGCAGCCCTCCTCGCCGCTGTCCCGGCCGGCCGCCGGGTCGCCCTCGTCGACCCGCGTTTCGTGGGTCACGTCCACGCGCTGCGGCTCGGACTGACCGACCCGCGTTTCCCCGCCGCCACCGTCCCCGGCGCGCTCACCGCCCAGCCGGAGGCGCGCGGCGCCCTGCTGCGCGCGCTGCACCGCACCGCCGCCGCCGTCGGCGCGGGCGCCCCCGTCGTCGACCCGGACACCGACCCCGCGCCCGAGGACCGCACGGTACCCGGCCGCATCGCCGTCGCGCTGGAGGCCGAGGGCACCGCCGTACAGCGCCCCGCCCTCGGCTCGCTCGTCGCGGCCGTGCCCACCGACCCCGGGCAGGAGGCCGCCGCCGTGGCCGGGCTCACCTCGGTCGACGACGAGGCGGTACGGCTGCGCGGCGCGGTGAAGGCCCACGACGGCTTCTTCACCACGTACTGCATCAGCCCCTACTCCCGCTACATCGCCCGCTGGTGCGCCCGCCGGGGCCTCACCCCGAACCAGGTCACCACCGCCTCGCTGATCACCGCGCTCATCGCGGCGGGCAGCGCGGCGACCGGAACCCGGGGCGGCTATGTCGCCGCCGGCATCCTGCTCCTGGTCTCCTTCGTCCTGGACTGCACCGACGGGCAGCTCGCCCGCTACTCGCTCCAGTACTCCACGATGGGCGCCTGGCTGGACGCCACCTTCGACCGGGCCAAGGAGTACGCGTACTACGCCGGGCTCGCCATCGGCGCCGTGCGCGGCGGCGACGACGTCTGGGTCCTCGCGCTCGGCGCGATGGTCCTCCAGGCCTGCCGCCATGTCGTGGACTTCTCGTTCAACGAGGCCAACCACGACGCGGTCGCCAACACCAGCCCCACCGCAGCCCTCTCCGACAAGCTCGACAGCGTCGGCTGGACGGTCTGGGTGCGCCGGATGATCGTGCTGCCGATCGGCGAGCGCTGGGCCATGATCGCCGTGCTCACCGCGCTCACCACCCCGCGGACCGTCTTCTACGCCCTGCTCATCGGCTGCTCCCTGGCCGCCTGCTACACCACGGCCGGCCGCCTGCTGCGCTCGCTGACCCGCCGGGCCGGCCGCACCGAACGCGCCGCGCAGGCCCTCGCGGACCTCGCCGACTCCGGGCCCCTGGCGCAGGCCGTCGCCTCGGCCGCCCCCGGACTCCGGGGCGCGTTCACGGCGCCGGCCGTCGCCCTGCTCGGCACCCTCGTGATGGTCGGCGGGGCCCTCTTCCTCCCGTACGGCAGTTGGCTCACCGTCGCCGCCGCCGCGGTGTACGTCCTGCTCTCCGGCCTCGCCGTCGCCCGCCCGCTCACGGGTGCGCTCGACTGGCTGGTGCCGCCGTTCTTCCGGGCCGCGGAGTACGTCACGATCCTTGTGCTGGCGGCCCGCAGCGACGTCCCCCACGCCGTTCCGGCGGCCTTCGGGCTCGTCTCGGCCGTCGCCTACCATCACTACGACACGGTGTACCGCATTCGCGGAGGCACCGGCGCGCCGCCCCAGTGGCTGGTGCGGACGATCGGTGGACCCGAGGGCCGTACCGCGCTGGTGGCCGTCCTCGCCGCCGTACTCACCCACACCTCAGGTTTCACCACGGCCCTGACCGCACTCGCGGTCGCCGTGGCTCTGGTGGTGCTCGTGGAGTCCATCCGCTTCTGGGTGTCCTCCTCGGCCCCCGCCGTTCACGACGAAGGAGAACTCGCATGATCGGCCTCGTACTGGCAGCCGGTGCAGGGCGACGTCTGCGCCCCTACACGGACACGCTCCCCAAGGCGCTCGTCCCTGTCGACGGCGACAAGACGGTCCTCGACCTCACGCTCGCCAACTTCGCCGAGGTCGGACTCACCGAGGTCGCGATCGTCGTCGGCTACCGCAAGGAGGCCGTCTACGCCCGCAAGGCCGAGCTGGAGGCCACGTACGGCCTCACCCTCACGCTCATCGACAACGACAAGGCCGAGGAGTGGAACAACGCCTACTCCCTGTGGTGCGCCCGTGACGTCATCAAGCGCGGCGTGATCCTCGCCAACGGCGACACCGTGCACCCGGTCTCCGTCGAGAAGACCCTCCTGGACGCCCGCGGCCAGGGCCGGAAGATCATCCTCGCCCTGGACACCGAGAAGAGCCTCGCCGACGAGGAGATGAAGGTCATCACCGAGGAGGGCAAGGGCGTCCAGCGCATCACCAAGCTGATGGACCCGGCCACCGCCACCGGTGAGTACATCGGCGTCACCCTCATCGAGCCCGAGGCCGCCGAGGAGCTGGCGGACGCGCTGAAGACCACTTTCGAGCGCGACCCCGACCTCTACTACGAGGACGGCTACCAGGAGCTCGTGAACCGCGGCTTCACCGTCGACGTGGCCCCCATCGGCACCGTGACCTGGGTCGAGATCGACAACCACGACGACCTCGCCAAGGGCCGGGAGATCGCGTGCCAGTACTGACCCGGCTCATTCCGTCCCCGGTCGTCGTCGACATCCGGCGCGGTGCCATGGACGATCTGGCGGGTCTCCTGGCCGATCAGCGGATCTCCTCGTCGGGCAAGCTCGCCATCGCGATCAGCGACGGCTCCGGGCGCGCCCTGCGGGAGAGGCTCGGCCCGGTCCTGCCGGGTGCCGACTGGTATCCGGTCTCCGACGGCACGATCGACTCCGCGGTGAAGCTCGCCGACGGCATCAAGGGCAACCGGTACGACGCCGTCGTCGGCCTCGGCGGCGGCAAGATCATCGACGTGACGAAGTACGCCGCGGCGCGGGTCGGGCTGCCCATGGTCGCCGTCGCGACGAACCTCGCGCACGACGGCCTGTGCTCACCGGTCGCCACGCTCGACAACGACAACGGGCGCGGCTCCTACGGGGTCCCCACCCCGATCGCCGTGGTCATCGACCTCGACGTGATCCGTGAGGCACCCGCCCGTTACGTCCGTTCCGGCATCGGCGACGCGATCTCGAACATCTCCTGCGTCGCCGACTGGGAGCTGGCCCACGAGGTCAACGGCGAGGAGATCGACGGTCTGGCGGCCGCGATGGCCCGTCAGGCGGGCGAGGCCGTGCTGCGCCACCCCGGCGGGGTCGGCGACGACGCCTTCCTGAAGGTGCTGGCCGAGGGGCTCGTGCTCACCGGTATCTCGATGTCGGTCGCGGGCGACTCGCGTCCGGCGTCCGGCGCCTGCCACGAGATCAACCACGCCTTCGACCTGCTCCACCCCCAGCGCGCGGCCAGCCACGGCGAGCAGGTCGGCCTCGGCGCCTGCTTCGCCATGTATCTGCGCGGTGCCCGCCAGGAGTCCCTCCTGATGGCATCGGTACTGCGCCGCCACGGTCTGCCGGTCCTGCCGGAGGAGATCGGGTTCAGCGTCGACGAGTTCGTGAAGGCCGTCGACTACGCACCGCAGACGCGCCCGGGACGCTTCACGATCCTGGAGCACCTCAACCTGTCCACCGACCAGATCAGGGAAGCGTACGCCGACTATGCGACGACCATCAGTAGCTGAACTCCGTCCGGTCGTTCACCCCCCGGGCGTGAAGGACCGGCGCAGCGGCGAGCACTGGGCCGGGCGCATGTACATGCGTGAGGTCTCGCTGCGCGTGGACCGCTACCTGGTCAACACCCGGGTCACGCCGAACCAGGTCACGTACGTGATGACCCTGGCCGGCGCCCTGGCCGCCCCGGCGCTGCTGGTTCCGGGCGTCTGGGGCGCTGTACTCGGTGTGCTGATGGTCCAGCTCTACCTGCTGTTCGACTGTGTGGACGGCGAGCTGGCCCGCTGGAAGAAGCAGTACTCGCTCAGCGGGGTCTATCTGGACCGGGTCGCCGCCTACCTGTGCGACGCGGCGGTGCTCGTCGGCCTCGGCCTGCGCGCCGCCGACATCTGGGGCGAGGGCCGGATCGACTGGCTCTGGGCCTTCCTCGGAACCCTCGCCGCGCTCGGCGCGATCCTCATCAAGGCCGAGACGGACCTGGTGGGCGTGGCCCGTCACCAGGGCGGGCTGCCGCCGGTGAAGGAGGCGGCGTCCGAGCCGCGCTCCTCCGGCATGGCGCTGGCCCGCCGGGCGGCCGGGGCGCTCAAGTTCCACCGGCTGATCCTCGGGATCGAGGCCTCGCTGGTGATCCTCCTGGTGGCCGTCGTCGACGCGATCGGGGGCGACCTCTTCTACACCCGCCTGACCGTGGCGGTCATGGCCGGCATCGCGCTGCTGCAGACCCTGCTGCACCTGGTGTCCGTCCTGGCGTCCAGCCGGCTGAAGTGACCTCTCCCATGAAACTGGGCGCGGTGATCATCACCATGGGCAACCGCCCGGACGAACTCCGCGCCCTCCTCGATTCGGTCACCGCCCAGCACGGTGACCGGATCGAGGTCGTGGTGGTCGGCAACGGTTCCCCGGTCCCCGACGTGCCCGCCGGGGTGCGCACGGTGGAGCTGCCCGAGAACCTGGGCATCCCCGGTGGCCGCAACGTCGGCATCGAGGCGTTCGGCCCCTGCGGGGCGGATGTGGACGCCCTGCTGTTCCTGGACGACGACGGTCTGCTCCCGAACCGGGACACCGCCGAGTTGTGCAGGCAGGCGTTCGCGGCGGACCCGAAGCTCGGGATCGTCACCTTCCGGATCGCCGACCCGGACACCGGCGCCACCCAGCGGCGGCACGTCCCCCGGCTGCGGGCCGCCGACCCGATGCGCTCCTCGCGCGTGACGACGTTCCTCGGCGGCGCCAACGCCGTACGCACCCGGGTCATCGCCGAGGTCGGCCCGCTGCCGGAGGACTTCTTCTACGCCCACGAGGAGACGGACCTGGCCTGGCGGGCGCTGGACGCGGGCTGGATGATCGACTATCGCGCGGACCTGGTCCTGAACCACCCCACCACCGCCCCGTCCCGGCACGCGGTCTACCACCGCATGGTCGCCCGTAACCGGGTCTGGCTCGCCCGCCGGAACCTGCCCGCCCCGCTGGTCCCCCTCTATCCGGGGGTCTGGCTGCTGCTGACCCTGGCCAGGCGCCCGGCCCTGCCCGCGCTGAAGGCGTGGTTCGGCGGATTCCGGGAAGGCTGGTCGACCCCCTGCGGGCCTCGTCGCCCGATGAAGTGGCGTACGGTGTGGCGGCTGACGAGGCTGGGACGACCTCCGGTCATCTGAGAAGCTTTCCTCTGAGAGCATGGGGCGTATTTTCTTTCCGGGACCTGTCCGCCTGAGCCGCGCCCGCGACTGGCTGCGCGTGAAGACGAGAGTTTCAACTTGTGAGTGACACGACCCACGACAGTGGGGTAGCCCTCGGCACCCCGCCGTCCGCCGACGAGGGCCTCGACGCGGCCCGGCTGGCCGCGAAATACGGACTGACCGTGAGCGGCGCCCGGCCGGGGCTGTTCGAGTACATGAGACAGCTCTGGGGCAGGCGCCACTTCATCCTGGCCTTCTCCCGGGCGAAGCTGACCGCGCAGTACAGCCAGGCCAAGCTGGGCCAGCTGTGGCAAGTGGTCACCCCTTTGTTGAACGCCGCGGTCTATTACCTGATCTTCGGGCTGATCCTGGGAACCAGGGAGGGAATTCCCCACGACATCTTCGTGCCGTTCCTGGTCACCGGCGTCTTCGTCTTCACCTTCACGCAGAGCTCGGTGATGGCGGGCGTCAAGTCGATCTCCGGCAACCTCGGACTGGTCCGGGCCCTCCACTTCCCCCGGGCCTCGCTCCCCATCTCCTTCTCGCTCCAGCAGCTCCAGCAACTGCTGTTCTCGATGATCGTGCTGATCGCGGTCGCCGTCATCTTCGGCAGCTACCCCTCGCTGTCCTGGCTGCTGGTGATCCCCGCCCTGATTCTCCAGTTCTTCTTCAACACCGGCCTGGCCCTCGTCATGGCACGGCTCGGCTCCAAGACCCCCGACCTCGCGCAGCTGATGCCGTTCGTCATGCGGACCTGGATGTACGCCTCGGGCGTCATTTTCTCCATCCCGGTCATGCTCAAGGACAAGCCGGCCTGGATCGCCGACGTGCTCCAGTACAACCCGGCGGCCATCTACATGGACCTGGTCCGCTTCGCGATGATCGACGGATACGGATCCGAGAACCTGCCGGACCACGTCTGGGCCGTCGGCCTGGGCTGGGCCGTGCTGCTGGGCGTCGTGGGATTCGTGTACTTCTGGAAGGCAGAGGAACGGTACGGCCGTGGCTGAGGACAACGCACAGGGGCGCATCCCCACGGTGATCGCCGACGACGTGCACATCGTGTACCGGGTCAACGGCACGGGCGGCGGCCGGGGCAGTGCCACCGCCGCGCTGAGCCGCATGATGCGGCGGGGCAAGGGCGAGCCGCGCGGTGTCCGCAAGGTGCACGCCGTACGCGGTGTCTCCTTCACCGCCTACCGCGGCGAGGCCATCGGCCTCATCGGCACCAACGGCTCCGGCAAGTCGACGCTGCTGCGAGCCATCGCGGGTCTGCTGCCGACCGAATCCGGCCATGTCTACACGGACGGTCAGCCCTCGCTGCTCGGTGTGAACGCGGCGCTGATGAGCGATCTGACCGGTGAGCGCAACGTCGTGCTCGGCGGTCTGGCGATGGGCATGAGCCGGGAGGAGATCCGCGAGCGCTACCGCGAGATCGTGGAATTCTCCGGGATCAACGAGAAGGGCGACTTCATCACCCTGCCGATGCGGACGTACTCCTCCGGCATGGCGGCGCGGCTGCGCTTCTCGATCGCCGCCGCCAAGAACCACGACGTCCTCATGATCGACGAGGCGCTGGCCACCGGTGACCGCAAGTTCCGGGTCCGCTCCGAGGAGCGGATCCGCGAGCTGCGCAAGGAGGCGGGCACCGTCTTCCTGGTCAGCCACAACAACAAGTCGATCAGGGACACCTGCGACCGGGCGCTCTGGCTGGAGAAGGGCGAGCTCCTGATGGACGGCCCCACCGAGGAAGTCCTCAAGGCGTACGAGCGCGAAACGGGCAAGTAGTCCGAGCTCTCCCGTGGCCCCCGCCGGACCGGTCCGGCGGGGGCCACGGGGTGTGCGGCGTCCGGCACCGCCGGGCAGGCCGTCCGCAGGAGGCCCCCGGGGGCGATCTCCTCCCGGCGGATGACGTCAATCGCCCCGTACGCGGGGAAGGTTGACGGGCACAGCCGGGAAGCGGCGGCGGGCGCTCCACCCCGTCGATCCCCTGTGAGCTGTACAACGTAAGCTGTAGCGGTGCTGATTCATGGCAAGTAGGGCGATACGCCCCGGCACCGCCCGCTCTGCCGCAGTGCACTCGGAAGATTGAGCGGCGTGTCCGAAAAGGGTTGTTTTGGATCAGCAGTGTAGAACGGGAGATGTGACGGCAATGACGGAAGATCTCCAGCTCCGACGTGGTCTCGCCGTCCCCGCGCCGGGCGGTCCGCAGTGACCCCGACCCCCGAGGCGCACACCGGTGCAGCCACCCTCGGCAAGGCCGCGGACGAGAACTTCCCCGTGGCGCCCTTCTTCCTGCCCCGCGCCTGGCGCGACGACCTGATGGCGGTCTACGGATTCGCCCGGCTCGTCGACGACATCGGCGACGGCGACCTCGCCCCCGGCGGCGCGGACGCCCGTCACCTCGGACTGGAGCCGGAGCAGAGCGACGACCGCCTCGCCATGCTCGACGCCTTCGAGACCGACCTTCACCGGGTCTTCGCCACCACCGGCGATGAGCCGCACCACCCGCTGCTGCGCAACCTGCGCCCCACCGTGCGGCGCCGCACGCTCACCCCCGAACCCTTCCTCGGCCTGATCGAGGCCAACCGCCAGGACCAGAAGATCCGCCGCTACGGCAGCTACGCCGAACTCGCCGCCTACTGCGAGCTCTCGGCGAACCCGGTCGGCCGCCTGGTCCTCGCCCTCACCGGCACCACGAGCCCGGAACGCGTCCGCCGCTCCGACGCGGTCTGCACCGCGCTCCAGATCGTCGAGCACCTGCAGGACGTGGCCGAGGACCTGAAACGCGACCGGATCTATCTGCCCGCCGAGGACATGGAACGCTTCCGGGTCACCGAAACCGACCTGGCCGCGCCCTCTGCCGGAGCCTCCGTCCGCGCCCTGATCGCCTACGAGGCCCAGCGCGCGAGCGAGCTGCTGAACGAAGGCCCCCCTCTGGTGGGCAGCGTCAACGGCAGGCTCAAGCTGCTCCTCGCCGGATTCGTCGGAGGCGGGCGCAGCGCGCTCACGGCGATCTCGGCCGCCGGGTTCGACGTACTGCCCGGACCGCCCAAACCCACCAAGCCCAGCCTGCTGCGCGAAGTGGGAACCGTCTTGCGAAGAGCGCGTGGAGAGAGGTGAGCCGGACCGTGGAGGGACAGCCGACGTACATGTCGCCGCCGGTGCAGGCCGCATACAGTTACTGCGAGACCGTCACCGGACAGCAGGCCCGTAACTTCGCCTACGGCATCCGACTGCTGCCGCTCGAGAAGCGGCAGGCCATGTCGGCGCTGTACGCCTTCTCCCGTCGGGTCGACGACATCGGCGACGGTGAGCTGGACCCGGAGACCAAGCGGATCCGGCTGGAGAGCACCCGCGAACTGCTGGAGCGGATCCGCAAGGACGCGGTCGACGAGGACGACACCGACCCGGTGGCCGTCGCGCTCGCCGACGCCGCCTCCCGCTTCCCGCTCCCGCTCGGCGGGCTCGACGAGCTGATCGACGGCGTCCTGATGGACGTCCGGGGCGCGACCTACGAGACCTGGGACGACCTTACGTCCTACTGCCGGTGCGTCGCCGGAGCCATCGGACGCCTCAGCCTCGGCGTCTTCGGCACCGCGCCGGGCGCCCGGGGGGCGGAGCGCGCCGCCGAGTACGCCGACACCCTCGGCCTCGCCCTCCAGCTCACCAACATCCTGCGCGACGTCCGTGAGGACGCCGGCAACGGACGCACCTACCTGCCCGCCGAGGACCTGGCCGCATTCGGGTGCTCGGCCGGCTTCCACCGGACCACCCCGCCCCCCGGCTCCGACTTCGCGGGCCTGATCCACTTCGAGGTCCGCCGCGCCCGCGCCCTGTTCGCCGAGGGCTACCGGCTGCTGCCGATGCTCGACCGCCGCAGCGGCGCCTGCGTCGCGGCGATGGCCGGGATCTACCGCCGCCTCCTCGACCGGATCGAGCGCGACCCCGAGGCCGTACTGCGCGGGCGGGTCTCGCTTCCCGGCCACGAGAAGGCCTACGTCGCGGTGCGCGGCCTGTCCGGACTGGACGCCCGCCACATCTCGCGGCTCACCGCCAGGGGGCGAGCCTGATGGTCTCCGGCAGCTTCCGCGCCCGGACAACCCTCCAGTGGCCTGTCGCGTCACTGACTGCGACGATCTCCAGGGTGAGGATCCGGCAGACGGCCACGACCCGGCGGGAGGGGCAGGCATGAGCGACGAGAGCCCCCGCCCCGTCGCCGTCGTCGTCGGCGGTGGTCTCGCCGGCGTCACGGCGGCGCTCCGCCTCGCCGACGCCGGACTCGACGTGACCCTCCTGGAAGGACGCCCCCGTCTCGGCGGCCTCGCCTTCTCCTTCCAGCGCGGCGACCTCACCGTCGACAACGGCCAGCACGTCTATCTGCGCTGCTGCACCGGCTACCGCTGGTTCCTCGACCGGATCGACGCCGCCCCCCTGGCCCCGCTCCAGGACCGTCTCGACGTGCCCGTGCTGGACGTCGGCCGGGCCGCCGGGCCGCGCCTGGGACGGCTGCGCCGCACCGGCCTGCCCGTGCCGCTGCACCTGGCCGGCGGACTCGCCGCCTATCCCCACCTCTCCCTCGCCGAGAAGGCGGGCGTGGGCCGCGCCGCCCTCGCGCTCGGCCGCCTCGACCCCGCCGACCCGGAACTCGACCGCATCGACTTCGCCACCTGGCTGCGCCGGCACGGACAGTCGGAACGCGCCATCGAGGCGCTCTGGGACCTCGTCGGCGTCGCCACGCTGAACGCCACCGCCCCGAACGCCTCCATGGCCCTCGCGGCGAAGGTCTTCAAGACCGGCCTGCTCTCCGAGCCCGGCGCCGCCGACATCGGCTGGGCCACCGTGCCGCTCGGCGAGCTCCACGACACCTTCGCCCGCAAGGCCCTGGACACCGCGGGCGTCCGCACCGAACTGCGCGCCAAGGCCGGGTCCCTGACCCGCACCGAGGGCGGCCGCTGGAGCGTCGAGACAGCGGGTGAGCGGATCACCGCCGACACCGTCGTCCTGGCCGTGCCGCAGACCGAGACCCACGACCTGCTGCCCCCGGGCGCTCTCGACGAACCCGACCTGCTGCTCGACATCGCGTACGCGCCCATTCTGAACGTGCACGTCGTCTACGACCGCAAGGTGCTGCGCAGGCCGTTCTTCGCCGCGATCGGCTCCCCGGTCCAGTGGGTCTTCGACCGCACCCACTCCTCGGGCCTCACCGGCCCCGGGCAGTACCTGGCGGTCTCGCAGTCAGCCGCCCAGGACGAGATCGACCTGCCCGTCGCCGAACTGCGCTCCCGCTACCTGCCCGAGCTGGAGCGGCTGCTCCCCGCCGCCCGCGGCGCCGGCATCCGCGACTTCTTCGTCACCCGGGAGCGCACCGCCACTTTCGCGCCCGCCCCGGGCGTCGGGCGGCTGCGTCCGGGCCCCCGCACCAGGGCGCCCGGCCTCCACCTGGCGGGGGCCTGGACCGACACCGGCTGGCCCGCGACCATGGAGGGTGCCGTGCGCAGCGGCGCAGCCGCCGCCGACGCGGCCCTTCACGACCTCGGCCGCCCCCTTGGACATCCGCTGCAGGAGGCGGCATGAGCAGTACCACCGGAACAAGAGGAGAGTCAGTGACCCCGGCGAATCCGGCTTTCGACACCGTGGCGGACACCGCGGACGTCACCGCGCTTCTGGAGCGCGGACGAGCCCTGTCAGCGCCGGTCCTGCGGGCTGCCGTGGGCCGGCTCGCGCCGCCCATGGACACCGTCGCCGCCTATCACTTCGGCTGGATCGACGCCGAGGGACGGCCCTCGGACGGCGACGGCGGCAAGGCCGTGCGTCCCGCGCTCGCCCTGCTGTCCGCCGAGGCCGCGGGCGCCCCCGCCGAGGCCGGCATCCCCGGCGCGGTGGCCGTCGAACTCGTGCACAACTTCTCGCTGCTGCACGACGACCTGATGGACGGCGACGAGCAGCGCCGTCACCGCGACACCGTATGGAAGGTGCACGGCCCGGCCCAGGCGATCCTGGTCGGCGACGCGCTCTTCGCGCTCGCCTACGACCTGCTGCTGGAGCTCGGCACGGTCCAGGCGGGCCGCGCGGCCCGCCGGCTGACCACCGCCACCCGCAAGCTCATCGACGGTCAGGCCCAGGACATCTCCTACGAGCACCGCGAGCGGGTCACCGTCGAGGAGTGCCTGGAGATGGAGGGCAACAAGACCGGCGCCCTGCTGGCCTGCGCCGTCTCCATCGGCGCGGTGCTCGGCGGCGCCGACGACCGTACCGCCGACACCCTGGAGGCGTACGGCTACCACCTCGGCCTCGCCTTCCAGGCCGTCGACGACCTCCTCGGCATCTGGGGCGACCCGGAGTCCACCGGCAAGCAGACCTGGAGCGACCTGCGCCAGCGCAAGAAGTCCCTGCCCGTCGTCGCCGCGCTCGCCGCGGGCGGCGAGGCCTCCGAGCGGCTCGGCGAACTGCTTGCCGCCGACGCCAGGAGCAACGACTTCGACAGCTTCTCCGAAGAGGAGTTCGCCGCCCGCGCGGCACTCATCGAGGAGGCGGGCGGCCGCGAGTGGACCGCCCAGGAAGCCCGTCGTCAGCACGCGGTCGCCATCGAGGCACTGCACGCCGTCGACATGCCCCACCGGGTGCGGGAGCAGCTCACCGAGCTCGCCGACTTCGTGGTGGTACGCAAGAGATGACCACTCTTCGCATATGACTCGCAGTCGCCGGCCGGCGCCCCCTCACCGGGCGCCGGCCGACGGAGACCCCAGCACAGCAGAGAACCGACTGCACGAAGGGGAAGCTCATGACAGCGACGACCGACGGATCGACCGGGGCCGCGAACCTCTCCGGGGCCCCGGCCGATGATCCACCCGACATGACCACCGCCGCGGACGACGTGACCGTCGCCGCGCGGCGGGCCGCGGAACGCTCCGTGGAGCACCTCCTCGGCAGACAGGACGAGCAGGGCTGGTGGAAGGGCGACCTCGCCACCAACGTCACGATGGACGCCGAGGACCTGCTCCTGCGCCAGTTCCTCGGCATCCAGGATCCCGAGACCACCCGGGCCGCCGCCCTCTTCATCCGCGGCGAACAGCTCGGCGACGGCACCTGGAACACCTTCTACGGCGGACCGGCCGACCTTTCCGCCACGATCGAGGCGTACGTCGCCCTGCGGCTGGCCGGGGACCGCCCCGACGAACCGCACATGGCACGCGCCTCCGGCTGGATCAGGGAGCAGGGCGGCATCGCGGCAGCCCGCGTCTTCACCCGCATCTGGCTGGCCCTGTTCGGCTGGTGGAAATGGGACGACCTCCCCGAACTGCCGCCCGAGCTGATGTTCTTCCCCAAGTGGGTCCCGCTCAACATCTACGACTTCGGTTGCTGGGCCCGGCAGACCATCGTGCCGCTCACCGTCGTCTCCGCCAAGCGCCCGGTGCGCCCGGCGCCCTTCGCCCTGGACGAGCTGCACACCGACCCCCACCATCCCAACCCGGCCAGGAAGCTTGCCCCGCCCGCCAGTTGGGACGGGCTCTTCCAGCGCCTCGACAAAGGGCTGCACCTCTACCACAAGGTCGCCCCGCGCCCGCTGCGCCGCGTCGCGATGAACCTGGCCGCCCGGTGGATCATCGAGCGCCAGGAGAACGACGGATGCTGGGGCGGGATCCAGCCGCCCGCCGTCTATTCCATCATCGCGCTGCACCTGCTCGGCTACGACCTCGACCACCCGGTGATGAAGGCCGGCCTGGCCTCGCTCGACCGGTTCGCCGTCCGGCGCGAGGACGGCGCCCGCATGGTCGAGGCCTGCCAGTCGCCCGTCTGGGACACCTGCCTGGCCACCATCGCCCTGGCCGACGCCGGACTCAGACCCGATCACCCCGCCCTGGTGAAGGCCGCCGACTGGATGCTGGCCGAGGAGATCACCAGACCCGGTGACTGGTCGGTGCGAAAGCCCGAACTCGCCCCGGGGGGCTGGGCGTTCGAGTTCCACAACGACAACTACCCGGACATCGACGACACCGCCGAAGTCGTTCTTGCGCTGCGCCGGGTACGCCACCCGGACCCCGCCCGCATGCAGGCGGCCATCGACCGCGGGGTCCGCTGGAACCTCGGGATGCAGTCCCGCAACGGAGCCTGGGGCGCGTTCGACGCCGACAACACCAGCCCCTTCCCCAACCGCCTGCCCTTCTGCGACTTCGGTGAGGTCATCGACCCGCCGTCGGCCGACGTCACCGGCCATGTCGTGGAGATGCTCGCCGTCGAGGGCCTCGCGAACCACCCCCGTACCCGCGAGGGCATCGAGTGGCTGCTCGCCGAACAGGAGGCGTGCGGGGCCTGGTTCGGGCGCTGGGGCGTCAACTACGTCTACGGCACCGGGTCCGTGGTGCCCGCCCTGATCGTTGCCGGACTGCCCGCCGCCCACCCCGCGATCCGCCGGGCCGTGGGATGGCTGGAATCCGTTCAGAACGACGACGGCGGCTGGGGCGAGGATCTGCGCTCCTACCAGGAGGAGAAGTGGATCGGGCACGGTGAGTCCACCGCCTCCCAGACCGCGTGGGCGCTGCTCGCCCTCCTCGCCGCGGGCCGCCGTGACACCCGCCCGGTCGCCCGCGGCGTCACCTGGCTGACCGAGGCGCAGCAGGCCGACGGCTCCTGGGACGAGCCGTATTTCACCGGCACCGGCTTCCCCTGGGATTTTTCCATCAACTACCACCTCTACCGCCAGGTCTTCCCTCTCACGGCACTCGGACGTTATGTGTACGGCGACCCGTTCGCCGACCGCGCGAGCGCCGCCGAGGGGGCCTGATGGGCGATCCGCGAGGGCCCGGGAGCCCCGTGCCGCCGCTGCTGGTCGCCTGCGCCCTCGGCATCGAGCAGGTCGCCCTGCGCAGCGGCAGGGGCGCCCCGGGCCCGGTCCGCGTGCTGCGCACCGGGATGGGCCCCCGGGCGGCGGAGGCGGCCGTGGCGCGTCTCCTGGGCCCCGGCGGCGTTCCCGACGCCGCCGTGATCGCCTCCGGCTTCTGCGCCGGCCTCGCCCCGGGGATGCACCCGGGGGACCTGGTCGTCGCCGAGGAGACCCGGGACGCGGACGGCGCCACTCCCTGCGTCGGCACCGGCGTCCTGGTCGCCGCACTGGCCGGGGCGTTCCCCGGCCGCACCGTCCACACCGGCCCGCTGACCGGCTCCGACCACGTCGTACGGGGCTCCGAGCGGGCCGCGCTGCGGGCGGGCGGGGCCATCGCGGTGGACATGGAGTCCGCCGCGACACTGCGTACCGCCCTGAGTCACGGACCGCGCCCGGTTGCGGCCGTCCGGGTGGTCGTGGACGCTCCAGAACATGAGCTCGTCCGCATCGGCACGGTTCGCGGTGGAATATCGGCCTTCCGTGTTCTCCGTGCCGTCCTTCCGGCTTTCTACGAATGGCACCGATCGTTACTGCTCCCCAGGAGGTGAGCCAGATGGCCATGCCGCTCCGTCAGTCCATCAAGGTCGCGACGTATCTCTTCGAACAGAAGCTCCGCAAGCGTGAGAAGTTCCCGCTGATCGTCGAGCTGGAGCCATTGTTCGCCTGCAATCTCGCCTGTGAGGGCTGCGGGAAGATCCAGCACCCGGCCGGTGTCCTCAAGCAGCGCATGCCGGTCGCCCAGGCGGTCGGAGCGGTGCTCGAATCCGGCGCCCCCATGGTGTCGATCGCCGGTGGCGAACCCCTGATGCATCCTCAGATCGACGAGATCGTGCGTCAGCTCGTCGCGAAGAAGAAGTACGTCTTCCTCTGTACCAACGCGATGCTGATGCGGAAGAAGCTCGACAAGTTCACCCCGTCCCCGTACTTCGCCTTCGCCGTGCACATCGACGGACTGCGCGAGCGGCACGACGAGTCGGTCGCCAAGGAGGGCGTCTTCGACGAGGCCGTCGCCGCGATGAAGGAGGCCAAGCGGCGCGGATTCCGCGTCACCACCAACTCCACCTTCTTCAACACCGACACCCCGCAGACCATCATCGAGGTCCTCAACTACCTCAACGACGACCTCCAGGTCGACGAGATGATGATCTCGCCCGCCTACGCCTACGAGAAGGCGCCCGACCAGGAGCACTTCCTGGGCGTCGAGCAGACCCGCGAGCTCTTCAAGAAGGCCTTCGCGGGCGGTAACCGGGGCCGCTGGCGGCTCAACCACTCGCCGCTCTTCCTGGACTTCCTGGAGGGCAAGGCGGATTTCCCGTGTACCGCGTGGGCGATCCCGAACTACTCGCTCTTCGGCTGGCAGCGCCCCTGCTACCTGATGAACGACGGTTACGTACCGACGTACCGTCAGCTCATCGAGGAGACCGACTGGGAGAAGTACGGCCGCGGCAAGGACCCGCGCTGCGCCAACTGCATGGCGCACTGCGGCTACGAGCCCACGGCGGTGCTCGCCACCATGGGGTCCCTGAAGGAATCCCTGCGCGCGGCACGGGAGACCATCAGCAGCAATCGCTGAGGCGCCGACCGACGAGGCACGGCAGGCCGCCACGGGCCCCCGGGGCGGCCTGCCCCCCCGTACCAGCACACCCCGAAGGCCCCCGAAGGAGAAGAGCGGGCGATGACGGACGGCGGATCCCAGGGCTTCGACCTGGCTCGGCTCCTCGCCGAGCGCGGGGCCGAACGGTACGACCTGCACGCGCGCCACCTCAACCACCAGCTGCCGCGCATGCTGCACACCATCGGCTTCGACAAGGTCTACGAGCGGGCCGAAGGCGCGTACTTCTGGGACGCGGAGGGCAACGACTACCTCGACATGCTCGCCGGGTTCGGCGTCATGGGCCTCGGCCGCCACCACCCCGTCGTCCGCCAGGCCCTGCACGACGTCCTGGACGCCCAGCTCGCCGACCTCACCCGCTTCGACTGCCAGCCGCTGCCCGGACTGCTGGCCGAGAAGCTGCTGACCCACAGCCCGCACCTGGACCGCGTCTTCTTCGGGAACAGCGGCACGGAAGCGGTCGAGACGGCGCTGAAATTCGCCCGATGCGCGACCGGGAAGCCCCGGGTCCTCTACTGCGACCATGCCTTTCACGGGCTCACCACGGGCTCCCTCTCGGTCAACGGCGAGGGCGGCTTCCGCGACGGCTTCGGCCCGCTGCTCCCCGACACGGCGGTCCCGCTCGGCGACCTGGACGCGCTGCGCCGCGAGCTGAAGCGGGGCGATGTCGCGGCCCTGGTGCTGGAGCCGATCCAGGGCAAAGGCGTGCACGCCGCGCCGCCCGGCTATCTGCGGCAGGCGCAGGAGCTGCTGCACCGGCACAAGGCGCTCCTGATCGCCGACGAGGTGCAGACCGGCCTCGGCCGGACCGGGGACTTCTACGCCTACCAGCACGAGGAGGGCGTGGAGCCCGATCTGGTGTGCGTGGCCAAGGCGCTCTCCGGCGGCTATGTGCCCGTCGGCGCGACCCTCGGCAAGGACTGGATCTTCCGCAAGGTCTACTCCTCGATGGACCGGGTCCTCGTCCACTCGGCGAGTTTCGGCTCCAACGCCCAGGCGATGGCGGCCGGGCTCGCCGTCCTGACCGTGATGGAGGACGAGGAGACCGTAGCGAACGCGCGGCGCACCGGCGATCTGCTGCGCGAGCGGCTGGCGGCGCTGGTGGACCGCTACGAGCTGCTGCACGAGGTCCGCGGCCGCGGACTGATGATCGGCATCGAATTCGGCCGGCCGTCGTCGCTGAAACTCCGCAGCCGCTGGACCATGCTCCAGGCGGCCCGCAAGGGACTCTTCGCTCAGATGGTCGTGGTGCCGCTGCTCCAGAAGCACCGGATCCTCACCCAGGTCTCCGGCGACCACCTGGAAGTGATCAAGCTGATTCCGCCGCTGGTCATCGGGGACGCGGAGGTGGACCGCTTCGTGGCGGCGTTCACCTCCGTCATGGATGACGCGCACAGCGGCGGCGGACTGATGTGGGACTTCGGCCGGACCCTGGTCAAGCAGGCCGTGGCCAACCGCTGACCGGCCCGGGACCCGGTTTGCCTCCGGGGCAAATTATTGCCCCGGAGGAAAGGTCCTGGCCCAATGGAGACATGAACCCTCCGGACGAAGGGGTGCCGGACGAGCTCCCCGGCGTCGCACCCCGCCTGCGCGACCTGCGCCGAGGCCGTGGCCTGACCCTGGAAACCGCTGCTCAGCGGGCCGGGCTCTCCCCGGCCCATCTCTCCCGGCTGGAGACCGGCCGCCGGCAGCCCTCGCTGCCGATGCTGCTGGGGCTGGCCCGTATCTACGGTACGACGGTCTCCGAGCTTCTCGGCGAGCAGCCGCCCGAACGGGGCGCGATCGTCCGCGGCGGCGGCTTCGAGGGGGCGGAGGCGGACGGCTGGATGTACCGGCAGGCCGGCGGATCCGGCCGCGCGATGCAGGCGCTGCGGGTGCGCGTTCCGTACGGGGCCCAGGGCGACCTGGTCCGGGTCCATCCCGGCGAGGAGTGGCTGTACGTCCTTGAGGGACGGCTGCGGGTCGGGCTCGGCGACACCGTCCACGACCTCGAACCCGGTGACAGCGCCCACTTCGACTCGCTCACCCCGCACCGGATCGCGGCCGTCGACCGCTGCGGCGCCGAGCTGCTCTTCGTCCACACCCTGCTGCAGAGTCCCGCCGCCGAGCTCTGCCTCGGCAACGCCCTCCACGCGCGCTGACCGGCCGTTCCCGCCGGCGGCATCCTTCGCTCCACCGGCCGCGAGGCCGACAGAGAGGACCGTCATGTCCGATTCCGAACACTTCGACCCGCTGGGCCCCGGACGTCGCGAGAACGAGGACCCGCAGGAGAAGCGGATGCCGCGCGGCGTGGTGATCCGTCTCTTCGCCTACCTGGTGGCGGGCCACATCATCGCGGGCTTCCTCTATCTGCTCTTCGTGGTCGCCGGAAGCAAGTGACGGCAGGCAGGTGATGGCAGGCAAGTGAAGGCGGGCCGGTGACGGTGAGCACGTGACGGCGGGCCGGTGACGGTGAGCACGTGACGGCGGGCCGCCGGCCGAATCGCCGCCGGCCGGGTCAGCCCTGGTCGAGCAGGCGCTCGCGCAGTCGTTCCCGGGTCCCGGGGGAGACCCTCAGCCCCTCGGTCAGGTAGCGGTCGGTCGTTCCCCAGGTCTCCTCGATGGCTGTGAACGCCGCCGCGAGGTAGTCGGAATGCGCCCCGAAGAGCGGGTTCAGCAGCTCCATCACCTCGGGAGACATTCCGGACTCGGACATATCGGTGCGCTTCACCTTGTACCGGCGGTGGAGGTCGTTGGACTTGAGGTAGTCCTCCTCGATCGCCTCCGGCTCGACGCCGACCGCCAGCAGGGCGATCGCGATCGAGAGACCGGCCCGGTCCTTGCCCGCGGCGCAGTGCATGAGGGCCGGGACGCTGTCCTCGGCCAGGGAGTGCAGCACGCGGCTGTGCTCGGCGGTGCGGTCCACGATCGTCGAGCGGTACATCCGGATCATGCGCTCGGCGCCCTTGCCGCCCGAGAGGATGGAGCGCAGCTGTTCGATGTCCCCGTCGCGCACCATGCGCCAGAACTCCGCGCCGTCGGCCGGGTCCGAGAGCGGAATGCTGACATTGCGGACACCGGTCAGCTCGATGTCGTACCCGTCGAGCTGGTGGTCGGCGGAATTACGGAAGTCGAAGATCGTGTGCAGTCCGAGTCCGCCGAGGAAGGCCGCGTCCTCGGCGGTGGCGTGCGCCAGGTGACCGCTGCGGTAGAGCCGGCCGAAGGCGGTGTGCCGCCCGTCCGTGGTGGGAAGACCGCCCACGTCGCGGAAGTTGCGGACTCCGGTCAGCGCGGTCTCTGTCGGCGGGACCTGCGGCACCTGCTGCGTCACGGTGGCTCCTCTGGGGTCTCTGGCGTCGGCGCGGCTCGCCGGCGAGGGCGCTCCCGTGACGATACGACATCGATTCGACAGAAAATCATCACGGTCGGGTACCCGGTGCGGGGTGCCACGCGGGCCGGGCTGACCCGGCGTCAGGGGTGGCGCCTGCGGCATGTCCGTATTGGTGTATTTCGCAGAACATGCCCCGCTAATGGGGGAGATGGGATTCCAGAGGTGAGCGGGATCATATCCGTGACGGACCGTGGTGAGCGCGTCCCGGGGCATTCCCGTTGCCCGTACGGAAATTCAAGATCCGTCATCCACGGAGTGTGACGGGAAATCCGGGGCGATATTGAATCGATGATTCAGGTGCGCAACCGGTGGCTTGTTCCTGTCGTCCTGACTCGTTTACGGTCGCCGCAATCCGGACGGACCGCCTAATCCTGCCGCCGCCCGGAATTCGCACCCACCCACTCACGCGTGGCAGGAGCGGGGGAACCAGGTAAGCCGCCGATCCGGAGCGATCCGGACCGGCTCGGGGTGAAGTCGCCGCAACGCGACCGGGCATCTCCAGCCCGAACCCGACAGCTCACCTCGCAGGCGCCGGAGAGGAACTTCCCCATGCCCGCAAAGGGTAAGCACCGTCGTCCGAAGTCCGGCCCGATCTCCCGCGGCGTCCTCGCCGCAGGGACCGGCGGCGCCGTACTCGCCCTCCCGCTCATCGGCGCCACCGTCGCGAGTGCCGCGGACCGGGCCGCTCCGGCCGCGAAGCCCGCCGCCGCCTCGGTCGCCGCCGCGCACACCGCCCCGTCGACCGCCCCGGCCGCGTCGAAGGCCGCCCCGAAGACGTACTCCGTCGTCCCCGGCGACTACCTGTCGAAGATCGCCGCCGAGCACCGGCTCAAGGGCGGGTGGGAGAAGCTGTACCAGGACAACCGCTCCACCGTCGGAGAGAACCCCAGCCTGATCCACCCGGGCATGAAGCTGACCCTCGGCGCCAAGGGCTCCGCCCCGGCAGAGAAGTCCGCGGCTCCCAAGTCCGCGGCTCCCAAAGCAGCCCCGAAGAAGGCCGAACCGGCACCCAAGGCCGCTCCGAAGAAGGACCCGAAGGCGGACACGGTCTCCGCCGACGACTCCGAGGGCTCCGGCAGCTCGACGCCGGCCGGCTCCTCCGAGGCCACCGGCTCCGGCTGGTCGGCCCCGCTGGCCAGCGCCAACGTCACCACCCAGTACCGCGCTTCCGGCGCCAGCTGGTCCAGCGGCTACCACACCGGCTCGGACTTCCAGGCCGCCTCCGGCACCCCCGTCCTCGCGATCGGGCCGGGTACCGTGGTCTCGGCCGGCTACGGCGGCTCGTACGGCAACGAGGTCGTCATCAAGCACGAGGACGGCATGTACTCCCAGTACGCCCACCAGTCCGCGCTGAACGTCTCCGTCGGCCAGACCGTCACCGGCGGCCAGCAGATCGGCCTCTCCGGCTCCACCGGCAACTCCACCGGCCCGCACCTGCACTTCGAGGTCCGCACCGGCCCGAGCTACGGCTCGGACGTCGACCCGATCGCGTACCTGCGTCAGCACGGCGTCTCCGTCTGACCGAGCGGGGCGAGAAGTGACGAGGGGCGGTGCGCGGCGGCGCACCGCCCCTCTCTTTATTCCGGCTTTACTGCAACTGACCGGGTGGTCTATCTCACCACGCGTCAACCCCGTATTACGGTCGCGTAAGTCACATCGAACGATGCAGGATAAGTGCTTGTGGCAGACGATTCGAGAAACAACCAGCAGCACATCATCGGGTCGTACGCGGCGATTGGCGACAGTTTCACCGAGGGAGTCGGCGACCCCGGCCCCGGCGGCACCTTCGTCGGCTGGGCGGACCGCTTCGCGGTCCTCCTCGCCGACCGGCTCCCGGCCCCCGACGCGGCGGCCGGCCCCGAGGACTCCCCGCACGGGGACTTCCGCTACGCCAATCTCGCCGTACGAGGACGTCTCCTCGACCAGATCGTCGAGGAGCAGATCCCGCGCGCCAAGGAACTGGCCCCCGACCTGGTCAGCTTCTGCGCGGGCGGCAACGACATCATCCGGCCCGGCACCGACCCCGACGACCTCGCCGAGCGCTTCGAGCGGGCGGTCGCCGACCTGAGCAACGCCGTCGGCACGGTCATGGTCACCACCGGCTTCGACACCCGGGGCGTTCCGGTGCTGCGCCACATGCGCGGCAAGATCGCCACCTACAACGTGCATCTCCGGGCCATCGCCGACCGCTACCACTGCCCCGTGCTGGACCTGTGGTCGCTCCGCTCGGTCCAGGACCGGCGCGCCTGGGACAACGACCGGCTGCACCTCTCGCCCGAGGGCCACACCCGCGTCGCGCTGCGCGCCGCACAGGTCCTCGGCCACGACGTGCCCGCCGACCCCGACCAGCCCTGGCCGCCGCAGGCCCAGCGCAGCCCCTTCGACGAGCGGCGCGACAACATCCAGTGGGCCCGCGAATACCTGGTGCCGTGGATCGGGCGACGGCTGCGCGGAGAGTCCTCCGGCGACCACGTAGAGGCGAAGCGTCCCGACCTTCTGCCGCTGTAGCGGTCGTAGCGGTCACGGCTCCAGCAGTCGTACGGTCATGGCTCCAGCAGGGGGAGCGCACGCCGGGGCGGGCTCGGCACCACGAGCCCGTCCGAAGGCATGCCCACCCCGGGCCCGGCCGGTATCCGCTCCAGGACACCGCCCGCGAACACGTCGTACAGCGGCAGCGACTCCAGATGCACATAGCCGATATGGCAGTCGCACACGGCGAGCGGACAGGCCCGCGGGCCGAGCGCCCGGCGGTAGCTGCCGTCGTAGAGACTGCCCAGCTCGGCCTGGACGAAGTGACAGCGCCGTACCGTGCCGTCGCCGTCCACCGAGATCACCGACTCACCGGTCCGGCAGGGCAGCCCCGCCGAGCGGTGCGGATCACGGCTGTAGGGGAACAGCGGATCCAGCTCCGTCCACCGCGTCGCCTCCTCGTCGGTGTAGGTGTGTCCCTCGGCGGCGTTCACCCAGAGATAGACCTCCTCCGGCAGCGCCGCCCGCAGCCGCCGTGCCTCCTCCAGATGGGCGTCGAAGCCCACCACCCCCACGCTGTAGCGGATGCCGAGCCCGGACAGCTCCCGGCACCTGCCGAGGAACCGCTCGTACGGGGTCTGCCCCGGGTGGTAGGTGCACCAGAGCGCGATCCGCTCAGGATCTGCGTCCGTCAGCCAGCCGGTGCGGCAGCTCAGGTTCGTCTGGATCGCCACCCGGCCGATGTGCGGCAGATGCGAAAGCTCGGTCAGCGCCTGCCGGTACCAGGAGCGCACCAGCCCTTCGCCCCAGGGGGTGAACAGCACGGACAGCCGGTCGCCGGTCTGCGCCGCCGCCCAGCCGGTGAACCGCTCCAGCGCCTCCCGGTCCGCCGTGAGCTGCGCGCGACTGTCCCGCCGCTTGGCGAACGGGCAGTACGGACAGTCGTAGTCGCAGGAGGCGAGCGGGCCCCGGTAGAGAATCGTCAGGTCCATGGCCCGGTCACTTCCGCTCGTACGCGGCCATCGCGGCCCGCACCCCGGGGGAGAACAACGCCGGACCCAGCGCGTCGGAGTGGGCGAGACCCGAAGGGGACAGCCGCAGCAGCCCTTTGGGCGCCGACGGGTCCAGCCAGCCCCGGGCCGCGAACCCCGCCAGCTCGGTGGCGAAGTCCGCGCGCGGATCCGTACCGAACCGCGCCCGGTAGTCCGCCACCGGCAGCCCCGCCGCCTGGAGCAGCGACTGCAGCAGATGCCGCCTGCGTGCCTCGCCGGCGTCGACGTACCGGCCGACCTCGGCCCGGGAGAAGTCCTCGGTGGCGGTGAAGCGGTCGATGATCGACCGGATCTCCCGCATGTCCACCGCGTAGTCGAAGGAGTAGTGCAGGGCCGCCGTGTACGAACGGGCCCCGCAGCCCAGGCCGATCATGCCGTCGGTCTGGCAGGCGTAGTCCTCGGGACTCTCCTGCTCCCGCGGGGCATCGCTCCGCCGGAACATCCGCATCGACACCTGCTCATAGCCGTGCGCCAGCAGATGGTCCCGCCCCACCGCGTACAGCCGCAGCCGCTGCTCGTCCCAGGCAGCCTGCTCCAGGGCCTCCGCCCCGGCACCGGCCGCCGCGCCCAGGCGGTGCAGACCGGTGAGCGGGCGGACGTACAGCGGATACAGATACAGCTCCTCCGGCCGCCACACCAGCGCCGCGTCCAGCGAGGCGAGCCAGCTGCGCTCGGTCTGTCCGTCGATGCCGTAGATCAGGTCGATGTTCAGCACCGGGATCGCCGCATCGCGGATCCGGCCGAGCGCCGCCTCCACATCGGCGCGACGCTGCGGGCGGACGGCCGCCCGCGCCTCCTCGTCCACGAAGCTCTGCACGCCGATGCTGATCCTGGTGGTGCCCCGGTCGGCCAGCACCGCCAGCCGGTCAGCCGTCGCCGTGGACGGGGAGGTCTCCACCGAGAGCGGCACCGAGCGCAGTGCGGCGCCCATCCGCTTCTCCGCGATGTCGCAGAGCCGCTCCAGCTCACCGGCGGTGAGGAAGGTCGGCGTCCCGCCGCCGAACGCCGCCGCAGCGAACCGCACCGGTCCCTCGTCGCCCAGGGCGTCCCGGGCGGCCACGGCCTGTCTCTCCAACGCGTCCAGATAGCGCGTCGTCAGTTCCTCGGGCGCGCCGATCCGGGTGAAGAGGTTGCAGAAGCCGCAGCGGACCTCGCAGAACGGTATGTGGAGATAGAGGGAGAGCGCGTCCTTGGGCTCCGCCGCCCACAGCGCGCGCAGTGACGGGGGGTCCTCCAGCGGACGGTAGGCCGTCTTGTGCGGATAGGCGTAGACGTAACTCTCGTACGGCCGGACGGGGGGAAGCGGGGCGGTGGAGGTGGTGGTGGTCATCGGGCGGCCCCCGGTTCGAGCGGTTCGAGCTGTGCGGGTGGTTCGGGTGCTGTGGATGGTGCGGGTGGTTCGAGGACGAAGTGGGCGTACGGGACGGTCCAGACGGCCGGGTGGCCGAGCCGGTGACCGGTGTAGCCGTCGTCTCCGTAGGCGGTGCCGTGGTCGGAGCAGACGATGGCGAAGCACCGGCGGCGGCTGCTCGCCGCGGCGAAGAGCCGGCCGATGTGCCGGTCCACGTACTCCAGGGCCGCCGCGTGCGTGGCGCGGGAGTCGCCCGCCTCGCGGGTCGCTCCGGGCAGATGGAACCAGTTCGGCTGATGCAGGGCGGACACGTTGACGAAGAGGAACAGCCGCTGCTCCTGGGGGAGCGCCGCGACGATCTCCTCGGCCCTGGCCACCTGCTCCTCGAACGAGGTGGGCGAGGCCACGCCGAAGCCGGGCTCCCAGTGGCTCTCCTGGAACATCCCGGGCAGCACCGATCCGAGCGGCCCCTGACGGTTGAAGAAGCCGACCCCGCCGACGCACACCGTGCGGTAGCCCTCGGCGGCCAGCCCCGACACCAGATCGGGCGTGTCGAACACGAAGGTGCCGTCCGCCGTCGTCTCACTGCCCGCGAACCGCGCCGCGAACAGCCGCGGGTGCGGCCCCGGGGAGGCGGGCGTCGGCAGGAACCCGGCGAACATCGCCTGGTGCGAGGCGTAGGTGAAGCTGCCCGGAGCATGCCGCTCCTCCCAGCAGCCCCCGGGAAGATGCCGGGCCAGATTCGGGATGCGCCCGGCGGCCGCCAGCTCGACGGCGACATCGTGGCGCAGGGTGTCCAGGGTGACCAGCAGCAGATCGTGGCTGCCCACGACCTCGCCCATATCGGGCCGAGCGGATTCAGGGGTCTCGGCGGGGTCAGGAAGCGGTGACGGCACGGTGGTTCCTTGCTCGGTCCAGTACGGCGGCGACCTGCGCCGCATAGGTGTCCAGGCCCTCGGCGCCGCTGCCCGGCAGACCGGTCAGTCCGGGCAGCAGATCGCCGAAGGCGTTGACCTCGCCGACGGCGAAGCGCCGCCAGCCGGCCGTGGGCAGCAGATCCACGCCCACACAGGGCGTCCCGGGGAAGCAGGCCGCGGCCCGTTCGCACATCGCCAGCGCCTCGCGCCAGCAGCCGCCCGCCGCCGCCACGGCGGCCCGGACCTCGTCGAGGTCGCCGCGCGCACCGCCGAGATGCAGATTGGTCATCGGGCCCGTGCTCGTCCGCACCACCGCGTGTGTCGCCCGGCCGCCGACCACCACGATCCGCAGATCCGCGACCCGCCCCCGCTGGGACGGCTTCGGCAGCCAGCGCTCGATGTGCAGCCCGTCCGGGGCCAGCGCGTCCACGACCGCACCGACCTCCCGCTCCGAGGCGTAGCGCCGGACCCGCAGCGAGTTGAACAGCCTCCCCGACGCGTCCCGTTCCACCGAGGTGCTCGCCCGGACCCGGCCGGGGCCCGCCGTCTCCACCGCCAGTACCCCGGACGCGGAGGACCCGTGCGCGAGCTTCACGAACGCCCGGGGCATCCGGTGCGCGCGCAGCAACTCCCGTACGTCGGACCAGCCGCGCACCGGCGCCGCCCCCGAGCCGGACGTCGGCGAGGCGGGCACGGAGACTTCCGCGCGGTCGAGGAGCCCGTGGCACAGCCGCTTGTCGAAGAGCACGGAGATGTCGCCGGGGGAGCCCAGCACCTCGGCGCCCGCGGCCGCAGCAGCGCCCGCCACCGCGTCCACCGCCGCGGTGAACCGCGCGTACCACCGGGCGGAGCCCTCCACGCGGGTCGGGTCCTCGACCCCGCGGAGCAGCCGCTCCACCTCGGCGTCCTCACCGGGCGAATCGATCCGCACGCTCTCGCCCGGCTCGAACACCGCCTCGCCGCGCAGCACCTGGACCCAGGGCACGACCCGGGCCGGCGGCAGGCCGGCGGACCGTACGGCCGCCTCGAAGAACGCGACCCGGCGGTTGTCCGGATTGCCGACGACCGCGAAGCGCGGGACCGGGCCGTGCCCGGCGCTATTCACTGACGGCGACATAGCGCTCCGGTTCGTCGTCCGGGTCCCCGTAGTCCTCCTCGGCCTCGCCGCCCTCGACCACGGCCGGTGCGCACGCGGCCCTGATGCGGTCCAGCACCGGGTCGGTGAGGAAATGGTGGCGCAGATCGAGCGTGGACAGGTGGCTCAGGGGCTGTCCGTTGAGCAGGGCCTCGCCGCCCGTGTCGCTCAGCGTGCCCATGGACAGCGCCAGGGTCTCCAGCTGGGCGACGACGGACGCGGAACCCACGGCGAGGGCGATCTCGTCCTGGATCTCGCTGTTCCGCAGACCCAGGTGGCGCAGCCGGGGGAACACGCCGCCCGACAGGACCGGCCGGATGTCGTCGACGGTGGCATCGCCCCCGTACCACGAACTGCCGAACCACAGGTCCAGCCGCTCCAGTGCGGGCAGTTCGCTCGCGGCGACCGCCCGCACCACCTCGCCGGGCAGGCCGCCGGACTCGAAGCGCAGAGACTTCAGCGCCGTGTGGCGCAGCGGGCGCAGCCCGAGCCCCTCCTGGCCGCAGCCACGCACGGCGAACTCCTCCAGCAGAGGCAGGGCTTCGAGCACCGGGGTGATGTCGCACATACGCAGCCAGGACACCTCGCACTCCTCGCCCACCACATCGGCGAGGAACAGTGCGCGCAGCGCGGGGAAGCGGTCCGCGTGGGCGACGATCAGCTTCATCACCGGGGCGAAGGGTGTGTAGTCGTCATGCCACCAGGGCCCTATGACGAGCGCCCGGACCCGCGCGGTGTCCACCGTGTCCAGGAACTGCTGCCACAGGGTGGCGAAGTCCGTCTCCTCGCCGTGGTCGCACTCCAGCCGCCAGGCCACGGAGCCGGCGGCGGGCAGGGCCGCGGACGACGGCACCGGAGTATGGACCGGCAGCCCGTGGAAGTCATCGAAATGCTCAATGCCGATGCGGTTCATCACGCATCACTCCGAAACGGCGGTGTAGCGGCCATCGACGCCGCGACCGCCCCACGGCTCGTTCCGCTCGGACAGGTCGACCCGCACCCCGTGCGGCTCCAGGACCGAGCGAACACGCTGCTCCATCGCCTCGGTGAGGAAGTGGTGGTGGAGATCCAGCGCGTCGAGATGGGTGAGCGGCTGTCCTTCGAGGAGCGCGGCAGCGCCTTCGTCCCCCAGCGTCCCGTTCGACAGGTCGAGTACCCGCAGCTGGGCGACGACCGGAGCGGAGGCCAACGCCGCCGCGATCTCGTTCTGCACCTCGCTGTTGCGCAGGCCCAGGTGGTTCAGCCGGGGGAAACGGGTGCCGGAGAGCAGCGGGGCCAGGTCGGTGACATCGGTGTTCCCCTCGTAGGCGGACACCCCGAGCCAGAGGTCCAGCCGCTCCAGTGCGGGCAGTTCGCTGTCCAGCACACCGCGTACCACCTCGACGGGCAGCCCGCCCGCCTGGACGGTCAGCGACCGCAGCCGCTCGTGCTTCGTCGGCGGGAACAACAGATCGGTGCCGCCGCGCACCCCGAACTCCGTCAGCGCGGGGAAGGCGGCCAGCAGCGCCGTCACGTCCGACTGCTCGATCCAGGTGATCTCGGCCTGCTCCGCCTCCAGATCCCCGACGAACACCGCCTCCAGCGAGGTCAGCCGGTCGGCGGCGGCGATCACCAGATTGATCGGCATGGAGGAGTTCTCGTCGTACGCCTCGCCCCACTGACCGATGATCAGGGCCCGGACACCGGCGGGGTCGACCGCGCTCAGGAAGTCGGCGAACTCGTCCGCCCAGGGCCGGTCCCGGTCCTCGTCCCCGTACGGATCGACGAAGACGCGCCAGGCCACGGCATCCGGGGCGGGCCGGGAGCCCCTGTCGGTCGTGTGCTGGAAGTCGACGGCCGGAAGGCCGCCGAACTCGTGCAGATGCTGCGCACCGTACATGGCCCTGAGCTCCTGATCCTGGGGACGGCTGATGTCTGCAAGGTCTATCAAGCCGCACTGACAACGCTGCGGCCGGGACCCGTCCACGGCGGCTGCGACGGTCCGTTGTCAGACCCTGCCCGTAGCGTTTTTTCCGTGGTCGGCACAGCGGGTGCCGCGACCGAGGGGAGACGTCTGTGTACCGGCAGGGCGATGTACTGATCATGGAGCTGGAGGAGTCGGCGGTGCCCGCCCCCTTCCTGGAGGCCCCGGGCGAACTGCGCGACGGGCGGGGGCGGCTGGTGCTCGCACTGGGGGAGGTCACCGGACACGCGCACGCGGTGCAGGGCCCCGGCCGGCTGATCCGGGAAGCGGGTCGGTTCGGCCCGATGCTGCTCCATCTCCCCGAGGGCGGGCGGGTGGTGCACGAGGAGCACGCGGTGATCCCGCTCCCCAAGGGCTGGTTCCGCGTCGTCCGCCAGCGGGAGTACGCACCCGGCGCGATCCGCATCGTGGCGGACTGACCGCTCCGGCACGCCGGAACAAGCACAGCACGCCGGAACAGCACAGTCATCCAGAACGAACACAGCGAACAAGCACGGCGCACAAGCACAGCGCACAAGCACGGTGCACCAGCATGGCAAACGAGCACAGCAGGGGACGGGGACAACCGATGCAGAACGTGAATTCCTGGCGGAGCGTGGCGGCGGCGACCGGCCGGGCGGACCGGGCGGCGGCCGAGGCCGGTGTGCGGCGCGCCTACCGCACCGCGGGCCTGGCCGAGCCGGACCGGATCATCTGGGCCGCATCGCCCCGGGCCGCCGTCGGGGCGGTGGAGAAGCTGGCCGACGCCGGACGATCGGTGCGCGAGGAGGTCCGCACCCGCCCGTGGGCCGAGGAACGCCGCCGGATGTACGACGAGCTGGGCCCGGCGGGCTGGTCGGCGCTCTGGTCCGCCACCGGAGCCCAGCTGTGGGAGACCACGGCCGCGCTCGCCGACCGGATACGGACCGGTGTCGTCGCCGACCTGGCGCCCCGGCCCGAGGACGAGGGGGCCGTGCGGCTGGTGCTCCTGGACGCGGTGCTCGGCCAGCACGACGCCGCCTGGCTCGGCGCCTTCGACGGGTGCGGTGACCGGCTGACGGGCCTCGCGGAGGTGGCCCGCAACGCCGGCTGGTGGTGGCCCTACGAGAACGCCGTGGTCATCAGCGAGCGGCCCGACGTCCTCCACCGCGACGAGGCGGGCCGGCTCGACCACGGCGAGGGGCCGGCCCTCGCCTACGGGGACGGGTTCGCCCTGCACGCCTGGCGCGGTATGCCGGTTCCCGCCGCGTTCCTGGCCGAGCTGTCCTCCCTCACGCCCGAGCGGATCCGGGCCGAGGAGAACGCGGAGCTGCGCCGCGTGATGCTGGAGTACTACGGCTACGACCGCTATCTCACCGAGTCGGGCGCCGAGCCCGTCCACCGCGACGAGACGGGCATCCTCTGGCGCATCGCACTCGACGGCGACGAGGACGTGGTGATGGTCGAGGTGGTCAACTCCACCCCCGAGCCGGACGGCACGCACCGCACCTACTGGCTGCGCGTGCCGCCCGCCACCCGGACCGCGAAGGACGGGGTCGCCTGGACGTTCGGACTGGAGGGGGCGGCCTACGCACCGGTGCGCCAGACCTGACCCGTAGGCCGGCGGGCCGGCGGGGGCTGGGGGAAACGCCCCGACGACCCGGCGCGGCCGGTGTGCGGGGAGCGCTCGGAGGCGGCTGTCAGCCGGTCGCGGAAGGGGCCGTGCCATGGGGATCGGCGACCGGCGAACCGGTCAGCTCCACGAGGTCGATGCCCAGCTCACGGGCGAGCGCCTCGTCGGTCCACCGCAGCATTGTGGCCCGGGAGAGCGGCCCCGCGTACGAGGTCGTCTGCACCGCCATCCCGTCCAGCAGGGCGGTCAGCCGCCAGGCCGCCGACCGGGGATCCTCGCACCGGAACTCTCCGGTGGCGGCGCCCTCCTCGATGACCTGGGCCAGTTCCGCCTTCCACCGCTGGTCGAGGTCGCCCGCGACCTCACGGAGGGCGGGGTCGCGCAGGGAGGCCGCCCAGCCCTCGATCCACAGCCGCCAGCCCTTGGCCTGCCCCGTCGGCGCATACCACCGCACGGCCGCCCGCAGCCGTCGTACGGCGGTGGTGCGCCGGGCCAGCAGCTTGCGGAGATGGGCGAGGTCGGCCTCGGCCGCGTACGCGAACGCCGCCGCGACCAGCTTCTCCTTGGTCGAGAAGTGGTAGAGGACGAGCGCGTTGCTCACGCCCAGCACCGAGGCCACGTCGGCGATCCGCACGGACGAGACCCCGTGGACCTCGATCTGCCCGACCGCAGCGCGCAGCAGCTCCTCACGCCGCTCCGCCACGTTCAACCGGACTCTTGCCACCGGGTCACCCTAAGGGCTGTCCCGTCATCCCTGGTGGGCGCACGACGACAGCTACGGCACCTCGCCGCGTTGTCGGAACGCTCGAATACATACCAGTATGCGGACGTCCCTCCGCCGTGCGACGCACCGCATCCGACGCCGCGCGCTGATCCCCCAGGGATGACGGGACAGCCCTTAGTCAATACGCCAGGTCAGTGCCGGTGGGACGGCGGCCGACGGATGTGCGGGGCGGGAGCGGCGCTCCGGAATCCTCCGGCCGGCCCGAACGTTGCATCCTGCATGACGCGAATCGAACCGGCAGAGGAAGCACTGCTCCGCCTCATCGGCGAGCACGACGGGGGTGTTCTGGTCACGCTGAAACAGGACGGACGCCCTCAGCTGTCCAACGTCAATCACGCCTTCTGTCCCGAGGAGCGGCTGATCCGGGTCTCGATCACCGAGGGCCGGGCCAAGACCCGTAATCTGCGGCGCGACCCCCGGGCGAGCTACCACGTCACCAGTGACGACCGCTGGGCCTGGACCGTCGCCGACGGAACCGCCGAGCTGACCCCGCCCGCCGCGGAACCGGACGACGCCACGGTGGAGGCCCTGGTCACGTTCTACCGGGACGTCAGGGGCGAGCACCCCGACTGGGACGACTACCGGCGTGCCATGGTCCAGGACCGCAGGGTGCTGCTCACTCTGCGCATCGACCACGTCTACGGGCAACCGCGCGCCTGACGCCGCTATCGGCCGGCCCGCTGCCCCGTTCGGCATCTTCTGCTCGCCCTGTCGTACAGGCCGACCATAATGAGACGACACCGACTCCCTCAGGAGATGTTGTGACCGGCGCTGACTATTTGCTTCCGCTCCGCACGAAACTGCGCTCGATGCGCACCGAGTCCTTCGGGGCCGACCCGGCCGGAGCGCGGATGGAGCGCATCCGCCGCTCACCCCATTTCGTCGACGGCGTTTTCCAGAACCCGGTGGGGGCCCGGACCAGGCCCTCCGGGTCCACCGTCGAGTTCGCCAAGATCTACTTCCATAAGGAGCAGCGGTCCCGCAGGATGCCGACGGGCACCGTGCCCGTCCACGCCACGACCCTCGCCGACCTGGCCGCACCGCCCGCCACCGGGCTCCGGCTGACCTGGATGGGCCATTCCAGCGTGCTGGCGGAGATCGACGGCCGGCGCATCCTGTTCGACCCGGTCTGGGGCGAGCGCTGTTCCCCGTTCCCGTTCGCCGGGCCCAAACGCCTGCACCCCGTGCCGCTGCCGCTGGCCGCGCTCGGACCCGTCGACGTGGTCGTGATCTCCCACGACCACTACGACCACCTCGACCTGCCGACGATCCGCGCCCTGGCCGGCACCGACACGGTCTTCGCCGTTCCGCTCGGTGTCGGAGCCCATCTGGAGCGCTGGGGCGTCCCCGCGGACCGGATGCACGAACTCGACTGGAACGAGAGCGCGACCGTCGCCGGAATCCGTCTCACCGCCACCCCCGCACGCCACTTCTGCGGTCGCGGGCTGCGTAACCAGCAGCACACCCTCTGGGCGTCGTGGGCCGTCGCGGGTCCGGAGCACCGGATCTACCACAGTGGGGACACCGGCTATTTCCCCGGCTTCCGGGACATCGGGGCCGAGCACGGACCCTTTGACGCCACCATGATCCAGATCGGGGCGTACTCGGAGTACTGGCCGGACATCCACATGACCCCCGCCGAAGGCATGCGCGCCCACCTGGACCTTCAGGGCGGCCGCCCGCACGGCGTGCTGCTGCCGATCCACTGGGGCACCTTCAACCTGGCGCCGCACGCCTGGGCGGAGCCGGGCGAGTGGACGAAGGACGCCGGAGAGGATGCCGGGCAGGCGGTGGCGTTCCCCCGGCCGGGCGAGCCGTTCGAGCCGGCCGGAGCACTTCCCGTGGAGCCGTGGTGGCGACCGCTTTCCGCCTCGCTCGCCCGCCCGTGGCTCCCCGGGCCCGGCTCCGGCCCCGCAGCGGCGGCACGGGGCGATCTGGACCTGGCCGGGGAGCGCTGACCGCACGCGGGGCGCAGGAGTCCGTCGAGCGCTGACCGTGCGCAGGGCGGAGGAGTCCGCCCGCGCCGCTCACTGCTGAGGGCCGCCGGGCCGTCCGGCGGCGGCCCCGTCGCATTCAGTCGCGTACGAGGGGAGTACGGGGGAGTACGGCGGACCCGGTCGCGGATCCGCCGGACGTCACCTGGGCGAGCCGGGAAGCCGCGTACCCCTCGACGACATCCCGCTGATACGCGGCCAGGCCCGGGGCGATGGCCTCGTACGCGGCGCGCCCCTGCTCGTTGTCCGAGCAGGAGAGCCCGATCGCGCGGCACTCGTCGGCGGGCGCGGGTCGCAGCGCGGTGAGTGCCCGGTACTGCGCTTCGACTCGGCCTGCACGGGCTCCGCGTCGGCCGGGGCGACCGGCGGCCGGATGCTCCGCCGCAGGAGGATCTGTTGCGGGCAGCAGGAGCTGCCGCAGCGGCGACTTCAAGCCCGAATCCGCACCAGCCGGGCTCAGCACTCGCCCTCTTCGACGGTGACCGAGAGACTGACCTTGATGCTCGTCAGCGTCGGCTCGGGCTCCGGCGGTGACACGCTCAGACAGAACACGGTGTCGACGTCCTTCGCCGTGACCTCGAACCGGTCGACCGAGCGGTCCGCGTCCTCGTCGTAGGGATCGTTCGCATCCTCGACGTACACCCCTCCGCCGGCGGAGGGGCCTTCGCCGCTCTCCTCCAGCGCGTCGCGGATCAGACTCTCGTAACCGCCGGTCCAGGAACCCATGGTGTGCTGCTCCGACTCCAGGTCACGGACGGCGGAGTGGACGGCGTCGCGGAACTCGCCCTCGCTCCACGAAGAACTCGCGAAGAGGTAGTACAAACCTCCGGCGGCGAACAGCAGCGATCCGATGATGAGTCCCATGCCGATCGGGTTGTTCGGGTTGTAGACATAGCGGCTTGTTCCCCATTTCGAGCGGACGAATATCGGCTCGTCGTCATGATCCTTGCTCATGGACGGGAGCTTAGTTCGTGCTCCCGACACCGTCCGCGACGCAACGATCGGCGCTCGGCGTGCGTCTCATCGGGCGTGATGGATCTTCCTGAGTCCTCGGACCCCGCCGGCCTCCAGGACGACGACGTCGGCGTGCGTCCCGGCCCGCTGTGGCGCCATGCGCTGTGGTGGCGGGCGTCACCGCCGCCGGAGTGGCGCTGGGGCGGGTGGGAGCGCTGTTCCGTATCGGCCCCGACGAGTACGGCATGCCGCCCGCCGCTCCGGGAGCGCTCTGGCCCTATCTGACCGCCTGGACCGTGATCGGCCTGGTGTTGGCCACCGTCCTGCGGACCGTGGCGGCCAGGGTTCCGGTCTACTACCCGGAAAAGGCCGCCATCGGTCTCATCCTGATCGGTACGCGCCTTTCCCTCGGCTGGCGGCCGGAGCCCCTGGAAGTCGCGGGCCTGGCCGCGGCCGCGCTGCTCCTGGTGGCCGTCTGGTGCGCCGTAGCGCTGCGCGGGGCGGCCGTCGTGGGGCGGTCCGATGGCGCTCCCGACGTCGCCTAGGGCCCTGCGAGGTGGGCCGGGAGGAACCGCGTACGACACGCCGCCCGCTCCCGTGCCGGTGGCGGGAGACACGCCGGGCGCGCGGGGCACACTGGGCAGCCCCGAACCACCGTACGAAGGAGCGCGCAGTGGCCCTCACCCGTGAAGAGCGCGAACAGTTCCTCGCCGAAGCCCATGTCGCCGCACTGGCCGTTGCGGTGCCGGGCAGCGACCGGGGCCCGCTCAGCGTGCCCATCTGGTACCGGTACGCACCGGGCGGAGATGTGCACATCCTCACCGGCCGCACCTCGCGCAAGGCCGAACTGATCGACGTGGCAGGCCGGTTCACGCTGTTGGTCGACCGGCTGGAGCCGACCATCCGGTACGTCTCCGTCGAGGGGTCCGTCGTCGACACCCGCCCGGCCACGCGCGCGGACCTGGAGGAGGTGTCGGCGCGCTACCTTCCGGCCGAGAAGGTCGCCGGTTACGTGGACTTCGCCTGGGAGAACCACGGCGAGCAGGTCGTGATCACCCTGCGCCCCGAGCGCTGGGTCAGCTCGGATCTCGGCCAGGTCTGAGCCCGGCTCGGACGTGCGGCTCGTCCGCCTCGTTCCGGCCGACGGGTGGGACGAGCCGGTGCGGCCGGCCGGGCTGGACGCCGACACCGTGTGACACGTAACGGGGTCTTTGAAAACAAGTCGTGCGGGCTCAGGGAGTGTTGGTAGGAAGGGGCGATGGATACCGATGCGCTGGATTCCCTGGACCGGCTGATCGCCGAGCGAGCCTGCGAGCGGCTGATCGTCGAGTTCGTCCGCACGCTCGATCTGGGTGAACCGGGCGACGTGGCCGAGCTGTTCACCCCTGACGGAGTCTGGGAATGGGCTGAGGGGGACCGGCGGATCGAGGGTCGGGACGCCCTGCGCTCCTACTTCGGGGCCCGTCCCGCCGACCGGCTCTCGCGCCGCCTGTGCACCAACATCCTGGTGACCCTGACGTCCGCCTCGACGGCGACCGCGAGCACGTACTTCACGACGTACCGCGTGGACGGTCACTCCGGCGGCATGCTGCCGCCGCGCCTTCCCGCGCAGGTCGGACACTACGAGGACACGTTCCGGCTGGTCGGCGACCGGTGGCTTCTCGCCGCGCGGGCCACGTTCCTCGACTTCGGAGGCCCGACCGAACGGCTGGGTCCGGCCGCCCCGCGCTGAGGCGACCGTCCGCCCGCGACCAGGAGGCGTATGAAAATGTCCGGTGTCCGGCAGGAGAACCTGCCGGACACCGGACACCGGGTGACGGCCCGAACGGGGCGCCGGGTCAGACCGCCGGGGCCGGGTAGGTCGGGTACTCCACACCGGAGACGTGCTGGACGACCCGGATGACCTGGCACGAGTAGCCGAACTCGTTGTCGTACCAGAGGTAGAGGATCGCGTTGTCGCCGTCGACCTTGGTGGCGCCCGCGTCCACGATCGAGGCGTGGCGCGAACCGATGAAGTCGCTGGAGACCGCGTCGGGTGCGCTGATGAAGTCGATCTGACGCTTGAGCGGCGAGGCCAGCGACACGTTGCGGAGGTAGTCGAGGACCTCTTCGCGGGTGGTCTCGCGCTCCAGCCGCAGGCTGAGGATCGCGATCGAGACGTCCGGCACCGGCACACGGATCGAGCTGCCGGTGATCGGCGCGTCCAGGTCGGGCAGCGCCTTGGCGACGGCCGAGGCCGCACCGGTCTCGGTAATGACCATGTTGAGCGCCGCCGAACGGCCGCGGCGGTCGGAACTGTGGTAATTGTCCAGCAGGTTCTGGTCGTTGGTGTACGAGTGGACGGTCTCCACGTGCCCGCGCAGAACGCCGTACTCGTCCGCCATCGCCTTCAGCGGCGGCACGATCGCGTTGGTCGTGCAGGACGCGCAGGACAGGATCCGCTCGTCCTGCTTGACCGTGTCGTGGTTGACGCCGTGCACGATGTTCGGGACGTCGCCCTTGCCCGGCGCGGTGAGCACGACCTTGGCGATGCCTGCCTGGAGGTGCTTGGAGAGCCCCTCGCGGTCACGCCACCGGCCGGTGTTGTCGATCAGGATGGCGTCCTTGATGCCGTACGCCGTGTAGTCGACGATCGTCGGATCGTCGGAGTAGATCACCTTGATCTCGTTGCCGTTGGCGATGATCTTGCTGTTCGCCTCGTCGACGGTGATCGTGCCCTGGAACTGGCCGTGGATCGAGTCGCGCCGCAGCAGCGAGGCGCGCTTGACGATGTCCTGACCGGAGCCCTTGCGGACGACGATGGCCCGCAGTCGCAGGCCGTTGCCCGAACCGGCCTTCTCGATGAGGAGACGGGCCAGGAGCCGGCCGATGCGGCCGAAGCCGTAGAGCACCACGTCACGCGATGCACGGCGCTCGATCTTGTTGTCGCCCGTCGCCCCGGCGACGGCCTCCCCGGTGAACTCCTCGACCGAGAGTCCGCGCCCGTCGGCCCGGTGCGTCGCGGCCAGCATGCCTATGTCGATCTGGGAGGGGCCGAGATCGAGCGTCGTCAGAGCCCGCAGGAACGGCATCGTCTCGGTGACCGAGAGTTCCTCACCGGCGATCTGCCGGGCGAAGCGGTGGGTCTTGAGGATGCTGACCACCGACTTGTTCACCAGGGAGCGGCTGTGCAGCAGGACATTGACGTCCTGCTCGCGGTGCAGCTTCCCGATGATCGGGATCATCGACTCCGCGATCTCCTCGCGGTGCATCCAGTTGGTGAACGAGTCGTCATTGACAGTCACAAGTTTATCTTTCGAGCTAGGCGGCGCTCATATGGTAACCGGCCGCATCCTCGCCCCTTCGGGTGGTCCCCTACCTGCGGGTAAACCCCGCACCGGCGCCCCTGGCGCGGTGCCGGCGGACTTGAGGTGTCCAGCATGTGGGCGGCCTGGCGGTGTCTCGGGTCGATTCGGGACCAAGGCGGCGCAATCGGGCGCGCGTGCGAGAGGTCATACCAGAGTGGGACGGATGGCGGGCAAGTTCGACAACTGCCCGCCGCGCATACGCCATTGACGACTACCGTGTGTGCCCGGTGATCAACGGTGGGCTCATAAGGTTCGGGCCTGCCCGACCGATGACCCGAGCCTGACCGACCACCGTAGGGGCCACCGCATGGACGCCGGCACGACCGCCGATCCCCGGTGCCCCCTGTACCGAGGACGCTGATGTCTCAACTTCGCGCACCTGAAGCGCGACCGGACCGCCGTGAGGGCGGGCGGCACGGCCGCCCCGGCACGCGCGCCCACTCGGCCACGAGCAGGCCGCGCGCCGCAGGGCCTCCGCCCGACGCCCGCATACGCCCCCAGCTGCTGCGGACCGCGCTGCTCCCGGCCATTGCCGCGGTGCTCAGCGGCGCCGCGGCCGTCATCTTCACCGTCCGCGCCGGAGCCGTCGGCTCCTCGCCCAGCCTCTGGGCGGCGCTCGGCGGATCCGGTGCGCTCGCCGTCGCCGCCGTCGCCGCCGCCTATCTCGGCGCCAACCGCGTGGCGGGCCAGGTGCTCGACCGGGCCTTCGCGCTCCGCCGCGCCAGCGCCCAGGGCCAGGCCGAGCTGCAACGGGTGGTGGAACAGCTCCGCAACGGGGAAGCCGTCGCCGCGCGGCGGCCGGCGCAGCCTTCCGAGCCCGGGGCCGACGCCTTCGACCTGCTGGGACAGGAGATGGCACGGGCCCAGGAGGCCGCCGTCGCCGCCGTCGTCCAGGCGTCCCAGCTGTTCAGCAGCACCGGCAACGAACAGAAGGTCGAGGTCTTCGTCAACCTCGCGCGGCGGCTGCAATCCCTCGTCCACCGTGAGATCCAGATCCTCGACGAGCTGGAGCACGAGGTCGAGGACCCCGACCTCCTCAAGGGCCTTTTCCACGTCGACCATCTCGCCACCCGGATCCGCCGCCACGCGGAGAACCTCGCCGTCCTCGGCGGGGCCGTCTCCCGGCGGCAGTGGAGCAACCCGGTCACCATGACCGAGGTGCTCCGCTCGGCCATCGCCGAGGTCGAGCAGTACCCCCGGGTCAAGCTGGTCCCGCCGATAGAGGGCACTCTGCGCGGCCACGCCGTCGCCGACGTGATCCACCTGCTGGCCGAGCTGGTCGAGAACGCCACGGTGTTCTCCGCCCCGCACACCCAGGTGCTGCTGCGTGTCCAGCACGTCACCGCCGGGCTCGCGCTGGAGGTGGAGGACCGTGGTCTCGGAATGCCGGACCACGAGCAGAAGCGGATGAACGCCCTGCTCTCCGACCCCGACCAGGTCAACGTCGCCCATCTGCTCCAGGACGGCCGGATCGGCCTGTTCGTCGTCTCGGCCCTGGCCCGCCGCCACGGCATCGCCGTCCGTCTGCAGAGCAACATCTACGGCGGTACGCAGGCGGTGCTGGTCCTCCCGCAGTCGCTGCTCGGGAGCGATCCCGACGCCCCGCCGTCGCCCGACGCCGTGCCCGTACCGCCCCCCGGCGCCGTGCACCGGCCGCCTGTCGAGGCCGGGATCCCCGCGGCTCCGCCGGGGAGCGGCACGACCCGGCCGGCGGCTTCGGCCAAGGTGTCCACGGACGGCTCGCACCAGGGCCCCGGCCACGGGCGGAACGGCGGCCCGCAGTCGCCGGCGGGCGATCGCGGGCGCAACGGCCGAGCCCAGCCGCCCACGGGCGAGGCCCCGCCCCTCCCGCTGCGCGCCGAGCGCAGCGACCGCCCGGCGCCGCCCGCCTCCCCGCCCGAGCGCGAAGGCCGGCTCGCCGCTGCGGCCGTCCATGAGCGCGACGACCGGCCGGCGCCGTCGCCGGCCTCGGCGCCCGTCCATGAGCGGGATGACCGGCTCGCCCCGGAGCCCGTCCACGAGCGCGATGACCGCCCGGCGCCGTCCCCCGCCCGGCCCGAGCTGCCCAAACGGACGAATCAGGAACACCTCGCCCCACAGCTGCGCGAGGCACCCGCCCCGCGTGTCGAGGACGAGCACGCCCTGCACGACCCGGGTCTCATGGCGGCCTTCCGGCGCGGCGTCGACCTCGCCGAGGCCCAGACCGCCCAGGAGGAGAGCCCCGACGGCGGATACGGAAACCCCGGCGCCCCGGGGACCGGGGGGCAGACCGCACTCGACGCCCCCCTGGAGTCCCTCTCGCCCCTTCCCGTACGCGGAGTCACCGCCCCGACCGACCGCCCCGGCCCGGCTCCGGCACCACGGCCGGACCACGCGCTGTCCGTGGCCGGCCTGCCCGTACCTGACAGCTACCCGCCCGACGCGTACCCGCAGGACAGCGCCACGTACCAGCGCGGCACCTACGCCGAGGGCTCCCACGACCGCGAAGCGGGCGAGCCCGGAGCATTCGCGGCCGACCCCATCCTGCCGGGCCGGGCCGTCCCGGAACCCCGAAAAGACACCACCTTCAAGGAGTAGACACCATGACGAGCGATATGCCGTCCGGTCAGGTCTCGGACCTGGACTGGCTGCTGAGCGGACTGGTCCAACGCGTGCCCTACACGCGCAGCGCGGTCCTGCTCTCCGCCGACGGGCTGGTGAAATCCGTGCACGGCATGGACCCCGACAGCGCCGACCACATGGCGGCCCTGGCCGCCGGTCTGTATTCGCTGGGCCGCAGTGCCGGCGCCCGCTTCGGGGACAACGGGGACGTCCGGCAGGTGGTCGTCGAACTGGACTCCACGCTCCTGTTCGTCTCCACCGCCGGATCCGGCACCTGTCTCGCCGTCCTCTCCGGGCGCGAGGCGGACGCCGCGGTGCTCGGCTACGAGATGGCGATGCTGGTCAAGAGCGTCCGCCCCTATCTGGCGACCCCGCTGCGACAGCCGGCCGGGGCACCGTTCACTCCGGGGCTGTGAGGATGCCGGCCCCGCAGGACGGGCCCCTGCTCGACGACGCGGCCGGCCGGCTGATCCGCCCGTACACGATCAGCAACGGCCGCACCCGGCCGTCCACCGCGTTCGACCTGCTGTCCCTGATCATGGCCACGGGCATCGAGCCGGACGTCCCGCTCGGCCCGGAGCACACCGTGGCCCTCGGTATGTGCGAAGGGCCGATGTCCGTCGCCGAGATCGCCGCACACCTCCGGCTGCCCGCGGTCGTCGCCAAGGTCATCCTCTCCGACCTGGTCGCCTGCGGCGCGGTCACCGCGCACGCTCCCGCTTTCCACGACATGCCCACCGACCGATCCCTGCTGGAGGCAGTGCTCGATGGTTTACGACGACAGCTCTGACCGCACCGGAACCTCCGAGTTCTTCCCCGTGGCCCTCAAGGTCCTGGTCGCCGGCGGATTCGGCGTCGGCAAGACGACGTTCGTGGGTGCGGTCAGCGAGATCGCCCCGCTGAGCACCGAGGAACTGCTGACCCAGGTCAGTGTGGGTACGGACGATCTGGAGGGCGTCGAGTCCAAGACGGCCACCACCGTGGCCATGGACTTCGGCCGCATCACCCTCTCCGAGCAGCACGTGCTCTATCTGTTCGGCACACCGGGCCAGGAGCGCTTCTGGTTCATGTGGGACGAGCTCTCCCAGGGCGCGCTCGGGGCGGTGGTGCTGGCCGACACCCGGCGCCTCGCCGAGTGCTTCGCCGCGGTGGACTTCTTCGAACGGCGCGGCATCGGATTCATCGTCGCCGTCAACGAGTTCGACGGCGCCTACCGCTACGAGCCGGACGAGGTCCGCGCCGCGCTCGACCTCGGGCCCGAGGTGCCCGTCGTCCTGTGCGACGCCCGGATCGCGAGCTCCGGCACGGGCGCCCTCGTCACCCTCGTACAACACCTCATCAACGCCACATCGGCGCCCGCCCCACTCCAGACCTTCGGAGCCCACCCGTGACATCCTTCGCCACCGGCCGGATGCTCCTGACGCCCACCGACCGGCACGGCCCGGCCCGCGCACAGCGGCTGCGCAAGCTGGATCTCGGCGAACGCCCCGACGCCTCCTACGACAACTTCGACGCCTTCGCCGACAAGGTGGCCGAAGTCACCGCCACACCCTTCTCGATGGTCAACTTCATCGACGAGAACCGGCAGTTCTTCGCGGGACTGCACACCCCGGCGGGCAACCGCCGCGGCCAGGACCTCGGTTCGGCCGCGGCGGGCAGCAACCGCAGCAGCCGGTACCTGGCCCGCGACCACGGTTACTGCCCGCACGTCCTCGTCCGGCGCAAGGCCCTCGTCCTGGACGACGTCTGCGACTACCCGCGCTTCGCGGGCAATCCGGTGGTGGACGACATAGGTATCCGCTCCTACCTCGGTGCGCCGCTGATCGACCGCACCGGCATCGCGCTGGGCACCGTCTGTGCTGTCGACACCGTGCCGCGCCCCTGGGGGCGGGACGGGCTCGACACCATCAAGTCGCTCGCCCATGAACTCGTCCGCCAGATCGATGACCGGGAGGGCCGCCACCACCTGTGACGCCGCCCGCCCGGCGTAGCGAGCGGCGTCTTATGTGTACTCCGGAACGCGCATTCCAACCACCCGGTCAACGGGTCTGCGGGGCCCTCCGGGCCGGGTGCGACGAGAGGCCCGGTCGCGGGTGGATGTCAGTGCCCGGCGTTACGGTCGAATCCCGGCACCAGGCCGCCGGGGCCCGTCGAACGGAGACCCGGGATGACCGCCGCCGCCACGATCGCCGCCGCCGACGTCCGCTCGGCCGCGCTGGCCCTGCCCGACACCGCCGAGAAGCTCGCCTGGGGGCAGCCCACCTTCCGGGTGGCGGGCAAGATCTTCGCCTCGCTCGGCGACGACGAGACGGCGATGGGCGTGAAGTGCCCCCGGGAGGACCGTGCCGAGCTGATCGCCGCCGAGCCGGAGAAGTTCTTCATCCGGGAGGGACACGACGACCATTACGCCTGGATGCGCGTCCGCCTGTCCGCACTGGAGGACGAGGACGAGCTGGCAGTCATCCTCGCCGACTCCTGGCGGCAGGTCGCCCCGCGCCGGCTGGCGGCGGCGCACCCGGAGCTGGAGCCGGACGCGCGGGGGCTGGACGGGGCGGGGACGGCGGCGGGGGAGGGCGATGGCTGAGCGCGGGGCGGGGGCGATTCGGGCGGCGGGGCGGCTCGGCCGGGTCCCGGGGCTGGGCGGGGCGCTCCTGCGGCTGGGCGGGGCGTGCTGTCAAGGTCGCCGGGTCGGCCGTGCGGGTCAGATCCGCAGGAATCCGGTGATCCGTTCCCGCAGTCCCTGCGGGTCCAGGCCGTGTGCCGCGAGGTGCTCCTCCATCTGCCCGTACCGGCGCAGCTCGGCGCGGCCCACCCCCAGCCCGAGCAACCGGTGGGGCAAGTCCATGAGCGCTTCGCCCGCAGCGGTGGCGGAGGTGCCCGCCAGGTACGGCTCCACGATCACCACGTCCGCGGTCGAGGCCGCACCGGCGGCCCGGCGCACCCCCGCCGCATCGAACGGCCGTACGGTCGTCGCGTACAGCACGGTCACGTCGAGACCCTCGGTGGCGGCGAGGACGTTGTCGAGCATGGGGCCGACCGCGACCACGGTGCCACGCCGCCCTTCGCGCACCACGGTGAACCCGGCCGTGCCGCTCACCGGCCGCGCCTCCCGGTTCGCCTGGAGCGAGAGACGTACGTACACGCGGTCGTCGCCGGCGACCGACTCCCGCAGCAGGGCCTCGACCTCGTCCGGATGGCCCGGTACGTGCACGGTCCAGCCGTCGAGCGTGTCCAGGAGGGCGACGTCACCGGGCGCCATGTGCGTGAAGCCGCCGGCCGGCCAGTCGTACGAGCCACCGGCGCTCACCAGGATCCCGCCGACTCCCTGGTGCCCGAAGTCCAGCTTGATCTGCTCGAACGGCCGCTCGACCAGGAAGCTGGCGAAGGTGTGCACGATCGGCCGCATACCCGTCAGGGCCATCCCCGCACCGGCCCCGACCAGCAACTGCTCCCGGATGCCGACGTTGACCACCCGGTCCGGGTGGGCGCGCCGGGCCGGGGCGAAACCGTCTGCGCTGATGTCGGCGAGCACGACGGCCAGCCGGGGCTCCTCGTCCAGGATCTGCGAGGTGGTGCTGATGAATCGGTCGCGCATGGTGTCCATGAAGGGGTCCCTCCCGGGATGTCGGCCGTGCGAAGCGGCGGGCGTGTGCGGTGCGGCCCTGCGAGGCCGGCGTGCGGTCAGTTCTTGGGCTCGACGCGGGCGACGACGGCCAGCGGTTTGCCCGGGTGGGGCGCGGTGAACGCCGCGTACAGGGCCTCGTGGTCGCGGCCGTCCACGGTCACCGCCGCCCACCCGGCGGACGCGAAGCGGGAGGCGATCCCGCCGGGCCAGCCGTGAGTGGCGGACGCGTTGTCGATCACCAGCGTGTGCAGCTGTTCGAGCCCGGCCGGGCCCGCGTGGGCGATGGCTTCGTGATTGCTGCCCTCGTCCAGCTCGGCGTCGCCGATCAGGACCCACACCCGGGGATCGGTGAGGCCCTGGGCCCGCAGCCCCAGCACGGTCCCGACGGCGAGCGGCAGCCCGTGCCCCAGGGACCCGCTGCCGATCTCCGCCCCCGGAACCAGCAGCCGGTCCGGGTGATGCCCGAGCGGTGAGCCGTAGGTCCCGAAGCCGGGCAGCAGCTCCTCGCCGAAGAAGCCGTGGGCGGCGAGGACGGCGTAGTACGCCATGGGCCCGTGCCCCTTGGACAGCAGGAAGCGGTCCCGCCCGGGGGCGTCGGCCGAGGCCGGTGTGACCCGGAGCACTCTGCTGTAGAGCACCCAGAGGGCATCGAGCGTGGAATGAGCGGCGGGGGCGTGCTTCTCGTCCCCGGTCATGAGGGCGACCAGGCGAGCCAGGTCCTGGCGGTCGGGGGCCGGTGCGCCCCGGTGGTCGAGGGGCGGTGCGGCGGTCGTGTTCGTCATGGCACCGAGCGTCCAACATCAACCATGGTTGAGGTCAAGCGCGGAATGGTGTTGGTGACCACCTCCTGGAGTGCGGTATTGTTCTCATGCGCGTTCGGCCAGGGGAAACCCCAGGTCAGACGGGCAACGGGACGTGGCGCAGCTTGGTAGCGCACTTGACTGGGGGTCAAGGGGTCGCAGGTTCAAATCCTGTCGTCCCGACTCGTGAGAGTCGCAGTTCAGGGCCGGTTTCGGAGAAATCCGAAACCGGCCCTGAAACGTTTTCGGGGACCGGTCGGGGACCGGTGTCCTTCACCTGGGTCAGCGGGTCATGACGATCGGGCTCGGCAATGAGCGCGGTGTGCGCGCAGCACGCTGAAGTGGGCCGAGAGCGCCGCTCCTGCGGCCGTGTTTTATCGGCGATGGAGGCCCTGATGCCTGCCGACCTCTTCGATGGCGTCCGGCTCCGGCGTCCGGCGTCCGCCGTCCGTGCGGTCTCAGGGGCCCGGATCGGCAACACTGTGCCGCCGCGGAACGACCCCCAGTTCGTCGTCGCGACACCTGACGACAGCACCGCGCTGCTGGGAGCACGGCTGCGGCCGGGGACAACGTTGCCGGCCGGTGCGTCGGTAGCGCCGCACCCGGCCATGCCCGCACCGATCCATGTATCCGTGGAGCGGCCCGAGTTCGAGTTGACGACGATGCTCGCCATGGCACGCAAGTACGCGCCGCCGCACATCCAGATCGTGGTCGCCGGGCCGTCCGGTGAGCGTGTCACAGCCTGGGTCCTGGCTCCTTCGGAATCCCTTCCCGGAGCGTGCACCTGGGGGGAACCTCCCACCGGCAGCCGGGGCCGGGGGAGGGGGTTGGAGGACGGCAAACGCGCCTTGGCCCATGCCCCATCCCCGTACCCTGCGGAGGCGGGGGGATGACGGCCAATCACGAGCGGCGATGAAGCGACGCCGGGACAGGTCCGGGAATGGAGCGACCGGTCGAAGGGCGGTGTACACGAAAGAGTGGTTCAAGGGGACGGCCTGCACCGGCTACGTGGCGCGATCCGCTCGCCGAAGGCAGCGCAATCATGTCAAGAAGATCATCGGCAACTCGTTCGCGGGAACCCGATGTACGGATCGAAAGGCGGACGGGGGAAACGGGCCGGCAACGGCACCGCACGCCTCTGACTATCCATGGGACACATACTCGAACCGGGATCGACCCTGGCCGCGGGCCGCTACCGCGTCGACGGACTGCTCGGCAGCGGCCGCACGGGACAGGTCCACCGGGCCTACGACATGCAGCTCGCCCGCCCGGTGGCGGTCAGGACGATGCTGCCCGGTCTGGTCCTTGAGGCAGGTTTCCCCGCGCGGTTCCGGCGTGGGGCGCAGGCCATGGCCGCGCTGAAGCACCCGAATGTGGTGACCGTGCACGACATCGGTGAGGAGCCGGGCCCCGACGGGCAGCCGGTGCTGTACGTCGTGACGGAGCTGGTGGACGGACAGTCGCTCGCGGACCGGCTGCACACGTCTGGCGCGCTGCCGTTGGCCGACGCGGTGCGGATCACGGATCAGATCCTCGCGGCACTGGCGACCGGCCATGCGCGTGGCCTGGTGCACCATGACATCAAAACCGCCAACGTACTCCTGTGCACGGACGGTACGGCGAAGGTGGCGGACTTCGGCATCGTATGGGCCGCATCCGGGGCGGGCACCGTACTGCTCCTGGGGACGCCGAAGTACATGTCGCCCGAGCAGGTGCAGGGCGCCACGGACCTCGACGGGCGGTCCGACCTGTACGCGGTCGGGGTGCTGCTCTTCGAGATGCTGACGGGCCGGGTGCCCTTCGACGCGGACGACGGCTTCGCGATCGCCTACCGCCATGTGACCGAACAGCCCCCGACCCTGGCCGCGTCGGGGCTCGCAGGGCAGCCGCAGCTGGAGGCCGTGCTCGAGCGGGCTCTCGCCAAGCCGGCCGGCGAGCGGTACGCGGACGCGGAGGCGATGCGCCGGGCCCTGGCTGCCGCCGTCCCCGACCCGCTCGCGCCGCTCCCGGCGCCCCCGACGGTGGTGCCCCCGCCTGCACCTTTGCCTCCGATGCCGAGCGGTCCTCCGCCGGTGCCCAACATGACCGGGCACAGACGTACCGGTCTGATCGCGGGGATCTCGGCGGGCGTGCTGGTTGCGCTGTGCGGCGTGGGGTACGGCGCGTACACGCTCCTGGGCGGTGACGCCGGCTTCCCCGAGGCCACGCACAAGGTCGTCCTACCGGAGTCGCTGCAGAACGGCAGGTACACACGCGTGGCCACGCACTACCAACGAGAGAAGCCGGTCGAGGGCGACGGAGGAGACGCGATCGCCGCGGGCGCGAAGGACACCTCCGCCGTGTATCAGCACCGTGGCTCCTTCACGGACGGGTTCAGTGTCATCGGCGTGTACGGCCGGTTCAAGGACCCGGACAAGGCTCGCAAAGGCTCCGTCGCACGTCCACCCGGTCAGAAGGGGGTGTGGGAGATCGTGATCCCGCCCAAGGACTACCGGCCCGGAGGCGGGGGCGTGACTGTCACCTGCCACGCGTTGAAAATAGGCGTGAAGGGCCGCCAGGAGGCCACGATCGTCATCCGGTGTGCCACATCCGACGAGAACACCATGATTCTCCTCAGCCCGACCGAGGCCTATGACACCAAGCCCTCCACCGCCGAACTGGCCAAGACCGCGGACCTGACCCACCGGGTACGCGCGGAGATCCGCAAGCCGATCCGCTGAACCCGGGGCGTCAACCGGCGCCGCCAGGGCACAGCCGGCCCCCTGCCGCAGTAGCGCAGCAGGGCAGGGCGGAGCAGGTCCGGTCTGGGTGCGCGCCTTGCCCTCGGGCACGGCAGCGGTATTGATACCGGCATCCGGGCGCACCGGCATGCCGCCGGCACTCGGGTCCTGTCCGGCGGTCCCGGGAGGCTGAACGCGGCTGGGCGTTCACCGCGACGGTTCCGCGGTAGTCCGCCCGGGGCCGGTCGTCGCCCACCGAGCAGCAGGCATGGTCAGATTGCCGGCCGTTGGCCGGCTCAAGGCTCGTCTTCGCGATCACCAGCCGGGCGTACGGCGCATCCGGCTCCCGCCCCGGGCCCTTCTGATGTTCGCCGACGCCTTCTCAGCGGCCGGGGGAAGCGCTCGGTACGGGGGTGGAGCCGGGGCCCTGCTCATCCTGCGGCGACTCGGGCCCGAGCAGTCCCGCAGCCACGACGGCGAGGACGGGCCCCGGACAGAAGACGTCCGACGCCGAGGTGAGCCCGAGGCCCCGCACCTGCTCGGGCGACATGAAGCCGGGTGATCCGATCACCGCACTCGTGCGAGTCATGACTCCCTCGGCCAAGGTCTCCACAGCGCGGGCGATACCGAAGCCGATGACGCGGGGCCCGTCCACCGTGACCAGGACGTTGGACGGCTTGAGGTCGCGGTGGATCAGGCCGGTTCCGTGGATGGCCTGCAACGCCGGAGCCAGGCCGTGCGCCAGGGGCCCATGCCACCGGCGGCCGAGCGGACGATGAGGCGGTAGGGGCCTGTTCGGCTGGGGTCTTCGGGAGGTCAACTGGTCCGCTGGTCCGCAGGAAAAGGGTAGTCGAGCGGTTCAGGGCGGGCGGGTCAGCCCTGGCGCTTCAGGACCACCGTTCCTGGTCCGCCGTTCATCGGCCAACTCCTCTGTGTGCTCCCAAGAACGAAGCATCTGCCCCTGTCGCCGGCTGTCGGTGAGCCGTTCTCCAACTCTCCACAAACCCAGGGCTTGACAGTGTGCTTCGGAGAGCGGCGCGCACTGCCGGTGCGCGACTGGCTCCCGCGGTTCATCCAGCACTTGTACGTTGCCAGCGATCGAAGGGTAGCGGGCTGTCACCGCCGGGTGGCTACCCGGCCGGAGGTGGTGAGTATGCGGACCGATCATTCCGACGGGGCTGAGTTGCGGCGCAATTTCGACGAGGGACTGGCAGGAGCACTGGCGGGACGGGGGCTGCGCAGCGAGACAGGGCTCGATCTGCGGACGACGGAGGTACTGAGAACGGTATCCCGTGCCTGTCCGCGGGCTTCCGACGAGCTTGTCGCGGCCGCCCGGACGGCGTTCGCCGGTCAGTTGGACGGGTCCAACGCCGCGGCCCGACCAGCTGTCCTGGAGCCCCGCCTCGCCGGATTGCCCGCAGACCCCGACGTCGTGGTCCGCGGCCTGGCGGGGTGGCCGGACGGATCTGCCGACCGAAGGACAGCGCGACGATCGTCCTCGTCGCCGTCATCCCACTCGCGGCGATCGGACGCGGCCTGGGCATCTTCCTGTCCTGGGCCCGACGGGGCACGGACCGCCCCGTCGAGCACAGCAACCCCGCAAGGACCTGGCTCGACGACCGGCAACCCGTACCCACAGTCCTGCACCGGGGGCTGCGCAATCCGGAGCTGACCGGCATGCCCGAACCGGCGCTGGACGAACTCATCGACCAACTGGGGCAGGGTAGGGCCATGTCCACGTACCAGACGATGCCGTTCCACCTGGAGACCGAGCGCCTGATACTCCGGCCGTGGGCCGAGTCCGACGCCGCCGATCTCTGTGCCCTCCTCTCCGAACGCGGCAATGGGACGCCCCCGGTCGTGCGCATCCGGACGTCCATCGCTGAGCTGCTGGCCGCGACGGAGACCACGGGAATCGCCTTGCTGCCCATCCAGCGCCGCGACGAAGGCGACTTCATCGGCTATTGCGGGTTGATCATCGGCCGCACCACCGTGGAGGAGCCCGAGATCGCGTATGAGCTGTTCCAGCACGCGCACGGGCGTGGCTACGCCACCGAGGCGGCCGGTGCGGTCCTCGAAGCCGCTGTGGCGACCGGACGGAAACGGCTCTGGTCGACCGTCGGGGCATGGAACGCGCCGTCGCTCCGTGTCCTGGAGAAGCTCGGCTTCGAGCGGGATCACGTCACCACGGAGGACAACGGTGAAGTGGTATGGCTCACCCGCTCGTTGCCATGAGGCGGGACCGTGCCCCCGGGCCCCGGGCCCCGGGCCCCGGTCCACGGCCACGATCTGCCGTCCCCCGGCCCTCAGTTACGGCCACCACGCTGCCAGCGCTGGGACGTGAGCGGCACGGGCCCGCCGGCGAGCCGGTCCGCCAACGGCTGGACCAGCCTCCGCGCCTCGTCCGGGAGTGCTCGCACGGCCGCGATCAATCCCGTCGTGCGGTCCTGGTCGTCGACCAGGACGGCCACGAAGCTCGGCCGTCCGTCCGTATCCGCGGCAGCCAGCCGTTGCTCGGCGTCGCCCGGCGTATGGGCATGGGGGTACCAGTGGGCGGTAACGAGCGTGTACAGGACGTCCGCCGCCGGTTGGCGGTGCATCAGCACCACCACCGGGGCAGCCATGAACTCCCGGTAGAGGCCGGCCTTCCAGAAGGGTTCTTCGGTCGCGAACCGCACCGCTGCGGCTCGGTCGGCCAGGTCGATGACATGGACGCTGCCCGTGTGCTCCTCCCCGTCGTCGGACAGGGTGGGACCGCGGAGTATCAGCCTGTCGGCGAACCGATCCATCGAGCAGCGCGGCCGCAGCGCGTCGGCGGGCAGACGACCCGGCTCAGGAAGAGAAGACCGGGTTCCACCGTCGGTCCCGGGGGCACCGCCCGCCACGACGACGGGAGCGGCAACCTCGACGACGCGTCCGTCGCGGCCGAGGGCGACCCGGTCTTCCTGTGCCGCTTCGCCGGTCATGTCCGGACGGGGGCCGCCGGGGCAGCGACCCGGCATCGGCCACCGGCTGACGACGAAGGGGGTCTCAACAGCGAAACGGCGGAGACCGGACCGTCTCTCCGGTCCGGTCTCCACCGTTTCGCGTGGTGCCGGGCAGGCCGTTCAGACGGCTCCGCCGGTGCCTCCTCCGGCACCGGACGCGGCCTTGATCCCCCGGGTGATCTCGTCCAGGACGGACAACTTCGGTGCGTCCTCGTTGATGTCGAACCCGGACCGGACCACGACGAGCATGTCCTTGGAGGCGGGGGAAGGGAACACCAGCGATTCCACGTAGCCGTCGTCGCCCTTCTCCGTGACCACCTTCCAGCGCACGACATAGCCTTTGCCGCCCGCCACCGTGACGGCCTCGGACTTCAGCTCCTCGTGCGAGGTGATCTTCCCGTAGCTCTTTCCGCCGTAGGACTCCTTGGCGTTGAGGGCGATGTCCTTCTTCGCGGCCTCCTCCGGTGTCCCCGCGGTGAGCTTCATGGCGGGCGCCGGGGCCGAGAAGACTCCGCCGCGCACACAGGTCTCGGAGGTGTCACCGGGGCACGCGTGTTCACCCGTCGTCAGTCCGGCGCCGACCGCCCCGGATGTTCCCTTCCACCCCTTGGGCACCGGGAGGCTGATTCCGGCGGCCAGGTCCGTGGCGAAGCCCGGCTCGGTCGGCGGGAGCTGCCCGCCGGGCCCCTGGCCGTCGCCGTTCCCGTCGCCGCCCGATCCGCCGTCCTTCTTGTCGCCGTCCGGTGCGCCCGGCAGATCAGGGGCGGCGGACGGCGAGGAGGCCGCGGTGTCCGGCCGGCCGTCGCCGGCCTCGACCAGCAGATACACACCGCCCCCGATGGAGGCGAGCAGCACCGCGCCGACCGCCACGCCGACGCCGACGCGGATCCCGCGACGGCGCGCCGCACCGGGCGACGCACGTACATGGCCGGTCCACCGCGCTCCGTCCCACCAGCGTTCCTGAGCGGGGCCTTTGCCTGAGTGCCCGGGGTCTGGATGCCAGCCGGGCGGGGTCATCTGGGTCACGGGGGCACCCTATGCGGACCGAGTGAGAATCACATGAACTGCCCGCGCGTGCTCACTGCGTCCGTCTGCCCGTTTGCCCGTTTGCCCGTCTGTCCGTCTGTCGGTCTGTCGGTCTGTCGGTCTGTTCGTCTGTTCCATCTGCCCATTCGCCCGTTTTCCCATTCGCCCGTTTTCCCGTCCGTTCGCCTGTCAGCCTTGCTGTCTGTCTGCGCCGCCAAACCGGCGTGCATGAGGTCCGACCACATCTTCGGTGTGACATAGGCTGCATGTCCGGATCCGGCCGAGGCAGGGAGTGACGGATGTCCGTCGAATGGCAGCCCGTGCGGCAGTCCCGAACCCATGAGCTCGTGCTCCGCAGCATCGAAGAACGCGTCTTCGCCGGAGACCTCCGGGCCGGCGACCGGCTGCCGCCCGAACGGGAACTGGCTCCGGTGCTCGGCGTCAGCCGCTCGGCCCTGCGCGAGGCGTTGCGTGTGCTGGAGACCATCGGCGTTCTGGTGGCCCAGCCCGGCCGGGGGCCCGACGCCGGGGCCCGGATCGTGCGCAACCCGGACGACGCACTGGGCCGGCTGCTCCGCCTGCACTTCGCCCTCGGCAGCTACAGCCTCCAGGACGTTCTGGAGGCCCGGGTGGTCCTGGAGCGGTCCAGCTTCGAGGCCGCCGCCTGCCACGCACCGGCCGAAGACCTCGACGAGGCGGAGGAGCTGGTGGTGGGCATGGCGGAGCCGGGGATCGGGGTGAGCGGCTTCAACGACCTGGATACCCGCTTCCATGTGCTCATCGCCCGCAGTTCCGGCAACGCTCTGACGTCCACGCTGACCTCCGCCGTACGCGAGTCCGTGCGGCCGCTGATCCTGCGGGCCCTGGAAGCCGCCGAGGACTGGCCGGCCATGGCCCGCGCTCTCAACACCGAGCACGGGGCCCTTCTCGTGCTGGTACGGGAAGGGCGGGGCGGAGAGGCAGCGGACCTGGTGGAGCGGCATATCCGGGGACTGCACGGGACGCTGGTGGAGGGCCCCGGCGCTCCGTAGGAGCCGCCCGAGCCGGCTCCCGTACGACGCGCCCCCGTATGACACGTACGGCGGGGCGGCCGGGCGTGCCCACACGTACGGCCGGGCTTCCCTCCGTGTACACACACGTACGGCCGGGGGCTCCGCCGTACGCCGCGTCTTGTCGTGCCCACGCGCACCGCCCGGCACTCGCCGTACGCCAACGCACCGCCGGCCTACCTCGCGCCACGCGTATTGCGGCGCGGTCATTCCCTTCCATGGCCTGCGCCCAGTATGGTCCGACCATAGAAACGTCATAGTGAAACGCGACGGACATTCGCCGTCGCGCCGAACCCGACCGGGGAGGTTCCATGCGCATCGGACTCTTCGCCACCTGCCTGGGAGACACGCTCTTCCCCGACGCGGTGAAGGCGACCGCGATCCTGCTCACGCGGCTGGGTCACGACGTGGTGTTCCCGCCGGGCCAGACCTGCTGCGGGCAGATGCACATCAACACCGGCTACCAGCGCGAACCCGTGCCCCTGGTACGCAACTTCGCGGACGGGTTCGGCGACGCCTCGATCGAGGCGGTCGTGATGCCGTCGGGCTCGTGCGCCGGTTCCGTCCGGCACCAGCACCGGATCGTCGCCGACCGCTACGGGGACGCCGCGCTCCGCGCCGGAGTGGACGCCGTCGCCGCGAAGACGTACGAGCTCTCCGAACTCCTCGTGGACGTCCTCGGCGTCACCCGGGTCGGCGCGTACTTCCCGCACCGGGTGACGTACCACCCCACCTGCCACTCGTTGCGGATGCTCCGCGTCGGCGACAAACCGCTCCAACTCCTGCGCGCGGTCGAGGGGATCGACCTCGTCGAGCTGCCCGGTGCCGACTCCTGCTGCGGATTCGGCGGCACCTTCGCGCTCAAGAACGCCGAGACGTCCACCGCGATGCTCCACGACAAGATGGACCGCATCGCGGCCACCGGGGCGGAGGTGTGCACCGCCGGGGACTCCTCCTGCCTGATGCACATCGGCGGCGGACTCTCCCGGATCCGGTCCGGGACCCGCACCCTGCACCTCGCCCGGATCCTCGCCGCGACCCGTACCACGCCCGACGTCCTGACGGAGGCCTCCGGATGAGCACGTTCCTCGGCATGCCCGCCCGGCCGCGCCGCTCCCCGTACGGCACCGGCAACCTCCGCGGCGACCAGGCCTTCCCCCGCGCCGCCCACGACGAACTGGGCAACGACCAGCTCCGCCGCAACCTCGGCCGCGCCACCGGCGCCATCCGCGCCAAACGCCTCAGCGTCACCGGTGAACTGCCCGACTGGGAAGCCCTGCGGGACGCGGGCTCCGCCATCAAGACCGATGCCATGAACCGGCTGCCCGAACTGCTCGACCAGCTGGAGCGCAAGGTCACCGAACGCGGCGGCACTGTCCATTGGGCCCGCGACGCCACCGAGGCCAACGAGACCGTCGCCCGGCTCGTGAAGGCCACCGGCAGCGACGAGGTCATCAAGGTCAAGTCCATGGCCACCCAGGAGACCGGCCTCAACGAGCACCTGGAGTCGGTCGGGATCACCCCGTACGAGACCGACCTCGCCGAACTCATCGTGCAGCTCGCCCACGACAAGCCCTCGCACATCCTGGTGCCCGCGATCCACCGCAACCGGGACGAGATCCGGCAGATCTTCCTCGACCGAATCCCTGGCGTCGACCCGGATCTGGACAACGTTCCCGCCCACCTCGCCGCCGCCGCGCGCGGCTACCTCCGCGAGAAGTTCCTCACGACGAAGGTCGCCGTATCCGGTGCCAACTTCGGTGTCGCCGAGACCGGCACGCTGGCCGTCGTCGAGTCCGAGGGCAACGGGCGCATGTGCCTGACCCTGCCCGAGACGCTCATCACCGTGATGGGCATCGAGAAGGTGATTCCGCGCTACCAGGACCTGGAGGTCTTCCTCCAGCTCCTGCCCCGCTCGTCGACGGGGGAGCGGATGAACCCCTACACCTCGCTGTGGTCCGGAGTGACGCCCGGCGACGGTCCGCAGGACTTCCACCTGATCCTCCTCGACAACGGGCGCACCGCCGCACTCGCCGACGCGATCGGACGCGCGGCCCTCAACTGCATCCGCTGCTCCGCCTGCCTCAACGTCTGCCCGGTGTACGAGCGGACCGGCGGCCACGCCTACGGTTCGACCTACCCCGGACCCATCGGGGCCGTTCTCACCCCGCAACTGGCCGGAATGCACGCGGCGAAGGGCGACCCGAACAGCTCCCTGCCGTACGCCTCCAGCCTCTGCGGGGCCTGCTTCGACGCCTGCCCCGTCAAGATCGACATTCCCTCGCTGCTGGTGGAGCTGCGCCACCAGCACACCGAACAGTCAGGCGTCACACCGGAGAAGCTGGCGATGAAGGCGGCCGCCGCCGTGATGCGCCGCCCGGCCCTCCACACCGCCGCGCAGAAGGCGTCCGGGCTCGGCCGCGTCATCGCGGGACGCGACGGGACGATCTCGCGGCTGCCCCCACCGTTCAGCGGCTGGAGCGACAGCCGAGACACCGCGGCCCCGCCCCGGCAGACCTTCCGCTCCTGGTTCGCCTCCGACGAGGGCACGGCCGCCCTGCGCGCCGCGGCCGCGGAACACGAACACGAAGCCGCAGCCGCAGCCACTGGTGGACACGAAGCCGCAGCGACTGGTGGACGCGACACCGCAGACACCGGCGGACGCGACACCACCGCCCCTGATGGCGAGCACGACGAGGAGGAAGCGACATGAACAGTGCCCGCGACACCGTGCTGGGCCGGATCCGCGACGCCCTCGCACTGGCCCCGACGCCCGCCGTCGTCGTCCCGCGCGACTACCGCACCGGCCGCGTCCTGCCCGACGACGAACGCCTCGCCCTGTTCACCGGCCGACTCCTCGACTACAAGGCGCGGGCGCACCCCTGTACGGCCCACCGCACCGCCGAGGCCGTCGGCGAGCTCCTGCGGGAGCACGGTGTCCGCCGCATCGGCGTGCCGGCCGGGCTCGACGCGCGCTGGCTCGCCGCGTACGACGGCGAGGTGCGCCAGGACGACGCCGACATCCCGCCCTCACAACTCGATTCCCTGGACGCGGTGGTGACGGCATCGGCCGCCGGCTGCGCGGAGACCGGCACGATCTTCCTGGACGGTTCGCCCGGCCAGGGCCGCCGGGCCCTGTCCCTCGTACCCGATCTGCACCTCTGCGTGGTGGACCTCTCCGCGGTCGAGGCGGGCGTGCCCGAGGCGGTGGCGCGGCTGGTGCCCGAACGGCCGACGACGCTGATCAGCGGCCCGTCCGCCACCTCCGACATCGAGCTGGAGCGAGTGGAGGGCGTCCACGGGCCCCGGACGCTGGTGGTGGTGATCCGTACGGACGCGTAGACGTCAGGCGGTGTCCGGCTGCCCGTGAACCACTGTCACCGCTGTAGCCGCCGTCACCGCCGTCGTCACCGCATGGCCGGACGTGATCCGCGTCCGCGTCCCGTCGCTGGCCCGGCGCGCCCCGCGACGCGCGGTCTTCCGGGGAGTCCGACGAGGACGGCAGCGGGTGTGGTGATCCGGGGATCCTGATCGACCGACCAGAACGCGTCAAACCGACCAGAACGCGTCAACAGGTCAACAGGTCAACGGGTCAACGGGTCAACAGGGCAATGGGGCGATCGGGAGCGGGCTCCACCGGTCAAACGCTCGTCGAGGAGGTGCTGGGGAGGCGAGGGCCCCGGGCCGGGCCGGAAACCGTTGCGCTTACCATCTTTCCCGACATGGACACCATCAGCCTCTGCCAACTGGCCGCACTCGCTGCGGCATCCACCCTCGTCGGCTTCTCCAAGACGGCCGTCAGCGGTGCCAATACGATCAGCCTCGCGGTCTTCGCGGCCGTTCTCCCGGCCCGTGAATCGACCGGAGTGCTGCTCCCGATCCTCATCGTCGGCGATCTCCTCGCCGTACTCGTCTACCGCCGTCACGCCCACTGGCCCACTCTGCTCCGGCTGTTCCCCGCCGTCGCCGTGGGCGTCGTGGCGGGCACCCTGTTCATGCTGTGGGCCGACGACGCGGCGGTCCGCGCCTCCATCGGCGCGATCCTGCTGTTCATGACGGGCGTCACCCTGTGGCGTCGCCGGATCGCGGAGAAGGGGACCGGGAACGGGGGTGACACCGGGAGCGAGGCGGGAACAGGCGCCGGCACCGGGAGTGAGACCGGCACGAGTACCGGCCGGACCGCCGCGCGCGGTTACGGCGTTCTCGGCGGGTTCACCACGATGGTCGCCAACGCCGGCGGCCCGGTGATGTCGCTTTATCTGCTCTCGGCCGGCTTCCGCAAGCTCGGCTTCCTCGGTACCTCGGCCTGGTTCTTCCTGATCGTGAACGTGTCCAAGGTGCCGTTCAGCGTGGGCCTCGGTCTGATCGACGCCCGCTCGCTGCTCCTCGACGCCTGTCTGCTGCTGTTCGTCCTGCCCGGCGCCTACCTGGGCCGCGCATGCGTCGACCGGATCAACCAGAAGATCTTCGACCGGATCGTCATCGGGGCCACGGTGGTCGGCGGACTCCAACTGCTGCTGATCTGACGCCGCCATGCCCGCCATGCCCGCCCGGCCGCCGACCCGCGCCCGGCCCGCGCCGCTTCAGGGAAGCAGCAGCCAGTCCGCTCCCACGGCGGCGAGCAGCCCAGCCCCCAGCAGCCAGCTGGCCAGCCGGGTGCGACCGTTCCTGCTCAGCTCGATCACCACGCCGCACAGGATGAGCGCGAGTCCGTAGACGCCGACGACGAGCACCGACGAGCGGCTCGCGATGCGCAGCGCGAGCACGACGGCCATCGCCACCATGCCCACCGAGGAGAGTACGATCCGCAGCCGCCGGGCCTGGCGCGGGGTCAGCCTCTTCCCGTCCCGACCGTCGACACCGTCCCGACCGTCGACACCGTCCCGACCGTCGGCACCGTCCGAGACATCGAGGCCATCCGCCTTCTCCGCCGTTTTTGCCTTCGCCTCAGTCTCCGCTTTCGCCGTATCGTCGGCTATCGGGGTGTCGCCGCCCCCGTCCTGGTCGGAGTGCTCGTCGTTCAGCCCGCCCTCGCGCTGGTCCTGGTGCTGGTCCTGGTCAGAAGTGCTCATGGAGCCGGATCGTAGTAGCTGTGCGGACCCCCGGTCCCCGGACCCGGACCTTCCGCACCCGGCCCGGGACCCTCCGCACCCGGACCCGCACCGGGCCCCGGACCCTCCGCATCCGGACCATGCCCGGTGCCGCCCTGTGGGCTACCCCCGCAGGCGGGGCGCCTCGGCCGCCGCGTCCACCGTCGGGCCCGACTCCACTCGCCCCGCCAACTCCCGCGCCCAGTCGCACAGTCCGGCGACCGAGATCCCGTGTGGCCCGGACCCGGCGAACGGGTCGAGCGCTCCCGCGCCCCGGCGCAGCAGCCGCGCCCCGCCCTCGGTGTTGCCCCGGGCGGAATGGGTCAGCCCCACCGCGAGCTGGGCCAGCCCCCGCCAGAGCTCGCGTTCGTCCTCCGGCCCCGATTTCCAGGCGTCCTCGAAGACCTCGTGCGCGTGGAACGGCATCCCCGCGTCCAGCAGCCGCTGTGCCTCCCGGAGCGTTTCCGGAGGCGTGCGGACGACCCCCTCGGGCTGCCGTTCGACGCCGGGTGTCCCGTACGGCAGGGGGCGTCCCAGCCCGTCACGGGGGCGCGCGTTGCGCGCCCGGCCCTCGGCATCACGGTCTCTGCGCGTCTCGTTCACCACTCGATTGTGCCCCGCACCTGCGGGGAATAGTGCGAACCCTGTCGGCGAGCACCCGCGCACGGTTAGGCTCGACCGTCGAGAAGACTGCCTCTGTGGGAAGGGTGGGCATGAAGCCGTCCCGGCCGTTGTACGAACGTGAACCGGAACTCGCCGCCGCTGTCGAGGCGGTGGACGCCCTGTGCGGTGCGCAGGCCGTCGGCGGGCTCCTGGTCTTCAGCGGAGAGGCGGGGATCGGCAAGACCGCGCTGCTCGCCGAGATCCAGGCGATGGCCGCCGACCGCTGCACCGTCTGGTCCGCCCGGGGAGGTGAGACCGTCACCTCCGTGCCGTTCCACGTGGTGCGGCAGTTGCTGCAGCCCGCCCTGGACCAGTTCCCGCCCGACGAGACACGGGCCCTGTTCGGCGACTGGTACGAGACCACGGCCCCGGCCCTGGGACTCGCCGAGCCGAGCGGCCTGCAGCCCGACCCGCAGGGTGTGCGTGACGGACTGGACTTCGTCGTCGGCCGGCTCGCGTCCCGGCTCAGCCACCGGCCGTTGCTGCTCATCGTGGACGACGCCCACTGGGCGGACGGCGAATCCCTCGCCTGGCTGGCCTCGTTCACCGCCCGCCTCGGCGAACTCCCGGTCCTGGTCGTCCAGGCGCACCGCCCGCAGGAGCTCGCCGAACGCGACGCCAACTACATCGCCGACCGCGAGGCCGAGCGCGGCTTCGGCGGCCAGGGCGCCGTGAACCGGGTCGCCCTGCGCGCCCTGACCCCGGACGCCACCGCCGTGCTCGTCCGCGCGGGCCTCGGCGACCACGCCGACGACCCGTTCTGCCGCGAGGTGTGGGCCGTCACCGGAGGCAATCCGTACGAGGCGGTCGAGCTGGTCGCCAAGGTTCAGGACCGCGAACTGCCGCCGGTGGAGGAATCGGCGGGCGAACTGCGCGTGCTGGGCGCGTCCGCCAGGGGCAGCGGGCTGGTCGCCCGGCTGGAACGGCTCGGCACGAACGCCAACCGGTTCGCCTGGGCCGCCGCGGTCCTCGGCACCGACATCTCCCAGGAACTGGCCGCCACGCTCGCCGGAATGAGCTCGGCGGAGGCCGCCGACTGCACGGCCCGGCTGCGGGACGCCCGTATCGTCAGCGGCTTCGACCCGCTGGAGTTCGTCCACCCGCTGATCGCTACCGCCGTCTACCGCTCGATCCCGCCGGCCACCCGTACCGCCATGCACGGGCGCGCGGCCTGGGCGATCACCCGGGCCGGTCTCGGCGCCGCCGCGGCCTCCCGCCACCTGCTGGAGGTCCACCCGGACGACGACCAGGAACTGGTCGCGCAGCTGCGCGAAGCCGCCGGCCAGCACCTTGCCGTCGGTGCGCCGGAAGCGGCCCGGCGCTGTCTGGAGCGGGCGCTGGAGGAGCCGCCGCGCCCCAAGGACCGGGCCGTCCTGCTGTACGAGCTGGGCTGCGCGACGCTGCTCAGCTCCCCGCCCACCACGGTCCAGCACCTGCGCGCCGCCCTGGACATGCCGGGGCTCGACGACGGACTGCGGGTCGACGCCACCTTCCGGCTCGCCGCCGCGCTCGCCCACAACAACCAGCTCAAGGACGCGGCGCTCTCGCTGGCCGCCGAGGCCGCGCGCACCGAACCCGGCCCCGGGCTGATGCGGCTGCAGGCCGCGCACTTCATGTGGGAGGGCATGCAGGCCGTCGAGGACGACGGACCGACCCGTTCCCAGCGGCTCACCCGCAACGCCGACCACCTCAAGGGCCGCGACAACGGGGAGCGGGCGCTGCTGACGCTCCGGGCCTTCGACGCCATGCTGCGCGGTGAGAACGCCCAGCTCATCGTCGACCTCTGCGAACGAGCCCTGATCGACGGCAGCCCCGCCCGGGGCCTCGGCTGGACCGACTCCGAGTGGGGCTTCGAACTCCCCACCATGGTCGGTATCACCTACACCTTCGTCGACCAGCTGGACCGTGCCGAGAGCCTCTTCGGCGAAGCGGTCCGGGCCTTCGAGATCTCCGGCTGGAGCGGGGCCCACCTGGCGTTCGCCCACACCCTGCTCGGCATGGTCCACCGCCGTCGCGGCCGCCTTGCCGAAGCCGAGGGCTTCCTGCGCGAAGGACTCCGCCTCGCCGACCGCGTCGGCTCCGGACTGCCCGTGCACTGGGACGCGGCCTGCCTCCTCATCGACACCCTGCTGGCCCGTGGACGTACCGACGAGGCCCGCCGCATCGCCGACCGCTACGACTTCGGCCCGCCCTACCCCAGCGCCATGGTGCTGCCGGACGGACCGTGCGTGCGGGGCCGTCTGCTGCTGGCGGAGGGGCGCAAGGAGGACGCGATCGCCGAGCTGGAAGCGGCGGGCGCCGCTCTGGAGCGTCGCGAACGCTTCAACGGCATCTGGGCGCCCTGGGCCGGCGACCTGGCGCGGGCTCTGGCCGAGGACGACCCGGCCCGCGCGGCGCATCTCGCCGCCCGCAACCGGGTGCACGCCGAACGGTTCGGCACGCCCACCGCCCTGGGCGAGGCCCTGCGCTGCGTCGCCCTCTTCGCACCTCCGGAGCGGGCCGAGCAACTGCTCGCCGAGGCGGTGGGACACCTGGAGAAGTCCTCTTCCGCCTACGAGCACGCCCTCGCCCGGGTCGACTACGGCATCGCGATCGGTTCGCACCGGGAGCTGGCCCGTGCCCAGAAACAGGCGATGGCCTGCGGAGCCGAGGGGCTGGCCGGTCGCGCCCAACAGGCGCGGGCGTCGATACGGTCCTCGGAGTGAGGTAATGTTTGTCCTGCGCGGCCACCCGGGACAACCGGGAGGAAACGCGGCGGGACGTGGCGCAGCTTGGTAGCGCACTTGACTGGGGGTCAAGGGGTCGCAGGTTCAAATCCTGTCGTCCCGACTGGAGACAGTCGCAGGTCAGGCCCGGTTTCGGAGTCATCCGAAACCGGGCCTTGATCATTTTGGGGACCGGCGTCCTTGACCGGCCAGCGGGTCAGTGGGTCAGTGGGTCAGTGGGTCATGACGATAGCGCCCGGTAGTGAACGCGGTTCGTGCAGCACGCTGAAGTGGGCCGGAAGCGCCGCCCTGCGGCCGTGAATGCGTGTACGTCCGGATGCGGGTGGCGCTGGCTGGTGGTCAGTGAGCCGTGGCCGGCGATCCTGCGGAGGACGTGTTGCTCGGACTCCGGCGTGGGCGAACCAGGTCGATCAGGTGTGCCGGAGGTCGCAGCGGCGTAGATGCTCGTGGCCGGGTTCGGTGACACCGTCGTCCCCGTCACGATGGGAACCTCGCGGGCCCGCTTGCCCCGAGATCTCCCCGGTCCGCGTGTTCGGCGAGCTTCATGGTGGCGAGCGACGGGGAAAGCTCTGCCTCAGCGGCTTCGATGACGGGCCGGAGGCACTCCTGCGATGTGTCCTGGTCCGGCTTTCCCTCCGACAGGGACAGGCGCCGCTTCGTTGCCCGATCGAACCGGCGGACCCGCACGGTAGGGATGGGGGCGATCGGGGCGGCTCCCGGTGTCGGTGGAGGGCCGGACGCCGACCGGCACAAGGGTTTCCGGCCGTGGGCGAGACGTGGTCCAGCGGAGGCGCCGGGAGTCAGAGGCCGCGCGGGCCGGTCGAATTGCGGGCGACCAGGCTGGGTTGCAGCACCTCATGGCGGTCGGTCGTGCGCCCGCCCGCGCGCTGCAGCAGGAGCCGTACCGCGGTCCGGCCGAGTTCCGGGCGGGGCTGATCGATGCTGGTGAGGCGGGGCCTGACCAGAGCCGCGAAGGTGCTGTTGTCGTAGCCGACGACAGACAGCCGCTCGGGGACCGGCAGGCCGAGGTCGTGTGCGCAGTCCAGCAGCGCGACGGCCGTGAGGTCGTTGTTCGCGATCAGGGCGGTGACACCGGAGCGCAGGAGCGGGGCGACGCCGACGGTGATGTCGTCGACATCCTCGGCCACCACGGTGTGCGGGGTCATACCGGCACGGCGGACCGCCAGCTCGTAGCCTCGCCGCCTTCCTTCCGCGGCCGGACGGCGGGAGGTGCTGACGAACGCGATCTCGCGGTGTCCCAGTTCGAGCAGGTGGGTCACCGCCAGAGCGGCGCCGGCCGCGTCGTCGTTGGCGACGGTGTCGACGCCTTCGACGGTTTCCTCGGGGCGGCCGATGACGACCACCGGGGTGCGGCGCATCGCGGCCTGGAGGGCAGCTCGGTCCACCCAGCTGCTGACCGCGATCACGCCGTCGACATTGAGTCCGACCAGGGTGTCGAGCTGCGTGGTGAGCTGCTTCGCGTCGCGCCGCCCGTGGGCCAGCAGGACGCCGAACCCGACTTCGCCCGCCGCCTCTTCGATTCCGGCGACCACATCGGTGTGATACGGATTCGCCAGGTCTGTGAGCAGGACGCCGAGCAGCATGGTGCGCCCTTGGACCAGGCCGCGGGCCAGGGCGTTGGAACGGTAGCCCAGCTGGTCTGCGGCGGCGCTGATGCGCGCCCGGGTGCTCTCACTGACCCCGGCGTCGCCGCGAAGCGCCAGGGACACCAAGGACTTGGACACGCCGGCGACCCGGGCGACGTCGAGGATCGTGGGGCGGCGCGAAGGGGCTTGCGGCATGGGTCCAGTATGCAGGCGGCGCCGGCGCGTGGAAGGGTGACCGCCCCTTTTCCCTCCTGACCTGGAGCGTTCCAGTCGTGGCGTTCCAGACGCAGCTGGAACGTTCCAGAACGCATCCTCACGTGTTGGCCTCCCCGGCGTCGAGAGTTCACCCGTCGCCCATACGTTCGCTGCCACGACACCAGCAAGGGGAGCCGATGAACCAGCCGCAAGCACCCGTACCACCCGCCCTCGCCCACCGGCCCGAGGCGCTGCTGCTCGACTTCGGCGGCGTGGTCTTCCACACCGAGAAGCGCCCCGAGGGGCGCCGAGAGGCGGCCGCCCTGCTCCACCGCCATCTGGCACGCGCGGGGCACGTGGTGCCCGAGGGGACACTGCGGGTCTCCCTCGACGCAGGGCTGGCAGCGCTCAAGGACTGGAAGAACGCCGCCGGCCGGCGGCGTGAGCCCGTCGAACTGACCCACCGTGAGATCTGGGAGGACTTCCTGGCCTCCGACCTGCCGGACCCGGTCCGGGCCGTCCTGGCGGGCAGCGCGGGCTGGCTGCTCGGCGAACTCACGCCTCTGCTCTCGGAGCACACCGTACGTCCCGGAGTCCGCGAACTGCTGCACACCGCCCGGCGGCTCGGCATCCGCGTCGGCATCGTGAGCAACGCCCACGCCGGCCGCTCGCACCGGGCACTGATGCGCGAGCACGGCCTGGAAGAACTGGTGGACGTGCAGCTCTACTCCGACGAGGTCGGCATCCGCAAGCCGCACCCCGGTATCGTCGAACAGGCCGCGCGGGCACTGGCGACCCGGCCCGAGCGCTGCTGGTTCGTCGGCGACACCATCGATCGCGACGTGGCCGCCGGTCACCGCGCCGGGGCGGCGGCGGTCATCGTCACCCGCGACAAGCACACCGACCACCCGCCCTACCCGGTCTCCGTCCAGCCCGACGCCGTATATGACACCCCCGAGGGTCTGGTCCCGGTCCTGGCCGCCGCGCGGGACACCCCGCCCCCGCCCCCGCCGGTCGCCGCCCGCTCACCGCGTCCCGGCAACGGCCCGGCGGCGCTGCTGCTCGACCACGGCGGAGTCATCGCCAACGCGGTCAAGGACCCTGCGGCGCAGCGGGAGTTCGGGCTGCGTCTCGCCGCCCGGCTGCGACGGGCGGGCCACGGCGTGTCCGACGAGGACTCCGTCGCCGCGCTGTTCGACGCGCGCCGCGCGCACCAGCGGTGGAAGAGCGAGGCCGAAGACGGGCCCCTCGTACCCGAGATCACGCCGCTCCAGTACTGGCAGGGCTTCTTCGGCACGGCCTTCGGCTCCGAGGTGCGGAACTGGCTGGCCGCCGAGGCCGTCGCGCTGAGCCACGAGTGGGCCCACATCAAGAGCCGTCCCACGCTGCGCGAGGGCGCGGCCGAACTCCTCGGCCGTTGCCGCGAACTCGGCATCCCGGTCGCGGTGGTCTCCAACACCGTGTGCGGTCGCAGCGTGCGCGAGCGAATGGCCTCCTTCGGGATCGCGGACCTCGTAGGCGTCCACGTGTACTCCGACGAACTCGGCCGCCGCAAGCCCGATCCGCTCACCGTGCGTGAGGCGCTGCGCGGACTCTCCGTGGACGCCGGGGCCTGCTGGTTCGCCGGGGACAAGCCGGGCCGCGACATGGCCGCCGCACGCGGCGCCGGGATCGGCACCACCGTCCTCGTACGCGGAGGCTCACTCGACGACGAGGCACTGACCCGCCATCTGTCGACGCCCGGCCCCACCCGACCCGACCGCGTGGTCGTCTCGCTCGCCGAACTGATCCCGCTCGTCTCCGCCCGCTCCTGAAACACCGCTTCCCGACCGAACTCAGCACCGCTCGTCTCGTCCGCCCCCGACGAAAGGCCAAGGCCACAGCGATGTCCTCACCGACCGACTCCGCAAGAGTCAGATCCGCGTTCTCCACCGATCCCACCGACCTCGGCTCCGCGCAGAAGCTGATGGTCTTCGTGCTGTCGATGACCCTCTTCGGGCTTGCCAACATCCTCACCGAGGTACTGCCCGAGGTGAGGCTCGGTCCTGTCGAACTCTCCGTCTCCTACCTGGCGTTCGTGCCCGTGGTGATGGTGTGCCTCTTCCATCCGCTGTATGCCGCGCTCGGCGCGCCGCTCGGCGAGATCGTCTTCGTCGACCTTCTGATGGGCGACTTCTCCGGCTTCGCCGAGCTGGAGGGTTACATCCAGCTGTCACTCGGTCTCTACATAGCCGGCTCGATGGTGCGCGACCCTCGCCGGCGGGGTCAGGTCGCGCTCGCGGCCGTCGTCGCGGTCGGCGTCGACAAGATGCTCGGCGGAATCGTCGACATCGGCAAGGTGTACGTCGGTGTGGCCGACGCGGAGTACGTGGACGGCCTGGCGGAGAGCGTGCTTCTGCTGGAGGGCATCGGATTCTCCACCGACCTCGTCATCAGCGGTGTGCTGTTCGGCGCCGTCCCGGCGGCGTACCTGGCGCTGCGGCTGCACGGGCGGATCGAGCCGCTGCTGGGCCTCGCGCCGCGCGACCCCGCCCAGCCGCTGCGGCTGCGGGCCCGGGTCAGCGCCCGCTTCCTGCTGGTGGGCATCTTTCTGGCCTTCGTCGCCATGATCGCCGCCTTCATGTCGGAGATCGACGCCAACTTCGGTGTGTGGGAGCCGGAATTCATCGACCAGTACGGTCAGAAGTTCCTGTGGATAGGCGTCTCGGCCGCGTTGATCGTGCTCATCGCACTCGTCTTCGCGGCCCGTGCCCTGAACCGCTCCCGTACCGCACGTGCCGGGGACCGGACATGACGGCCCGCCCGGCCCGCGCCGGGGCGGCCGAACTCGCGCGAGCAGCGGCGACTGGAGACGGCGGGCCCGCCCCCGCCTGCCCCGCGGTCGAGGTCCGAGACCTCACCTTCCGCTACCCGGGAGCCCAGCGCGACAGCCTCACCGGAGTCGGCCTCACCATCGAACGCGGTGACTTCACTGCCGTCGTCGGCGGGAACGGCTCGGGCAAGACGACTCTGTGCAAGACCTTCAACGGCCTCATCCCGCACTTCTGGTCCGGTACGTACAGGGGCGAAGTCCGGGTGTTCGGCCAGGACACCACCACGACCGGGGTCGCCGCCCTGAGCCACCGGGTCGGGTACGTCTACCAGGACTTCGGCAACCAGCTCGTGAGGCCGACCGTCCATGACGAGGTCTCCTTCGGGCCTGTCAACTTCGGCCTGGCCGACTGGCGCGAACGCTCCGAGGAGGCACTCGACCTGCTGGGGATCGACGCCCTTCGCGACCGCTACACCTGGCAGCTCTCCGGCGGCCAGCAGCACCTGGTGGCGCTGGCCGGCGTCCTGGCGATGCGGCCGGACCTCGTGGTGGTCGACGAGCCGGTGGCGGAGCTGGATCCGGCGCGCGCCGAGGAGATCTACCGCCGGCTCACCGACATCAACGGGCGGCTGGGCACGACGGTGGTCGTGATCGAGCACCACGCCGAATTCATCGCCCGGTACTGCAAGAGCGTGCTGCTCATGGCCGATGGCGCTCCCGTGTGGCATCTGCCGGTCGAGGAGGCCATGGCCCGCTCCGGCGAGCTGGCCGCCCACGGCATCCCGGCCCCTCAGGTGGTGCGTCTCGCCCGCGCCGTCGAACCCGAGGGCAAGGTGCCGCTGACCGTGGAACAGACCGTCCGCTGGCTGGACGAACGCGGCCTGCGCCCCGCCCCCGGGCCCGACACCCCCGGGCCCGACACCCCCGAACCCGCCGCAGGTGAACCGGCCACCGGCCCGAACGCACCGGCTCCGCAACCCGGGCCCGTCGTGGCTTCGCTGCGCGGAGTGCGGCACGGTTACCGCGATGTGCACGGCGGGCTCACGCCCGTGCTACGGGATGTGGACCTGGAACTGCGAGAGGGTGAGCGCATCGCCCTCGTCGGCGGCAACGGCGCCGGCAAGTCCACCTTGCTGCGCCTGCTCACCGGGCTCAAGGTGCCCCGGTCCGGCACCGTCGAGGTCACCGGCACCGACACCCGCACGGTCAGGCCCGCCAAGCTCGCCGAGCGAGTCTCGTACCTCTACCAGCGCCCGGAGCAGATGTTCCTCGCCGACAGTGTGCGGGCGGACATCGCGATGTTCCCGAAGGGCCGCGGCCGGCCGGACACCGACGAACTGGTGGACCACATCCTGGAACGGGTCCGGCTCACCCCGCTCGCCGACCGGGACGGACGAACGCTCTCCGGAGGCCAGCAGCGCCGCGCCACCCTCGGCATCGGCCTGGCCATGGCCCCCGCGCTGCTGCTCCTGGACGAGCCGACCTCCAGCCTCGACGTGGCGACCCGGGACGATGTGATCGCGATGCTGGAGGAACTGGCGGACCGTATCCGCTGCGTGGTCGTCGCCACCCACGACATGCATCTGGTGGCCGAGTGGGCGACACGGGTGATCGCCCTCGGTGACGGCCGGGTACTCAGCGACTCGGGCCCGGCGGAGTTCTTCGCCGACGTGGAGCTGCTGGAGCGCGTACACGTCGTACCACCGCAGATCACCGTGCTGGGCACCGCGCTGGGACTGGTGCCACCACCGCTGACGGTGGACGAGTGCGTCGGGCGGCTGCCCGTCGCTGCGAAGGAGGCCGGATCGTGAAAAGGACCGAACGCGACACCCTGAGCGTCGAATGGGTCAAGCTGGAACTGCTGCGCACCGCGTACGCCACCCGCGGCGGCCCGCTCACCCGGCTGGACCCGCGGATCGTGCTCTTCTGGTACGTACTGGTGGCCCTGAGTCCGTGGTTCACCCACAACCTGACCATTCTGGCCATCCTGTTCACGCTGGCCGCGGCAGCCGTGGTGACCTGCCGGGTGGGTCCACTCGTCGTCGGTCTGTTCGTCTTCGGCCTGGTCACCGAGACGGGCTATCTGGTCGCCGCTGCCTGGCTCTTCGACGGCGACCTCACCACCGTGCTGTCCCTGGGCGAACTCACCCTGAAACTTGGCACCGTGAGCATGGCCAGCATGGCGGCGTTCGTGTCACTGGATCCGGAGAAGCTCTCCGATGCCCTGCTGAGCCTGCGGGCACCGGCTCTGGTCAGTTTCGGCGTGTCCTATGGATACCGGATGCTGCCGATCCTGGTGGACGAGTTCCAGACGGTGATCGACGGCTACCGCCTGCGGTCCGCTCCGCCGGTCTCCCGCGGGCTGTTGGGGTGGCGGGTCCTGATGCGCGGGGCGAAGATCACTGTGTACGCCTTCTATCCCATGATGCTCAACACCGCCAAACGCACCCGTACGACGGTGGAGGCGCTGGAGACCCGCGGTTTCACCTACGCCATGGTCCACGCCGATGGACGTCGCATCCGGCTGGCCCACCTGAGGATCCGCCCGCGCGACATCACCGCACTGGCGGTCACCGCGGCACTGATCGTCGCGGCCTATGCCGTCGGGGCGCAGTTTCCCCACTTCGCGCTGAGCTGAGCCGTCACCCGGTCCGCGCGAGTACCGCGGTGAGGGCCCGCCGAAGGCGCCATCCACGAGCTCACGCGAAAGACCGCGAGGTCTCCATGCCGTGACAAGGACCTCGTGAGCCGGCCGCTCGACCCGGTGGCGGCCCGCGGAGACGCGTGTCCGGGACCATCGGTAGCGAGGCAGGCACTCTGGTGGGCGTCCCGCTCGCATCTCCCCAGGGGCAGTGCGAGCTTCCGTACCGGTCCCGCAGCCCTCCGGGAACGACGTGTTGGGGAACAGGAACGCCTCTCTGCCGCTCGGGGCGCGGCAGTCGCCCCGAGCGGCAGTCCCTGTGACGGGTTCGCCCGCGATCAGCAGGCCAGAGCCGGCTCCGCACTGTCGTCGAGCATGGCGCAGAGCGCTGTGCGGGCTCGTGAGACGCGGGATCTGATGGTGCCTACCGGGCACGAGCTCGTCCGAGCCGCGTCGTCGTACGGCATGTCCAGGAGCTGGGTCAGGACGAACGCCTCGCGGCGGTCGTCCGGCAACGCGTCGACGAGGGCCATCAGGGCGATCCCTTCGTCGAAGCCGGGCACGTCACGCGGCTGGCTGCACTCCGCGACGTACTGCCAGTCGGAGGTGTCGGCCAGGCGTGGCCGGGAAGCGGCACGTCGCAGGCTGTCGACGACGGTTCGGCGGGCGATCGTCAGCATCCAGGCGCGGGCGGAGCCGCGGCCCTGGAAGAGGTGGACGGTGCTGACGGCGCGCAGGAAGGTCTCCTGCACCAGGTCCTCCGCCACCTGTGCGTCGTCGGCCAGGGCGGTGACGTATCGGCGCACGTCGTTGTGGAGGGCGCGGAAGACGTGCTCGAAGGCCTCGGCGTCGCCGGCCGCGGCGCCGAGCGCCCACGCGGTGACATCGTCTTCCGTCACCGCAGGTTGTCTTTGGGCAGGAAACATGGGAACTGCGGTTCCTTCCGGGTGCCCGGACAGGGCGCAGCGCACAGGCGTGCCCCGGTCCGGGAAGTGGGAGATCGCGCCCGCGCACCAGGTGCACGGGCGCACGTCGGCCGTGGTGCGGCAGACGTGAGCCGGCTGTCAGCGGACAGCGGTCTCCCACGGCGGTCCCCGGGTGACGAGCGAGTGGACGAGCAGGCGCGGGCGTGGGCGCGTGACGGAGCGGTCGACGGCGGACGCGGGAGACGCGGACGGCAGGGGCTGGAGCGCGCCGAGGAGCGAGAGGGGAAGGTGGAAGCGGTCCGCCAGGCCGCGGAGGATCTGGAAGGCGGCGCGCTCGCCCCGGGCCAGCCACAGGCCGCACAGCAGCGCCGCCACCACGTGGGCCGCGAGCATGCCCCAGGAGGCAGTGCCGCTCATCGCTCCCATGTCGTGCACGGCTGCCATGTCGTGCATGGGCCGGGCGGCGTGGGTGTCGGCCAGGTGGGCTCCGTGGACGGTGTGTCCCAGCGCCGCTATGGCCGCGGAGCCGCCGTCGAGGCGGGGCAGCGGCATGCTGTCGGTCAGACCCGCCTGCGCGGCCACATCGTAGGCACGCGCCGCAGCCGCTGCGTCGCTGTGCGGTCCGCAGAGCAGGGCGTCCGCCCATCTCATGGCGAGCCCGGAATCGTCCCCGGGTCCCGTGGCCGCTCGCTGCGCGGTCTGAACGAGCGTGAAAGCCCCGTGCAGGGCTCCCTGCACGGCGACGGTGAGAGCGACGACGGCGGCCTGGCCGCGTTCCCGTCCGGCGACGAGCCAGGCCAAGGAGCCGACTCCTGCCCCGCACAGGCCCAGAGCCCACCAAGGAAGCGGGGCGTCCGACATGAGGACGTGGCCAAGGGCAGCAAGCGATACGCACACGACCGCGAAGAGCGCGGACCGTGTGGCGCGAAACCGCCATCCCACCGACATGGCTCCTGATCCTGGCATTGCCGCCGCGACACCTCCAGGCCGGGTCCCCTGTCCGCTGTTGTGGACTGTGGTCCGACGTTCTGGCGGGTGGCCCGTCCGCGCCGCCGACACGTGAGAGGTCGTACGCCGGTGCTTTCCGGTTCCCGCCGCCCACGGACTTCCGGGAGCATCGGGTGCGCGCGGCCGCTCCTGCGTGCTTCCGCACCGGAGGCCGGCGAGGCTTGGTGCCCGCGGACATGGGCATCACCTCGGTACGCGGGCTCCTGGCTTCCGCCGGAGCCCGGCGAGCGTGGAGGAGAGTGCGATGACCGGATCCCCCGAACCCCTGGCCACCTTCTGCGGGAAATGCGACTGCGGGTGCCCGCAGCTGTTCGTGGACGAGAGCGCTCCGGCGGAACGCCGGATCGTGATCACCGACGACTTCGGGCAGCGGGTGGAGATGAGCGCGGACCAGTTCGGGTCCCTGATCGAGGAGGCCAAAGCCGGCCGCCTCGACGCAGCCGCCTGCGCATGACGGCCACGCGGGTCCGGGGAGTGGGGCTCCCCGGACCCGCGCACATCGAGGCACGACGCTGCGACGCCACGGGCGGGCGGCGGCGGCCTTCCTGACAACGGCGGTGAACGCCCGGAGACGGGCACGGGCGGCGATCTCCGGTAGGGCCCCGCCGAAACGGGCGTGCCCGTCGCTCGACGCCACGACGTGCGCGAGCAGACGGCCGCCGGACACGATCCCCGCTCCCGTCCCGTCGCACGACGACTCGATGCGCGGCACCACCGGTGTCTTCACCGCATCCCCGCCGGAGCACCCGTGAAGGTGCTGTGACGCCGTTCACCCGGACGCCGGGGAACTCCGGCCGGGCCACCGCCGACTTCTGAACCGCCACGAGCCGTCGCACCACGGCTCGCGTCCAGAACGTCGAGGAGCACCCTGTGGAGCAGACGGCAGACCCCGCACCCGGAGCGAAGACCGCCCGGCTCGTCCCACCGCCCGCGTTGTGGGCGTTCCTGTTGCTGCTCGGCGCGCTGTTCGCCGGCGCCCACGCGGTGGGGCAGGCGGTGGGGCCGGTCGCGCCCGGCATGCACGGCCCGGGTATCACCGGCGACGCGCCCGCCCGTGACGGGGACGCGCCCATGGAACACGGGGGCGGTCACTGATGGCGGCCGAGGCGACGCCCACGGCGGTGGTGACGGACATCGCCGTCGGTGGGATGACCTGTGCGGCCTGCGTCCGGCGGGTCGAGCGCAAGCTGGGCAAGCTGGCCGGTGTCACGGCGGAGGTGAACCTCGCCACCGGCCGGGCGCGGGTCAGTCACCCCGCAGAGGTGGCCGTCGAGGAGCTGACATCGGCCGTCGAGGTCGCCGGGTACACCGCGCTGCCGGTGGTGGTGCCGACGGTGGGCGAGCGGCCGGGGCGGGCCGAGGGCCCGCCCGAGGACGAGGCCCGGCAGGAACGCGAGCGGCTGATCATCACCGCGGTGCTGTCGATTCCCGTCCTCGTCCTGTCCATGGCCTCTCCGCTGCAGTTCGACAACTGGCAGTGGCTCTGTTTCGTGCTCGCCGCCCCCGTCGCCACCTGGAGCGCCTGGCCCTTCCACCGTCGTGCCCTGAGCGGTCTGCGGTACACCGCCGCCACCATGGACACGCTGGTCTCGCTGGGCGTGTTCGCGTCGTTCCTCTGGTCGGCGTACGCGCTGTTCCTGGGCGGAGCGGGCGTGGCCGGCATGCGGATGCCGTTCAGCCTGGTGCCCTCGGCCTCCGACGGCATGGCCCACGTCTATCTCGAAGCGGCGGTGGGCGTACCGCTGTTCGTCCTGCTGGGCCGGTTCCTGGAGGGCCGGGCACGGCGCGGGACCGGGGCTGCGCTGCGGTCGCTCGCCCGGCTCGCCGCGAAGGAGGTCACCGTACGCCGGCGCGGCGCGGACGAACTCCTGCCGATCGAACAGCTGAGGGTCGGCGAAGTGTTCGTGGTCCGCCCCGGCGAACGCGTCGCCACCGACGGAGAGGTGGCCGAGGGCAGCTCCGCCGTCGACCTCTCCCTGGTCACCGGTGAGTCCGAGCCCGTCGAGGCCGGCCCCGGAAGCCCGGTGACCGGCGGGTCGGTCAACGTAGGCGGGCTGCTGCTGGTGCGGGCGACGGCCGTCGGTGCGGACACCCAACTGGCCCGCATCACCCAGCTGGTCACGGACGCCCAGGCTGGCAAGGCCCGTGCCCAGCGGCTGGCCGACACCGTCGCGGGTGTCTTCGTCCCGGTCGTCCTGGCGCTCGCGGCCACCACCCTCGGCTTCTGGCTCGGCGCCGGCGCCGACCCCCAGGCCGCGATCACCGCCGCGGTGGCGGTCCTCGTCGTGGCCTGCCCGTGCGCGCTGGGGCTCGCGACGCCGACGGCGCTGATGGCGGCCACCGGGCGCGGGGCGCGGCTGGGCGTCCTGGTGAGCGGGCCGCAGGCGTTGGAAGGGCTTCAGCACGTCGACACCGTGGTGCTCGACAAGACCGGGACCCTGACCTCCGGCCACATGAGCGTCGGGCGGATCACCGTGACACCCGAGGGGCCGGACGCGGCCGGGATCGTCCGGCTGGCGGGTGCGGTCGAGGAAGGCTCGGAGCATCCGCTGGGCCGGGCGATCACGGCCTATGCGCGCCGTGCGGCCGGGGAGGAGCCGCTGCCCGTCGTGTCCGGATTCCGGGCCACCGCCGGGCAGGGTGTGAGCGGGCGCGTGGACGGGCGGGAGGTGGAGGTGGTGGCGCCCGACGGAACGGAGCTGCCCGCCGCCTTGTCGGTGGCCCGCGAGCGGGCGGACGAAGCGGCCCGTACGGCGGTGCTGGTACGGGTGGACGGTGTTCCCGCCGCGATCGTGGAGGTGGCCGATCTCGTACGGCCCGGAAGCTACCGCGCCGTCGACCGGCTGCGCAGGCTCGGCGTCCGCCCCGTGCTGGCCACCGGCGACCGGGCCGCCGTCGCACGGGCGGTCGCGGAGGACCTCGGCATCGCGGAGGTCCACGCCCGCTGCACACCGCAGGACAAGGCCGAACTGGTGCGCGGGCTGCGGGCCGAGGGGCGGCGGGTCGCCGTGGTCGGGGACGGTGTCAACGACGCCGCCGCGCTCGCCGGCGCGGACCTGGGCATCGCCATGGGCACCGGGACCGACGTCGCGATCGGCGCCGCCGACGTCACGCTCGTCCGCGGCGACATCGAGGCGCTCGCGGACGCGGTCCGGCTGGCCCGGCACACGCTGGGCACCATCCGCACCAACCTGGTGTGGGCCTTCGGCTACAACGCCGTGACGATGCCGCTGGCCATGGTCGGCCTGCTGAACCCCATGGTCGCCGCCGTCGCGATGTCGCTCAGCTCGGTCCTCGTCGTGGCCAACAGCCTGCGCCTGCGCACCTGGCAGCCGGCGCCGGCCCGGCAGCCCCGTGGCCGTACCGCCTCACGGAGCCCGGTGTGACCATCTCCACCCGAACGCCCCGGGACCGTCCCGGCGCGTTCCCTGACCCCTTCCTCTTCCCCTCTTCCTCTTCTCCTCTCCGCAAGGAAGCGCGTGTTCATGAAAACCCTCCGTACCCCTCCCGGCCGCCTTCGCCGTACCCGAGAGGCGGCCGGGACGGGTACGGCGGTGGCCCTCGCCGCCCTCGCCGCTGTCGGCGGCCTCTCCGCGTGGACCACCGCCGGCTACGCGGGCAGCCCCGCGAACATCGAGATACGGGAGGCCCGGGTACTGCTGCCGGTGATACCCGGGCGGAACACCAACGCCTACTTCCACATCGTCAACACCGGTGGCGCGCCCGACCGGCTCCGCTCGGTCTCCACCTCGGCCGCACCGGACCCGGAGCTGACCGTGCACCGTATGAACGCGGCGAACGGGGCCTACCGCGAGCGGTCCGGAGCCGTGGACATTCCGGCGTACGGAGAGGTGGAGATGTCCCAGCACGGCGCGGCCGTGACCCTTCCCGCCGACGCGTCATGGCGTCCCGGAGACCGGGTCACGTTCACCCTCGACTTCCAGCGGTACGGGACCGTCACCGTGGACGCTGTCGTACGGCCGGTCACGCTGGGGTCCGCACCCTGATCAGCGACCGGCGGCCCGCAGCCCGCCGGTCCTCGCCGTCCCGACGGTCCGCGACGGGACCTCGGACGGTGCGTTCCCGCCCCGGGCCGGCGCGTTTCCGATCGCCTTTTTCGCCCGCGACGGGAACTCGGACGCAGAGCTGTTCGACTTTTGACACGTAGCGGCCACCGACCCTCGGGAAGGCCGCAGCCGCAGGGGCGCGACGCCTGGTCCAGTTCCCGCGGCAGGGCGGGAAGGAACAGCGATGGAATCGACGGACGAACAGTTCGCCGCGATACGTGAGGAGTTCGGCCCCGACTCGCTGGCGCGGGTCGAGGAGATGATGGCTCCGGGAGGAGTCCCGAGACATCCCTCGCAGGGGGGCGCGAAATGGATCCTGCCCGGAATATCGCAGCAGCCCTGGCACGATCCGCGAAGCGACCCGGCCATCGCCTCGCTCGTCGACGCGCTGGAGGGCGCGCACGCCGCGATCAGCGCCGAACACGAGCGGGCCTGGCGGACACGACGTGCGGCGTTCTCGGACTACGAGCACTACCTGACACGCCAGGACGACTGGCAGTCCCTCCACCTGTACCGGGACGGGCAGCTCATGGGGGAGTCCGCGGAGGTGGCCCCCACGGCGTTCGGCGTCATCACCGACATCGCCGTCGCCGACGGCCTCATCTGTCCGCTCCTGGAGAGCCACTTCTCGACGCTGCTTCCGGGGTCCCGCATCGCACCGCACTGCGATCTGTGGAACTTCAGCATCAACCTGCACTTCGCCGTCGACATCCCCGGCGACTGCGACATCACCGTCGCCGGTGAGACGCGCGCCTGGGAAGAGGGCCGCTGTCTGCTTTTCGACTACTCCTTCGAGCATCACGCCGAGAACCGGGGCGACCGTCCCCGGACCTGCCTCCTGGTCGACCTCTGGCATCCGGAGACGACCGTCCCCGAACGCAGGGCGCTGACCGTCCTGGTGACAGAGGTACGGAAGCTGCTCGCGGACATGTGATCCGGCGTCGCGCGTCCGGACCGGTGGCCCTGCCCACCCATCCGCCGAAACGTGCGGCCGACCGCCCCGTCCGGCATCACGTCGGGGCGAGGTCCGGCATGCCCGTACACACCGCCCCGGACCCTCACACCGCCCCCGACCCTTCTCCGACCCCCTCGGCTCGTATGCCGTGCTCCTCACTCCGAAAGGGACGATCATGCCCGCGACCGCAGCCGAGTCGACGGCGGCACGACAGCGCCTCGGCCTCCCCGTGGTCGTGCTCGCGCTCGCCCAACTCGTCATCTCGCTCGACTACAGCATCGTCTACGTGGCGCTGCCGGAGATCGGAGCCGGACTCGGGTTCTCCGACCACGACCTGCAGTGGGTGGTCAGCGCGTACGTCGTGACCACCGGTGGCTTCCTGCTGCTCGGCGGACGCGCGGCGGACCTCCTGGGCCGCCGCCGTATGTTCGTCCTCGCCACGGCGATCTACGCGGCCTCCTCCCTGGCAGGCGGCCTCGCGGAGTCGCCCGGCGTCCTGCTCGCCGTCCGCGCGGCCCAGGGGACAGGCGGCTCCCTGCTGTTCCCGGCCACGCTCTCGCTCATCAACACCACGTACGCCGAAGGTCCGGTGCGCAACCGGGCGCTGGCGATCTGGGGCGCGGCCGGAGCGGGCGGACTGTGCTTCGGCTCGCTCCTCGGGGGCGTCCTGGTCCACGGGTTCGGCTGGCCCTCGGTGTTCCTGGTCAACGTCCCCGTGGCCCTTGCCCTGGCCGTGCTCGGGCGGCTGCTCTTCGCGGCCGATCCGCCCCGCGACCGTACGCGGCGCTTCGACGCCGCCGGAGCGCTCACCGCCACCGCCGGGCTCACCCTGACCGTCTTCCTGCTGGTGTACGCGCCCGCCGCCGGCTGGACGCGTCCCGCGGCCCTGGCCGCTGGAGCCGCCGGACTCCTCTGCCTGGTCCTCTTCGCCGTCATCGAGGGCCGGGCGCGGGACCCGCTGATGCCTGTCCGGCTCTTCCGGCACCGGGGGCTGGTCGCGGCCACGGGGGTGGCAGCCCTGTTCAGCGCGACGTTCAGCTCGCTGCCGTACTTCCTGACCCTCTACTTCCAGGCCGTGCGGGGCTACGACGCCTTCGTCACCGGGCTGTGCTTCCTGCTGCCCGCCCTCGTCGTCGCGGCCGGGACCCAGGCCGGAGCTCCGGCCGTCACCCGATTCGGCATGCGGCGGCTGCTGGTCGGCGGACTGGGAGCGGCCGCCGCCGGAGCGCTCGCCCTGGTGCCCGCGGTCTCGGCGGGCGGCTCCTACGCGTCGCTGCTGCCGGGGGTCGTCCTGATGAGCCTGGGCCAGGGCGCCGCGTGGACGGCCCTGTGGATCGCGGCCGCCGCGGGGGTGGCCCCCGATGAGCAGGGCATCGCGTCGGGGATCGCCTCCACGTCCCTCCAGGTCGGCGGCGCCGTCGGTCTCGCACTGCTCGTCGCGGCGGCCGCCGGAATCGGCCAGGAGTCGTCGGTCCCGGCGCTGCTCGACGGCATACGGACCGCACTGCTCGCGATGTCCGGGGCGCTGGCGCTCGGCGCGCTCGCCGCTCTCGTGGTCCGAAGGCCGACCACCGCGTGAACACCTCACCACCCATGACAGAGACCATCAGGAGAACCATGTCCGCGACACCCGCCGGGCGACCCGACCGCGCCGCTGTGCTCTGCGGCACCGGGGGCCGGCTGCCCCGGCGCAAGGTCGGCAACGACGAGCTGGCGGCACGGCTCGACACCGACGACGCCTGGATACGCAGGCGCACCGGCATGCGCAGCCGGTACCTCGCCGACCCCGCCGAGGCCACCTCCGATCTCGCCGTCGCGGCGGGCCGCCGGGCCCTCGCCGACTCCGGTACGGAACGGGCCGATGCCGTCGTCGTGGCCACCGCCACCCCCGACCGCACCTGCCCCGCCACCGCTCCGGTGGTCGCCGCACGCCTCGGACTGTCCGGCGCGGCAGCCTTCGACGTCGGCGCGGCGTGCACCGGGTTCGTCTACGCCCTGGCCACCGGAGCGGGACTGATCGCCTCCGGGGTCGCGAGCCGGGTCCTGGTCATCGGCGCGGACGTGTACTCCCGCATCGTGGACCCGCAGGACCGGCAGAACGCCGTGGTGTTCGGGGACGGGGCGGGGGCCGTCGTCCTGCGCGCCGGGCACGCCGGGGAACACGGAGCCCTCGGCCCCTTCGGCCTCGGAAGCGACGGCGCCCACGAGGACATGATCACCGTCGCGGCCGGCGGCTCCCGACTGCCCGCCGATCCGGCCCGTACCTCACACGAGGAGCGGCACTTCGCCATGCGCGGCAAGGAGGTCTACCGCCACGCCGTCAGCAGGATGACCGAGTCGGCCCGCACGGTGCTGGACCGGGCCGGTCCGGGCGGCGAGGACATCGATCGCTTCGTGCCCCACCAGGCCGGCCTCCGCATCCTGCGCGCGGTCGCCACCGACCTCGGTCTGACCGCCGACCGCTGCACCACCCACGTGGAGACGGCCGGGAACACCGGCGCGGCCTCCATCCCCCTGGCTCTCGCCGACGCCCACGCGAACGGTGTCCTGCTGCCGGGCGACCGCGTCCTGCTGACCGCTTTCGGAGGGGGCCTCACCTGGGGCTCCTGCCTCCTCACCCGGCCGGAACCGCCACCGGCCGACGAACCTGCCCACCACGAAGAGGAATCCGCCCCGTGACCGCCACCTACGAGCAGCTGGTGCCCATCCTCACCACCCTGCACGACGCCCCCACCGACCACTTCCGGCCCGAGGCGACCTGTGCCGACCTCGCTGTCGACTCGCTGACCATGGTCGAGATCAGCATCCACATCGAACGCCACCTCGGCGTCACCGTCGAGGACGGCGAACTCGTCCCCGGCCTCACGCTCGGCGCGACGGCCGAACTGATCGACGCCCGACCGGCCGCCTGACGCGACCGCGGCCCCCACCTCCTCCACCCGTCACCAGGAGCACCACCATGCGCATCACCGACCACACCGCAACCGCCATCGGCGCCTCCGTCGAGGACTTCGACCACACCTCGGCCTCCGAGAGCGACATCGCGGCCCTCAAGGAGACCGTCTACCGCCGCAAGATCGCCGTCCTCAAGGGACAGGACCTCTCCCCGCAGGCGTTCCTGGAGCTGGGCCGACGGCTCGGCCGCCCGGAGACGTACTACGAACCGATGTACCAGCACCCCGAGGTCTCCGAGGTGTTCGTCTCCTCCAACGTCCCCGAGAACGGCAAGCAGATCGGCGTACCCAAGACCGGAAAGTTCTGGCACGCCGACTACCAGTTCATGCCCGACCCGTTCGGTATCACCCTGATCCACCCGCAGGTCATACCCGCGAAGAACCGCGGCACGTACTTCATCGACATGGGCGCGGCCTACGAGAAGCTGCCCGAGGACCTCAAGGGCGAGATCGAGGGGACGTGCTGCCGGCACTCCGTACGCAAGTACTTCAAGATCCGCCCGCACGACGTCTACCGGCCGCTCTCGGAGATCATCCAGGAGGTCGAGGAGAAGACGCCCGCCGTGCTCCAGCCCACCGTCTTCACCCACCCCATGACCGGTGAGAAGGTGCTCTACGTCAGCGAGGGGTTCACCGTCGGCATCGAGGACGAGCAGGGCAGGCCGCTCGACGACGGGCTGCTCCGGCGGCTCTTCGAGGCGACCGGGCAGCTCGACCGAGGCTTCGAGCACGAGAACATCCACCTGCAGAGCTTCGAACAGGGCGATCTGCTGGTCTGGGACAACCGCAGCCTTGTCCACTGCGCCCGGCACACCACCACGCCCGAGCCCACGGTCTCCTTCCGCGTCACCGTCCACGACGAGCGCAAGCTGCACGCCGGTCTGGAAGCGGCATGACCGGCACCGCCCGCGGCACGGGCCCCGGCCCCGGCACGGACTCCGGCCCCGGCACGGACACCGTCGCGTCGCGGACCTTTGCCACCGACGAGGTACTGCTTCCCCGGGTGCTCACCCCGTACAAGGACCACTGCCGCTACCTGCTCACCGCCGAGGTGTCCGCCCTGCCCGACGGGCTCGCCCGGGTGCGCGCGACGTTCGCGATCCCGGAGTCCTGCTACATCGACGACACCGGCCACCTGAACGCGGTCGAGGTGAACATCGCCTACAACCAGATGATGTATTACCTCGTCGCCAAGTCGGTGAAGGAAAGGCTGCTGACCGGCTTCGAGAGCTGGACCCCGGAGGACTTCTGGCGTCACCAACTGCCGGACATCCTCATCGCCCGCTTCGCCTCCCGCTTCCAACGGCCCGTGGATCCACGGGACTTCCACGGCGAGATGGAGTTCCGCTCCGTCGAACGCCGCTCGCCCGGCGGCAAGCCGCTCCTCATCGCCACCACCGCCTACCGCTACGGCGACTCCCGGGGCGGCAGGTGCGACGGCGACGCCACCCTGGCCTTCGTCAACATCACCTGACCTCCCTGCCCGCCGGCGCGGGCCGCTACCGGACGGACATCACACATGGCATCCCCTGAGAACCCGCGGCCGGGCACCCGGCCGCACCACCAGCTCTCCTCACTCGCCGACACCGCCCGCTTCCACGCCGAACACCGGCCGGACACCCCGGCCGTCGTCTGCGCGGACACCACCCTCACCTACGCCGACATGCACCGGGAGAGCAGCCGCACCGCACAGGCCCTGCGCGCCGCCGGTCTCACCGCCGGCGACCGGGTCGCCTACCTGGGCAAGGAGTCCGAGCGCTACTACGAGATCCTCTTCGCCTGCGCCAAGACCGGGACCGTCCTCGTCCCGGTCAACTGGCGGCTGACGTCCCCGGAGGTCAGCCACATCCTCCAGGACTCCGGCACCCGACTCCTCTTCGTCGAATCGGAGTTCCGGGCCGTCGTGGACGGCATGTCCGCCACACCGCCCGAACACATCGTCGTCCTCGACACCTCCGAGGGCTACGCCGCCTGGAAAGCCCCGCACACCGGAGGAGGAGAGGATCACGCGGCCACCCGCGACACCCCGGTGGCCCAGCTCTACACCAGCGGCACCACCGGGCTGCCGAAAGGCGTCGTCCTGGCCCACCGGAGCTTCTTCGCCATCGCGGACGCCATGGCCGAAGCGGACGTCGACTGGATCGACTGGCGGGCCGGGGACATCGCGCTGATCGGCATCCCCGGCTTCCACATCGGCGGTCTGTGGTGGGCGACGCAGAACTTCAACGCCGGGACCACCGTCGTGGCGATGCCCGCCTTCGACGCGGCCGGGGCCGTCGACCTGATCCACCGGCTCGGCATCACCACCGCCTGTGTGGTCCCGGCCATGCTGCGGATGATGCTGACCCGGCCCGGCGTCGCTCCGGCCGACTTCGCCACCCTCCGCAAGATCGTCTACGGAGGGTCGCCGATCTCCGAGACCCTGCTGGAGCAGAGCCTGGCGGTCTTCCGCTGCGAGTTCGCCCAGATCTACGGGCTCACGGAGACCGGCAACACCGCCGTCTGCATGCCGCCCGCCGTCCACGAACCGGGATCGCTCCTCATGCAGGCGGCCGGCCGCCCGTACCCGGGCGTGCGGCTCCAGGTGATCGACAGCCACGGCACGCCACTGCCGCCCGGGGCCGTCGGCGAGGTCTGCCTGGCCACACCGGCGCACATGGTGGAGTACTGGAAGCTCCCCGACAGGACCGCCGAGACCCTCGTCGACGGCTGGATACGCACCGGGGACGCGGGCTACGTCGACGAGGACGGCTATGTCTTCATCCGCGACCGCATCAAGGACGCGATCCTCGTGGCCGGGGAGAACGTCTACCCGGCGGAGATCGAGAACGTCCTGGAGCACCACCCCGGTGTCGCCGAGGCCGTGGTCGTCGGCGCGCCGGACGACCGGTGGGGGGAGTACGTCCACGCCTTCGTCGTCCCCGCCGAACGGGACGGCGAGACCCTGCGCGCCCGCGACCTGCACACCTTCCTGACTCCCCGGCTGGCCGCTTTCAAGCTGCCCGCGAAGTACGAGTTCATCGACCACGTCCCCCGCAACCCCAGCGGGAAGATCCTCCGCCGCGAACTGCGGAACCGCTTCTGGGACGGCTCGGACCGCAAGGTCAACTGACCGCCGCCCCCACGGGACACCGCACGCCACGCACAGAGAGAAGGGATCACCATGCCCGCTGCCCTCACCGTCCAGCAGTTCCGCGCCGATCTCGCCGAACTGCTCTACCAGAAGCCCGAAGAAGTCGACCTCGACGACCACCCCGTCGGGGCCGGACTCGACTCCCTCCGACTCGTCACGCTGGTCGAGCGCTGGCAGGAGTACGGCATCGACGTCTCCTTCATGGACCTGGCCGAACTGCCCTCCTTCCAGCACTGGTGGCGGCTTCTCGACCAGCGGCAGGACCAACGACAGGAAGAACGACAGGAAGAAGTACGCCATGGCGACGCCTGAGCGCGTGCACCCCCGCCACCCGCTGCTCGGAGCGCAGGAGGGCATCTGGACCGGCCACCAGCTCGACACCGCCAGCCCCGCCTACAACACCGCCGAGTACGTGGTGATCGAGGGCCCGGTCGACGTGGACCTCTTCGAAGCCGCCCTGCGCGGGGCGGTCGGGGAGACGGAGGCCCTGCACCGGGTCTTCACGGCCGACGACGAGGGACGCCCCTGGCAGGTCGACACCACCGTGCCCGAGTGGCACCTCCACACCGCCGACGTCTCCGGAGCCCCCGATCCCCACGAGGCGGCGCTCCGCTGGATCGACGCGGACATCGCCCGCCCCGTCGATCTCACCCGCGGCCCGCTGTTCGGGCACGCCCTGTTCCGTCTCGCCGCGGACCGCCACCTCTGGTACCACCGCGTCCACCACATCGCGCTGGACGGCTTCGGCCTGTCCCTGGTCGCGCGCCGCGTCGCCGACCTCTACACCGCGTTCGCCACGGACACGGAGGCGGGCCCGAGCGGCTTCGGCACGCTCGCCTCCGTACGCGAGGAGGAGGCCGCCTACCGTACGTCCGAGCAGTTCGCCCGCGACCGGGACCACTGGACGCGCCGGTACGCCGACCGGCCGGACGTGGCCACTCCGGCGGGCCGGTCCGCGCTGCCGGCGGCCTCCTTCCTCCGGGACGCGGCGGACCTCGACGCCGCGACCACGGCGGCGCTGCGGGCCACGGCCCGCGCCTTGAAGGTGTCCTGGTCGGAGGTGCTGCTCGCGCTCACCGCGGCTCATCTCCACCGCGCCACCGGGGCACCGGAGATCGTGCTGAGCGTCCCGGCGATGGGCCGCTTCGGCTCCGTGTCCCTGCGCGTACCCGCCATGGTCCGCAACGTCCTGCCGCTCCGGGTGACCGTCGGCCCGGACGACAGCCTGCGCACCCTGGTCGCCGCCGTCTCCCAGGAGGTGCGCTCAGCACTGCCGCACCAGCGCTACCGCTACGAGCAGATCCGCCGCGACCTGCGACTGGTGGGCGGCGGCCGGCGCCTCTCCGGTCCCGGCGTCAACATCATGCCGTTCGCCTACGACCTGCGCTTCGCCGGACACCGCAGCACCGTGCACAACGTCTCGGCCGGCCCCGTCGACGACCTCGCGTTCAACGTGTACGACCGCTCGGAAGGCACCACCACCCTGCGCTTCGCCGTGGATGCCAACCCCGAGCTCTACACCGCCGCCGAAGTGACCGGCCACCGGCGCGCCCTGTTCGACCTGCTGGCGGAAGCGGTCGCCGAGCCCGACCACCCCTTCACCGCGCTGCCCTCCGCGCCGGGCACGAGTGACTCCGTGCCGGGCCCGAGTGACTCCGTGCCGGTTCAGGTACTGGAGGGTGACCCGCTTCCCTCACCACCGCGCCCTGTGCTCTCGCTCATCGCCGGCCATGCGGCCCGGCGCGGCAGCGCGGTGGCCGTCGAGGAGGGCGACCGGAGCATCGGTTACGCCGAGCTCTTCGGCGACGCGCGCAGCACCGCCCGGAAACTCGCCGCCCGAGGTGTGCAGCGCGGCGACCTGGTGGCCACCGCCCTGCCACGGGGGATCGACGCCGTCACGACCCTGCTCGGCATCATGGCCGCAGGCGCCGTCCACTGCCCGGTGGACCTCACCGCCCCGGTGGAGCGGACCACCGCGTTGCTCGCCTCCGCCGCACCCGTACGCGTCATCACCACGCAGCCGCACGCCCACCTCTTCCCGGACCGTAAGGTGCTGCTGCTCGACGCCCTGCGGGACACCGTGCCGCACGACACCCCGCTGTCCGCCCCGGGAGCGGACGACCTCGCCCATGTCCTTCACACCTCCGGCTCCACCGGCCGGCCCAAGGGCGTCGAGGTCGAGCACGGCGCACTGGCCCACTTCGTCGCCGGAGCCGGACTCCGCTACGGGCCGGGCCGTACCGACCGCGTGCTGCAGTTCGCCCCCCTGCACTTCGACACCAGCGTCGAGGAGATCTTCCTGACCCTGTGCGCCGGCGCCACGCTGGTGATCCGGGAGCCGGACATGACGGACTCCGTCCCGCACTTCCTCTCCGCGTGCGAGCGCCTGCGCATCAGCGTGCTCGATCTGCCGACCGCGTACTGGCACGAGCTGGCCTACGCCTTGTCCACCGGAGCGGGCCCGTTGCCGAGCACGGTGCACACCGTCGTGACCGGCGGCGAGGCGGCGCTTCCCGAGCGGGCGGCCCGCTGGCGCAAGGCGGTCGGCACGGGCGTCCGGCTGGTCAACACCTACGGCCCGACCGAGGGAACGGTGGTCGCCACCGCCGCCGATCTGCACGATCCGGCTCTCGCCCCCGACGACACCCCGGTGGGCCGTCCCCTGCCCGGCAGCCGGGTCGCCATCGAGGACGGCGAGCTGTATCTGCTGGGCCCTGCGCTCGCTCGCGGGTACCGCGACCGTCCGCGGGAGACCGCCGAGCGGTTCGTCCGGCTGGAGCGCCTGCCGGGCTCCCCGCATGCCTATCGGACCGGCGACCTCGTGGTGCTGGGCGAGGACGGACTCCTGCGCTGGATCGGCCGCGCGGACGACGAGTTCAAGATCAGCGGACACCGGGTCCAGCCGGCGGAGGTCGAGAGCGCCCTGCTCTCCCACCCCGGCATCAGCGACGCCGCCGTGGTCGGCCAGGTGCTGCCCGACGGCACGCGCAGGCTCACCGCCCACCTCGTCGCCGCCGGCCCCAGGCCCCGGTTGCCCGCGCTCCGCGACCATCTCCGGGCCCGGCTGCCCGCACCGATGATCCCCACCTCGCTCACCTTCCTGACCCGCCTGCCGCGCACCACGACGGGCAAGACGGACCGGGCCGCACTGCTCGCCCGGCTCCCCGCACAGCCGGGCGGCACCGAGTCGGCCGGCGAGCACAGCACGCTGGCAGCAGCCGTGACCGGTGTCTGGCGCCGGGTGCTGGCAGCCGCCGAACTCACCGAGCACGACGACGTCTTCGAACGCGGAGCCCAGTCGCTCCAGGCCATCCAGGCCGCCAACCGTCTGGCCTCGGAGCTGGGGAGGGAGGTGAAGGTGGCCTGGCTCTTCCAGTACGCCACCCCCGCGGCCCTCGCCGCCTTCCTCGACGCCGCGACGGACTCCGTCCCTGACAGCCCGCCCGGCTCGGTGCTGCCGCCCTCCCTGGCCGCCGACACGACGCTGGGCCAGGAGGTCCACCCGGGAGCCGGTGCGGCCTGCTGGCCACCCCGGCGCATCCTGCTCACGGGGGCCACGGGATTCGTGGGCACCCACCTCCTCGCACAGCTCCTGCGCCGTACGGACGCCGAAGTGGTCTGCGCCGTCCGGGCCGGGGGCCCCGAAGCCGCCCTGAAGCGCGTCCACTCCGCGCTGGAAGCGGCCGGCCTGGCGCTGCGGGCGGACGAGCACCACCGTGTGAGCGCCCTTCCCGCCGACCTCTCCCGGCCCCGACTGGGCCTGAGCGAGAACGCATGGGGCGAACTCGGGTCCACCCTCGACGCCATCGTCCACGACGGCGCGGCGGTCGGCGTCGTCCGCGACTACACCGCACTCCGCCCGGCCAACACCGAATCCACCCACGACCTGCTGCGGCTGGCAGCTCCGCGCCGCATCCCGCTGCACTACGTATCCACCCTCTCGGTCGGCCCGCCACGAGCCCGGAGCGAGGAGTTCGCGGAAACGTTCCTTCCCGCCCACGAAGGGCTGCGCTACGGCTACCAGCAGACCAAGTGGGCCTCCGAACGCCTCCTGGAACAGGCGTCCGAGCGCGGTCTGCCCGTCACCGTGCACCGGCTCGGCCGCGTCGTCGGACCGATCGGCACGGGCGCCGTGAACCGCCAGGACTTCCTGTGGACCGTCCTGCGCGCCGGAGTTCCCGCAGGTCTCGTCCCCGACCTCTTCGCGGAGGAGTCCTGGACCCCTGCCGACCGGGTCGCTGACGAGATCGTGACGACCGGACCCGGCACCCAGCGCCCCGGCACGGTGGTCCACCACCACGCCGGAACCCCGGTGCGCCAAGCCGACCTGCACCGCTGGCTACGTGAGTACGGCTACGGGATCGAGACCCTGCCCCTGGACGCCTGGCGGGAGCGGATACCGCAGGACGCCGAGGACGCCGCAGCGGTCCTCGCTTTCTTCGCCTCCCTGCCCCAGGCCCCGGACGGGGCGGACGGAGACCTCACGCCGGCACCCGTGAGGGCGGACAACGTGACCAAGAGCCTCACGGCGGCGGACGGCCCCGTACCGCCCGCCCACCCGCCGGCCATGGACCGGACCGGCTTCTTCCGGCAGCTGGACCACTGCGTCGCCCACGGTGATCTGCCCGCCCCCGCCGCAGACAGGCCGCAGGAGCCGGGAACTCGCCCGGGGGGCCGTCCGACTCTTGTGACGAACCCCGGCCGACGGCCGGCCTCGAACTAGGAGCACACATGTCCCCCAAGCGGCTCGCCGCCCTCGGAGTGACCGCCGTCGTCGGCCTCGCGACCGCCGGATGCGCAGACGCCTCGGACGGGAAGACGGCGAAGTCCGACAAGCCCGCCGCCTCATCGGCAGCCGGATACCCGGTGACGTTGGAGAACTGCGGAGTGAAGCAGACCTTCACGAAGGCTCCCAGCAGAGTGGTGGTCATGAACGGCGCCTCGGTCGCCGAGGTCTCCACGCTGCTGGCCCTCGGTCTCAAGGACCGCATCGTCGTCAACCAGCAGACCTACGGCAGGTCCGAAGTGCCGGGCCGAGCCGATGAGATCAAGGCCCTGCCCAAGGGCGACATCGAGCTCAACGACGCCTTCGACATCCCGCGCGAGGCGATGCTCGCCCAGCGGCCCGACCTGGTGCTGTCCACCACCGCGTACGGCTTCGACGCCAAGAACGGCTTCGCCACCCGCGACCAGCTGGAGCAGGTGGGCGCCAACAGCTACATCTCGCCGCAGGGCTGCGACCAGGACACCTCCGGGATGACGATGGAGGACAGCCGCACCCTGCTCCGCGACCTGGGCAAGGTCTTCGGCGTCAGCGACCGGGCCGAGAAGCTGATAGCCGAGTCCGACAAGCGCATCGCCGCGATTGCCGAGAAGGTCGAGGGCGAGAAGAAGCCCGAGGTCATGGTCCTCTTCTCCAACATGGCGATGGGCGGCAACGACTTCAGCTCCGTCGTCGCCAAGGGCATCTACAACGACATCCTCGCCAAGGCGGGGGGCGCCAACGCCTTCGAGAACGCCGCCGAGGGCTCCTTCGCCGACCTGAGCAAGGAGAAGGTCGCCGTCGCCGACGTGGACGCCCTCGTCGTCATCAGCTACAACGACCCCGACCCGACGGCGTACGCCAAGAAACTGCTCAAGGAGTTCCCCCAGTGGACGGCCGCGAAGAACGACGCGTACGTGGTGCTGTCCGACTCGATCTACCTCGGGCCCAGCAACGACGTGGCGGTGGAGAAGATCGCCAGGACGCTCCACCCCGACGCGCTCTGACCGGACTGCGGCTCTCCCTGGGCGTCGCCGTCCTGCTCGCCGCGCTGATCACCGCCACGATCACGGCGATCAGCATCGGCGCGGTGACCATACCGGTGGCCGACGTCTGGAGCATCGTGGTCCATCACCTGACGGGCCGGGGGGCCACCGCCGATCCGGCACTGGACCAGATCGTGTGGCACTTCCGCACGCCACGTGTCCTCCTCGCGGCCCTCGCGGGCGCCGGACTGGCCGTCGCCGGGGCCGTCCTCCAGACGCTCGTCGCCAATCCACTGGCCGATCCGACCGTGCTCGGCTTCTCCTACGGGGCCTCCTTCGGCGCGGTCCTGGTCATCACCCTGGGCGGGATCGGCATCGGCGGCGTCGGAGTGGCGGGAGCCGCCTTCCTCGGCGCTCTCGCCACCGGGGCGGTGGTCTTCGCCCTGGGCCGCCGCCGCGGACGCCTGGCACCCACCCGCCTCGTCCTCGCGGGCGTGGCGGTCGGCTACGTCCTGCTCTCCGCGACCAGCTTCGTCCAGCTCTGGGCGACGCCCACCGAGCTGCGTACGGTGATGTTCTGGATGCTCGGCAGCGTCGCCGGCGCCCAGTGGGACCAACTGCCCGTGGTCGCGACGATCGTGCTGACCTGCACCGCCCTGCTCGGCCTCTTCGGACGGCAGCTCAACGCCGTTCTCGCGGGCGACGAATCCGCCACCGCGCTCGGCGTGGACGTCGACCGCCTGCGTGCCGTCCTGCTCGTCATCACCGCGCTGCTCACCGGCTCGGTCATCGCGGTGGCCGGCGGCATCGGCTTCGTCGGCCTGATGATCCCGCACCTCGTACGCCTCACCGTCGGTGCGGACCACCGGCGGCTCCTCCCGCTCACCGCGCTGCTCGGCGCCGTCTACCTCGTCCTCGTCGACCTCCTCTCCCGCACCCTCATCCGCCCGAACGAACTGCCGCTCGGCATTCTCACCGCGCTGCTCGGCGCCCCGTTCTTCGTCTGGCTGCTGCGCCGCAACAAGGGCTTGGACACCGTATGAAGCTCACCGTCGACCAGATCCACGTCGAACTGGAAGGCACCCCCGTCCTGCGTGGAGTCGACCTGGAAGTCCTGCCCGGAACCGTCGTCGGGCTCGTCGGCCCGAACGGCAGTGGCAAATCCACCCTGCTCCGCACCGTCTACCGCTCCCTGCGCCCCACCCGGGGCGTCGTCAGGGTCGGGGAGGACGACGTCCGGCGCCTCGCCCCACGCGCCGCCGCCCGCCGCACCGCCGCCGTCCTCCAGGACCCGGCGGGCAGCACCGGGGGACTGTCGGTGACGGAGATCGTCGAGCTGGGCCGCACCCCCCACCACGGGCTGATCGGCCGGGAGGGACCCGACGACCGCCGCGCCGTCGCCGACGCGATCGACCGCTGCGGCATCCGCCCCTTCGCGGGAAGGGACTACGCCTCCCTCTCCGGAGGCGAGCGCCAACGCGTGCTGCTGGCGCGAGCCCTGGCCCAGGAGCCGCGTCTGCTGGTCCTGGACGAACTGACCAACCACCTCGACATCCGAGCCCGCTTCGAACTCCTCGACCTGATCCGCTCCACCGGAGTGAGCACCCTCGCCGTCCTGCACGACCTCGACCTGGCCGTCCGCCTCTGCGACCGGATCATCGTCCTGGACGAGGGGACGGTCGTGGCGGCGGGTCACGTCCTCGACGCGCTCACCCCGGGGATTCTGGCCGATGTCTTCGGGGTGGCGGCCGCAGCCGAACGTCACGCGGACGGAGTCGTACGCATCACCTACGCGGCCGACCCCCTCAACACCGGCCGGACGGCCGGCCCCGACGAACCGGGCTCCACCACCACGGTGCCGCGCGCCGGTCTGGGCGAGGAGTCCGGACCCATGGCGTCGCCCCCGGCAGCACCGCGATAATCCGACCCATCGCTCTGTCGAAAGGGTCCATATGACGTATCAACTCCCCACCACCACCCGGATCGGCCTTGGCGGCATGGCACTGCTGCTCGCCCTGGCAGGCCCCGCCCCGTCGGCCGGGGCGTCGGCCGCCGACACCGCCCGCACCCCCACGGCGACGGCCGTCGAGGAGCAGCGCCTCGATCGGGCCGCCCCGCAGGAGATCCTGCGGCGCAGCGGGTTCGACGTCTTCGCCCCGCGCTTCGAGCGTGCCCTGCAAGGTTCCCGCGGCTACGCGCAGGCAGAACGAACGGTGACCCGCCATGCCTCGGAGCTGTGGCGGCGCGCCGTGCACCGCGCCCAGGGACGTGGACCCGCCGCGGGCGACCTGAGCCGGGGCGACGACCGCCCGTTGTACTGGGCGCGGCTCGCGCTCAGCCGCGAACTGCGCGCGTGGACACCTCGGTTCGATCTGGACGACGAACAGCGCGGGGCCCTGCACACCGCCCTGGAGACCGCCTCGCGCGGTCAGCAGGACGTCCGCTTCCCGGGCCACCGCGCGAAGCGGGTCCTGGTCACCGGCTTCGACCCGTTCACGCTGGACAGGGACACCCGGATCGGCAATCCCTCGGGCGCGAGCGCGCTCGCCCTGGACGGCACCCTGGTGCAGACGGCCCAGGGGCCGGCCCGGATCGAGACCGTCGTCTTCCCGGTGCGCTGGAGGGACTTCACCGAGGGCGCCGTCGAGCGGGCCCTCGCCCGGCATCTGCCGCACCTGGACCTGTTCACCACGGTCAGCCAGGGCCGGCAGGGGCGTTTCGACGTGGAGCGCACCAACGGCGCCTGGCGCGGGGGCTTCCCCGACAACGAGAACGTGGCGAGCACCGGGCCGGTCCCGGTCGTGGACCCCGGCTCGCAGCCGCAGTGGACCTCCACCACCCTCCCGTACCGGCGGCTCACCGGAGCGGACACGGGCCGTTTCCCGGTGTACGACAACACCGAGGTCACCGAGATACCGGCAGGCGGTACGCGACCGGTGACCAGGCCGGACGGGCCCACGCCCGGCTCGGCTTCGCGGGCCGGGGGCGGCGGTGACTACCTCTCCAACGAGATCGCCTACCGGGCCACCCTGCTGCGCGACCGGCTGGGGCTGCCGAACCTGCCGGGCGGCCATCTGCACACCCCGGTCCTGCAGTTCGGCGCGGAGAACACGAACCCGCGGACCGGCGCTGTCACCGACCCGGACTTCGAGCGCAACCGCTCGGACATCGTCCGTCAGGTCAGGGAGCTGGTGAAGACGGCGGTGAGCGCGGCCCGTTGAGCACGGCGGTGCCGGGCCCGGCCCGGAGGACGGCGTCCTCGCGGGAGTGCCGTGTCACCGCTTCGACCGCTCACGCGAGCCGGCCCCCGGCCCCGGGCGGGGGCCGGGGGCAGCCCTCAGGCAAGCAGCTTCGCCTTCGCCCGCTCGTACTCCTCGGCGTTGAGCGCGCCCTTGTCCTTGAGCTCGGCGAGTTTCGCCAGATCGTTCACATGATCGCCGGCGCCGGATCCGCCCTGGCCCGCCGCGGCGTCGCGCACGTAGCTGCGGAACGCGGCCTCAGAGTCCCTGGCCAGTTTCTCGTCGCGTTCGTGCATGCTGCGCCCGCGGACGATGAGATAGATCAGCACGCCCACATACGGCAGCAGGATGACGAGGACCAGCCAGCCCGCCTTGGCCCAGCCGTTCAGCGAGTGGTCCCTGAAGAGGTCGGTGATCACCTTGAACAGCAGGAAGAACCACATGACCCACAGGAACAGGTACAGCATGGTCAGGAAGACGTTCAGGAGCGGGTAATCGTCCATGTGTGCCTACTCCGATCGCGCGGATGGTCCCTCATTCATACAGTGGGTCCGATCTGTCCGCATCTGTAGGCATAAGGATCCGGGGAAGGTGCGCGAGTGGGTGAGCGGTGCGTCAGTCGCGGTTCTCGGCCGGGGCGATCCGCAGCACATGCGCGGGCGGGTGGGTGATGCCCAGCTCCGGTCGCCAGGCCGCCAGGACCTGCGCCGACGGATCGAACAGGGGGGCCGGCAGCTCCTCGGGCGCGATCCACCGCCAGGCGCTGATCAGGTGCGGCTCGGTCACTTCCGGGACCCCGGACGCGAGCCGTGTGACGGCCGCCATGCTGATGCGGCTGATCCCGCCGATCACGTCGTGGACCATCGCGATGACGTCCACGGACGCCACGTCGACCACCAGACCCGTCTCCTCGCGCAGCTCCCGCGCGGCCGCGGCGGCGATCGACTCGTGCGTCGCGTCGACCTTCCCGCCCGGCAGTTCCCACGTACCGCTGTGGTGCCGGCCCAGCAGGACGCGTCCCCGGACGTCCTCGACGATCACTCCGACCCCGAGGGCCGCCTGCGCGGTGGGCGGGCGGGTGTTGCGGGCGGGCTCGGTGGCAGGCTCGACTGACATGATGCTGGCTCTCTCCGCTCTTCGGTGCCGGTGCCGGTGTCGGCGCACGTGCCGGTGCGGATCACCGTAGCGAAGTGGCCGGGGCGGCCGCGTCCCGTCGGGTGCGCTCAGGTCGCCAGGCGCAGTGACTGACGCGCTCAGGTCGCCAGGCGCAGTGACTGACGCGCTCAGGTCACCAGTCGCAGCGACATCTCCGCGATGCCGAGCCGTACGCTCTGCCCCCAGGTCAGCTCCAGGGCGTCGGCCTCCATCCCGTCCCCGAAGACCACGATCCGGTCCGACTCCACGGTCAGCCGCAGCCCCTGCCCCCGCCCCAGTTCGCCCGCCACCCTCGACGTCCCGGTCGCCGGGGAGGGCCAGGCCTCGCGCACGAACCACAGGAGCCGCGCGTCGCACGGCGCGGGCAGCGGCACGGTGCCGCCGCGCTCCAGCCACAGCGAGCGGAGCCAGCCGGTGGCGCCCGTGCCGGTGCCGACCAGCACCCCGGAGGAGGCCTGGGCTTCGCCGGGGGTGCTCTCGCCGTCGTCGCGCAGGCGGTAGCGGGCCGTCTGGTGGCCGGGCGGCCCGAGGTAGATCTCGTTCAGGGCGAGGAGGCGCTGCGTGTCGTCGGCCACGGCCTCGACCATGGTCAGCTCCTCCGCCCGGCCTCCGGCGGCGGCCGCGGCGCGCAGCAGGGCGGCCGCTTCGGTGGGGCGGTGCCGGACCAGGACACCGGGGTTGCGCCCCGGGTCGGTGTCGATGCCCACCACCGGCTGCCCGGACAGGTATTTCGCGGTGTTGGCGACCAGCCCGTCCTGGCCGACCACGACCACCACGTCCTCCCGGGCGAACAGGAAGCGGTCCAGGTCCGCCCGCTCCACCCGGGAGCTGCGCCAGGTGAGCGGCACCGCCGCCGCCACCTCGCGCAGCGCCTGCCGGGTGTCCTCGTGGCGGCGGGCCACCTCGTCGATCGAGCGGCCCCGGCTGGACAGGAAGAACGCGGCCTGCCCGTGCGTCCCGTGCCGGGCGAGCAGCTCCTCGTACTCCGTCCGCCGGTGGACGAGCACCGCCCGGGGCGCCAGGCTCACGCGCCCGCACCGCCCGCCGGACGCCCGAGCCTGGTGAGCAGCCCGGTGACAACGTCGGGGGAGAGGGTGACGCTCTCGATCCGCGGCAGGTTCTCCGCGAGCCGGGTCGCCGCGAGGGCGTGCAGGGTGGCCGGATCGACCTCGCCGTGCACCCGCAGCCAGGCGGCCTGGGCCTCGGCCCGCGCCGCGCCCGTCTCGCGCGCCGCCTCGGCCTCCGCGCGGGCCAGGCGCACCGTGCGGGCCGCCTCCGCCTCCGTCCGTACGCCGTCGGCCGCGGCCTTCTCCTCGGCCTCGCGGCGGGCGTTGGTGCCGCGCTGGTCGACCAACTGCTCCTCCCGCCGGGCCAGTTCGATCTGGCTGGCCAGCTCGTTCTCGGCGATGGTGCGCTCGCGCTCGACGGCGACGGCCCGCCGTTCGTAGGTGGCCCGGTCCGCCTCCTGCTGGATCTGCTCGCGAGCCGGGGTGCGCAGGGCGCGTTCGACCTCGGCCTCGGGGCGGATCGCGACGACGCGCACGGCCACCACGTCGATGCCGGTGGCCGGGAGCCTGGGTTCGGCGGCGAGACCGGTGGCGACCCGTTCGCGTACGGAGGCGACGCCGTCGACCAGGGCCGCCGCGAGCGGGGTGCGGGCCAGTACGTCCAGCGTGTGCTGCTGCGCGGTCTCGGTGAGGAGGGTGGCGATCTGCTCCAGCGGTGCGCCGCGCCAGCTGCCGGTGTCCGGGTCCACGGAGAAGTCGAGCCGGTTGGCCGCCTCGGCCGGATCGCTGATCCGGTAGGTGACGGTGGCCTGCACGGTGACGTCCTGGAAGTCGGCCGTACGGGCGTGGAACGCCATGGCCAGCTCCCGGTCGTCGACCGGCACCTCGGAGAGCGCCGCCGACAGCGACCGGTACCAGAAGCTGAGCCCCTGACCGTCGTGGGCGAGCCGGCCGCGCTTGTGGTGGCGGATGTGGGCGGTGGGTGCTGAGCGCAGGTGGCGCAGGCCGAAGCGCCGGGTGATGTCGGCCATGATGAGGACCCCCTCGATTTCGTCAATGAGACGATAAGGGGTGGAGTGGATAGCGTCAAGGAGACCGGAAGGGGGGCTCGGCGGCCGTCCGGCGGGTCGTGTGCCTGGCCGGGATCTCGCCGCCCCCGTGCACGGCGAGATCGGCGCCGTTGACGTACGAGGAGAGGTCGCAGGCCAGCCAGAGACAGGCCCGCGCCACATCGTCCGGTTCGGCCAGCCGTCCCATCGGGACGACGCCCGCCACCGCCGCCCCGCCGTCGTCGCCGTACAGCGCACCGGCGTTCTCGGTGCGGACGAGGCCGACGGTGAGGTGGTTGACCCGGACCCGTGGCGCCCATTCGAGGGCCAGCGCCCGGGTCAGTCCGAGCAGGCCCGCCTTGGCCGCGGAGTAGGCGGCGGTGCCCGGCTGCGGGGTGGTGGCGGAGACGCTGCCGATGTTGATCACGGCCCCGCCGGCCGGCTGCTCCCGCATCACCAGATTCGCCGCCTGGGCCGTGTAGAAGGGGGCGAGGAGGTTGAGTGCGACCACCTTCTCGACGAAACGCGGCGAGACGGTCGCCGCATCGGCGTCCGGGGAGCCGCCGGCGTTGTTGACGAGCACGTCGAGCCGGCCGAACCGCTCGGCGGTCGCGGCGACGAGATCCGCCGCCGCCGCCGGATCCCGCAGGTCCGCGGCCCGGAACGCGGCCTCGCGCCCGCCCGCCGACGGCAGCGCGTCCGGCGCTCCGCGCCCGCAGACCATGACGTCCGCGCCGCTCGCGAGGAAGGCCCTCGCCGTGGCGGCCCCCAGGCCCCTGGTGCCGCCGGTGACGAGCACCGCCCGCCCGGTGAAGTCCATCGCGTGGGACAGGTCCATGGTCCGCCCTTCGCCCGTGGTCCCGGAGCGTCGACGGGTCCGTTCCCCGCACCGCACCTCCCGAAATCTACCAAGCGCTTGTTAGGGAAGGAAGGGGTGGGGCGGGCCGCGAACAGGCGCGGACACACGGGCGGCCGGTGACCTCCACGGAGGCCACCGGCCGGCCGGGCGATGCGCCGCCCCCGTCCCCACGGTGCGGCGCGGGTGGACCGCCCCCATCCGCTGGGGCGGGCGGTCCACGTCTGTCAGGACTCCGGCGCTCCCGCCGTGAGTCCGAGGCTCGGGAGGATCGCCAGCTCCACGAACCGGGTCAGATACGCCGCGTCGGCGTAACGCCCCTCCAGCAGCGGCCGGGCGCGCATCACGCCGAGCAGTTGGGCCGCCACGAACTCGGCCCCCGGGAGGTCCGCCGCGATCTCGCCGCGCTCCTGGCCCCGCCGGACCATCGCGTCGATCGCCGCGATCTCCGGCACGATCAGCGCCTCGCGCAGCGCGCACAGCAGCTCCGGGCTCTGGAGCGCGGCATGGCTGAGGGCGTGCATCAACGGGGTGTCGCTCTCCGAGGCCCGGCCGATCGCCTGCGCGGCGGCCAGCAGGTCCCCGGCCAGCGTCCCGGTGTCGATGTTCGGGAGCCGGATCCGCCGGGTTCCGTGCAGTGCGGCCACGACCAGCTCCGGCTTGGAGCCCCACTGACGGTACAGCGTCGACTTCCCGCACCGTGTGCGGGAGGCGACGCCCTCCATCGTCAGCGACTCGTAACCGCTCTCCCGCAACAGCTCCAGCACCGCCGCGTAGAGCTCCTGTTCCCGCTCCGGTGTGATCTTCGACCGGCGGGACGCGAGGGCTGACTCCTGTGCGGAATCGGGCGACGGCATGGGTGCTACCTCCTGCGGCGGTGCGGCGGTGCGGCGAGGTTCTCGATACAACAGTGTACCGATACGCACACGTACCGATACGCACTCGTACCGATACGGGTGTGTACCGATACGGGTGTGTACCGATACGGCGACGTATCGGTACACTGGCGTATCGATACGGCGTGGATCTGACCGGGCCGTCCTGACACCGCTTCGCATCCAAGGGGGCACCGGGTGACGTACGCCCGCACCGAGCCCACGGACCAGGAGCCGGACATACGTGCCCGACCGCCCCTCGTCCGCGAGTTCCTTCTCGTGGCCGGACTCTTCCTGGCCTACAAGTTCGGCCGCCGGGCCGCCAACGGTCACGTCGAGGAGGCGTTCCGCAACGCGGGAAACGTGTGGGACCTCGAACGTGCCCTGCACCTCCCCGGCGAGGGCGCGGTCCAGGACCTGCTGCTGCACAGCCAGCCCCTGATCCACGCGGCGAACACCTACTACGCCGCCGTGCACTTCCCGGCCACGGCCCTCTTCCTGGTCTGGCTCTACTGGCGCCGCCCCCGCCACTACGTCTGGTCGCGCCGCGTTCTCGCCGCGCTCACCGCCGCCGCCCTGGTGCTCCACCTGCTGTTCCCGCTGGCCCCGACCCGGATGCTCACGGTCGCCGGAATGGTCGACACCGGGCAGGTGTACGGGCCGACGGTGTACGGGCAGACGCCCGCGACCGACACGATGGCGAACCAGTTCGCCGCGATGCCCTCGCTGCACGTCGGCTGGGCCGTGATGGTCGCCGTCGGGATGATCGTCGCCACCCGTTCCCGGTGGCGCGGGCTGTGGCTGCTGCACCCGGCGCTCACGCTGCTCGTCGTCGTGGGCACGGCGAACCACTACTGGCTCGACGCGATCGTCGTGGCTGTGCTGCTGGCCGTGGCCCTCGCCGTGTTCCGGCCGCCGCTGTCCGCCCGGACCGTCCCCGCGCGCTTGCCCCGGCCTGACCTGCGGGGGAGTGGCGAAGGGTCTCCCGCAAGTCCGGCGTACGCGGCTGACCCGGCTGGGTCCGGGGCCTTCGCGGCGGGGCCCCGCGAGCCGGCCGCCGGTGCGAGCGCCCCCCGGCCCCGGCTCTCCAAGCCCTCGGCCGTCGCGGCGGCCGTCGCGACCGGGTCCTCCGAGCCGGTCACCGTGCCCGGCGCCTTCGCGCAGGCCGGCTCGCCGTCTGTCGGGCCCACCGGCGGGTCCGCCGTCCCGCCGGGGCCCGACGAGCCCGCCCCCGGGGCGGACGCCGGATCGAGGGCGGGTACCCGGGCCGGAGCCGCGCGATGAACGCCACCCTGCCCGCCGTCGCGCTCTCCCTCGTCTCCGCCGGGGCCTACGCGGCCGCCGCCGTGGCCCAGTCCCGGCTCGCCGGCCGCACCGACCCCTCCACCGGAGTCCTGCGGCTGCTGGGCCGGGGCGCCTGGTGGTCGGCCGTCGCCCTCAACGCCGCGGGCGCGCTGCTGCACGTCGCCGCGCTCAACTACGGCCCGCTCACCCTGGTCCAGCCGCTCGGCGCGCTGACCCTCGTCGTCGCCGTCCCGCTCGGGGCGCGGGCCGCCGGACGCCGGGTCGGCCGCGTCGAGTGGCGGGGCACGGCCCTGACCCTGCTCGGCCTCGGCGCACTGCTCCTGACGGCGGGCGGCTCCGCCCCGCACGAGACCCTCACCCTTCCCGAGGCCCTCGGCGTCGGCGCGGCCACCATGGCGGTCGTCGCCGGGCTCAGCCGGCCCGGGGCCCGTCCGGGGCTGCGGCACGCGGCAGCATCCGGGATCACCTCCGGTGTCGCCTCCGCGCTCACCCAGACCCTTACCGTCGCCGTCACCGACCACTCCGGCGGCCCGCTGTTCAGCTGGCGGCTGCTGACGGTGGCGCTGCTCATCTCCGCCTTCGCGATGGGCGGCCTGCTGCTGTCCCAGACCGCATACCGGGGCGGGCTCGGCGCGCCGCTCGCCGTGGTCACCCTCGCCAACCCGGTCGCCGCCGCCGCGATCGGTCTGGCCCTGCTCGGCGAGCGCCTCCAGGGCGGGCCGGTCAGCCTGGTGCTCGCGCTCCTCGGTACGGCGGCGGCCGTGCGCGGGGTGATCCTCCTGAGCCGGGCCCAGGCGCGGAACACCGAGCTGGCCGAGGCGCCCGAGGACCCGGTCCCCGCCCCGGCGGACCCGGTCCCCGCCCGGGTCGTCATCGGCAGCCCCCGGCGCGCGGAGACCGAACCCCTCGTCCCGGAACCCCTCTCCGTACACGCGAGCGGCTGACCCGTCGCGGGGCGGGAGGCCGGACGCGGGACGGACGGCCGGACGCAGGGCAGGAAGGCCGCACGTGGGGTGGGAGGCGGACGCGGGGCGGGAGGCTCGCCGACCGGCCGCTCAGCCGTCCAGGTCGGCGATGGCCCGGGTCAGCCAACTGATCCAGAACGTCTCCAGATCGATGCCGCCCCGCAGCACCAGATACCGCAGCCGCCCCTCATCGGTCGTCGGCGCGGGGGTGAAGTTCCTCTTCTCGATCTCCCGGTACTCCGCCAACTGGCGTTCGTGCAGCGCGAGATGGCGGCGCAGTTCCACGTCCATACCGTCCGCCCCGACGACCGCCGCCGCCCTTATCCGCAGCAGCAGCGGATCGCGGACCGGCCGTGGATCCTCGGGGAGCGCGACCCAGGCCGCCAGTTCCTCGCGGCCCGCGGGCAGAACCTCGTACTCCTTCTTCTGCCCCCGGGCCGGCACTGCCGTGGGCAGCGCCCTGATCCGTCCGGCCTGCTCCAGTTTCCCCAGCTCGCGGTAGATCTGCTGGTGCGTCGATGACCAGAAGTAGCCGATCGATCGGTCGAACCGGCGGGTCAGTTCCAGACCCGAGGACGGCTTCTCCAGCAGAGCGGTGAGAATCGCGTGCGGCAGTGACATGGGGTGCATCCTAAGGACGTACGGAGACCGGGGCGCGGGGCCTTTCGCCGGCTCCCCGGGACCGGGCCGGGGCCCGCGCCCTCACAGCGCTGCGGCGAGTTCCGTGCCCTGGCGGATGGCCCGCTTCGCGTCCAGCTCGGCCGCCACGTCCGCGCCGCCGATCAGATGGACCGGGACGGCCCCCGCGCGCAGCTTCTCGTACAGCTCGCGGCGCGGTTCCTGACCGGCGCACAGCACCACCGTGTCGACCGGCAGCACCCGTCGCTCACCGTCGACGGTGAGGTGGAGGCCCTCGTCGTCGATCAGGTCGTAGGAGGCTCCGGCGATCATCTCGACGCCCCGGTGGCGCAGTTCGGTGCGGTGGATCCACCCCGTGGTCTTGCCGAGCCCCGCGCCGACCTTGGTGGTCCTGCGCTGGACCAGGTGGACCGTGCGCGGCGATGTGGGACGCGCGGGGGCGCGCAGCCCGCCGCGCTCCGCGTAGGCGGTGTCCACGCCCCACTGCCGGAAGAACGTGTCCGCGTCCAGGCTCGCCGCGTCGCCGCCGTCGGTCAGGAACTCCGCGACGTCGAAGCCGATGCCGCCCGCTCCGACGATCGCGACCCGGTCGCCGACCGGCGCCCCGTCGCGCAGCACGTCCAGATAGCTGACGACGTTCGGGCGGTCCGTGCCGGGGATCGCCGGGGTGCGCGGCTCGACGCCGGTGGCGAGCACGATCTCGTCGAAGCCGTCCAGCGTTCCCGCGTCCGCCGGGGTGCCGAGCCGGACATCGACGTCGAGCTCGGCCAGCCGCGTACGGAAGTAGCGCAGCGTCTCGTCGAACTCCTCCTTGCCCGGCACCCGGCGTGCCACGTTCAGCTGCCCGCCGATCTCGTCCGCCGTGTCGAACAGGGTCACCGCGTGCCCGCGCTCGGCCGCTGTGACGGAGCAGGCGAGGCCCGCCGGACCGGCACCGACCACCGCGACGCGCTTACGGTTCCGGGTCGGACTCAGGACCAGCTCGGTCTCGTGGCAGGCGCGCGGATTGACCAGACAGGAGGTGATCTTGAGGCTGAAAACGTGGTCCAGGCACGCCTGGTTGCAACCGATGCAGGTGTTGATCGCGTCCGCCCGGCCCGCCGCCGCCTTCGCGACGAACTCCGGGTCGGCGAGGAAGGGCCTGGCCATGGAGACCATGTCGGCCCGGCCCGAGGCGAGGATCTCCTCGGCGACCTCGGGGGTGTTGATGCGGTTGCTCGTCACCAGCGGTACGGAGACCGCGCCGCGCACCTTCTCGGTCACCCAGCTGAACGCACCGCGCGGCACGGAGGTGGCGATGGTCGGAATCCGCGCCTCGTGCCAGCCGATGCCGGTGTTGATGATCGTCGCGCCCGCCGCCTCGATCTCCTTCGCCAGCGTCACGACCTCCTCCAGCGTCGAGCCGCCCGGCACCAGGTCCAGCATGGAGAGCCGGTAGATCAGGATGAAGTCGTCGCCGACCCGCTCGCGGACCCGGCGCACGATCTCGACGGGCAGGCGCATCCGGTTCTCGTACGAGCCGCCCCAGCGGTCGGTGCGGTGGTTGGTCGCGGAGACGATGAACTCGTTGATCAGATAGCCCTCGGAGCCCATGATCTCAACGCCGTCGTAGCCCGCGAGACGCGCCAGAGCGGCCGCCCGGACGAACTCCTCGATGGTCTCCTCGACCTGGTCGTCGGTCAGCGCGTTCGGGGTGAACCCGCTGATCGGGGCCTTGAGCGCGCTCGGCGCCACCAGGTCGGGGTGGTGCGCGTACCGCCCGAAGTGCAGGATCTGCATCGCGATCCGGCCGCCCGCCGCGTGCACCGCCGAGGTGATCTCCCGGTGCTGCTCCGCCTCCGCCCCGGTCGTCATCTTGGCCCCGCCGGGAAAGGAGCAGGCCCGCTCGCTGGGGGCGATGCCGCCGGTGACGATGAGGCCGACGCCGCCCCGGGCGCGCTCGGCGTAGAACGCGGCCATCCGCTCGAAGCCGCGCTCGGCCTCCTCCAGACCGATGTGCATCGATCCCATGAGCACCCGGTTGGGAAGGGTGGTGAACCCGAGGTCCAACGGGCTCAGCAGGTTCGGGTACAGGCTCATGGGGTCTCCTCCGCGCAGGGTCGTCGGGTCAGTTGTAGACCACCCCTACGCGCTTATGCAACAAGTTGCACAATGATCTGCGTCGCACCCGGCCCCTGGGGCGCCCGGCCCGCGCCCCGTACGGCGTACTCGGCCGCGCCCGTCCGCCACCCGCCGACGAGAGTGGGACCCGTACCGAACCCCCTCACCCCGGGAGCCCTCATGGTCTGCGTCAACCGGCGTGATCTAGGTCTGCTCGCCCTGCGCGTCGGCACCGGCGCGGTGCTCGCCGCCCACGGCAGCCAGAAACTGGCCGGCTGGTTCGGCGGCGGAGGCATCCAGGGCACCACGGCCGCCATGGAGGCGATGGGATTCCACCCGCCCAAGCACAGCGCGGTGGCCGCCGGGCTCGGCGAGGCGGGTGGCGGCGTACTGCTGGCGCTGGGCCTCGCCACACCGGCGGCGGGCGCGGCGGCCGCCGGGGCGATGGCGGGTGCCGTGGCCGTGCACGCTCCGGCGGGCTTCTTCGCGCAGGGCGGCGGCTACGAGTACCCGGCGTTCCTCGGGTTCACCGCCGCGGCGATCGGCCTGTCCGGCCCCGGGCGCTACTCCGTCGACCACGCCACCCACCATGTCTTCGACCGCCCCTGGATGGTCGCGCTGGCCTTCGCGGGCAGTGCGGCAGCGGCCGCCGCGGTGGTCGGCAGGCGCACGAGGGCGCAGGCCGACCGGGAGCAGCAGGAGTTCTGATGAGCGAGGATCCCTTCCGCCCCGACGCCCCGCCGCCGACCGGCTTCACCCTGGGGCCCCGGCCCGGACCCGGTCAGGGGGACGCGCCGTGGCAGCGCGGCGACGGCCCGGCCGGACCCGCCCCGGCGCCCGATCCGGACAGCCTCTGGGTGACCGGCGGTGTGCTCTTCGCCGGGCTGCTGATGCTCTGCCAGGGCGTCGTGGCGGCTCTGGAGGGCATCGCGGCCCTGGCCGACGGAGACGTCTACGGCGACGTCGGCGAATACCTCTACCGGTTCAGCCTCACCGGCTGGGGCTGGATCCACCTGGTGCTCGGCGTCTGCGTGGCCGCCACCGGGGCCGGACTGCTCAAGGGGGTGGGTGGCGCCCGGGTGGCCGGCATCCTTTTCGCCTCCCTGAACCTCTTTGCGCACTTCCTCTTCCTGCCGTACGCGCCCCTCTGGTCGGTGATCGTCATCGCCCTGGACATCTTCGTCATCTGGGCCCTGGCGGCCTACCGGGACCCGGGCTGGGCTCCGGGGGACGCCCTGCGCCGGCCTTAGGACGTCTCGCGGCTCAGGGCCCCCGGCCACCAGGCTCTCGGTCCGATGTCCCGTACCAGCGCCGGGACGAGGAGCGACCGGACGACCAGCGTGTCCAGCAGGACGCCGAAGGCCACGATGAACGCGATCTGGAGCAGGAACGCCAGGGGGATCACACCCAGTGCGGCGAAGGTGGCGGCCAGGACGACGCCCGCCGATGTGATGACCCCGCCGGTCGTGGTGAGCCCGCGGAGGATGCCCTCCCTGGTGCCGTGCCGCAGCGACTCCTCCCGGACCCGGGACATCAGGAAGATGTTGTAGTCGACGCCGAGGGCGACCAGGAAGACGAATCCGTACAGGGGTACCGACGAATCCGTGCCGCTGAAGCCGAACACATGGGTGAAGACCAGCGAGGAAATCCCGAGTGTGGCCAGGAAGTTCAGTGCCACCGTCGCCACGAGCAGCACCGGCATGAGCAGCGACCGCAGCAGGAGCACCAGGATCACCAGGATGATCGCCAGCACCACCGGCACGATCAGCATGCGGTCGTCCTCCGCCGTCCGCTGGGTGTCGTACTGCTGGGCGGTGTAGCCGCCGACCAGGGCGTCCGATCCGGGCGCGGCGTGGACCGCGGTGCGCAGCGCGGCCACGGTCTCCTTGGCGCCGTCGCTGTCGGCCGCGTCCTCGAGGGTCGCGTCGATGCGGACCCTGCCGTCGACGACGAGCGGTTCGCCGACCGGCCGCCCGCTCGCGCTCACCGGCGCGACGGAGGCCACCCCGTCGGTACGGCCGGCGGCCTCGCTGACCTCGGTCAGCCGGTCGGCCGCCGAGATGATCACCACCGGATTGCCCGAACCGCCGGGGAAGTGCTCGCTCAGCGCTTCCTGGGCGGCCACGGACGGGGCGTCGTTGACGAAGATCTCGTCGAGCGGCACCCCCTTGGACGTGAGGGTGGGCGCGAACGCGGCACAGGCGATCAGGGCCGCCAGGGTGATCGCCCAGACCTTGCGGGGCGCCCGGTCGACGAGGGCGGCGACCCGGTGCCAGATGCCGTGGCCGCCGGACGTCATGTCGGCCGTGGGCTTGGGCTTCGCAGGCCAGTAGGCGGTCCGGCCCAGCAGCACGAGGACGGCGGGCAGGAAGGTGAGAGCGCTCAGGACCGAGCAGACGATGCCGATCGCGCCCACCGGCCCGAGCGCCCGGTTGTTGGTGAGGTCGCTGAGCAGCAGCGCGAGCAGGCCCGCCGCCACTGTCGCGGCGCTCGCCGTGATCGGGCCGAAGGACTCGCGCAGCGCGATGCGCATCGCGGTGAACCGGTCGTCGCGGACGGCGAGTTCCTCGCGGAACCGGGCGGTGAGCAGCAGTGCGTAGTCCGTCGCCGCGCCGATCACCAGGATCGACAGGATGCCCTGCACCTGACCGTCCACGCGCACGATGTCGTGGTCGGCGAGGGCGTAGACGATCGCACAGGACAGGGCGAGGGCGAACACGGCGCCGATGATGATGACGAAGGGCAGCAGCACGCTGCGGTAGACCAGCAGCAGGATGACGAGCACCGCGATCAGCGCGACCCCGAGCAGCAGCCCGTCGATGCCCGCGAAGGCGTCGGACAGATCGGCCTGACTCGCGGCCGGCCCCGCCAGCCGGACCGTCGTGCCGGGCACGGACGCGCCTGCCTCCTCGATCCTCTCCAGCACGGTCGGCAGTTCGTCCCCCAGGCCGGGGCTCAGCTGCACGATGCCCTGGAGCGCGAGGCCGTCCTCGGAGGGCAGCGCGGGGGAGGGGGCGCCGACGACGCCGTCGCTCCCGGCGAGCGAGGCGAGGGCGCCGGTGGCGGCCTCCCGCTGCTCGTCGCTCACCGGCGCGTCCGGCTCCGCCGAGGTCCAGACGACGATGACCGGCAGGGTCTCGTCCTGCTGGAACGCCTTCTGCGCGTCGATGACTTGGGTGGACTCCGCGTTCTGGGGCAGGAAGGCGGCCTGGTCGTTGGTGGCGACCTCGCCGAGCTTCCCTGCGTACGGGCCGAGCCCGCCGCCGATGCCGAGCCACGCGATCAGCAGCACGAAGGGGACAAGCCGGCGGATCGACCGCGCGGAGCGTGCAGAGGTGGACATGTCTCTCCCGGGAGTGGAGATATCCCAATAGCGAACAATCTCAATCGCTGAAATACATTACGGGACTGCTCGTGCGGGTGACCGCAGGGGGTGGGTTCGACGGCCGCCCGCCCTCCCATGGACGCACCCGACCCGGCAGAGAAAGCTCAGCGACGCGCCGTGGGAACCTCGCCCAGCTCCTCGTTCATGGCGGCGAGGAACCGCAGGACGGTCGCCAGCTCCGTCTCGCTGAAGCGCGCCCTGGCTCGTGCCGTGGCCTCGGCGAGCGGCATGAAGTAGTCGCGGGCGGCCGTCCGGGCGCTCGCCTCGTAGTACACGTGCACGACCCGGCGGTCGGTGCTCTCGCGGGCCCGGCGTACATGACCGGCCCGCTCCAGTCGGTCCAGGCAGGCGGTCACCGCGCCGGAGGTGAGACCCAGATGCTCGCGCAGGGCCCCGGGGGTGAGGGGAGACGGGGCGTCGAGGATGGCCGCGAGCGCGCTCACATCCGTGGGATGCAGCTGCTGGTTCGCCGCGAAACCGTGGGTCATCCGGTTGATCTCGCCGTTCATCCGGCGGAGCTCCACCGCGAACGCCTGGAGGTCCGCGAGCGGCGCCCCGGGTTCCGGGGCGCCGCTGCTGCGGGTCGGTCGGTCGTCGGCGCTGGTCACGCCCTCAGCGTATAGAACGGGCGCGCGGGGGCCGGGCCCGGACCGTCGCGCCGTGCCCGGACCGCGGGGTCCGGGCACGGGATCCGCTGTGTGCGAGGGCGACGGCGCAACCGTCTCTACGACGGCGGCATGAGCACGGTGTCGACCAGGTTCACCGTGGCGTTCGCCGTCGGCACGTTGCCGCAGACGATCTTCGAGGAGTCGTTCACCGTGAACTCGGTGCCCGATCCCTTCGTCGTGAGGTCGCTGCCCTCCAGCGTCTTGAAGGTGCCGTCCTCCATCTGCTGGGTCGTGACCTTCTCGCCCACCACGTGGTATGTCAACACCTTGGTGAGCTCGGCCTTGTCGTTGAGGAGTGCTTCCAGATCGGCCTTCGGGACCTTCTCGAAGGCGGCGTTGGTCGGCGCGAAGACCGTGATGTTCTCCGCGTTGTTGAGCGTGTCGACCAGGCCGGCCTTCTCCACCGCGCTGACGAGGGTGGAGAGTTCGGGGTTGTTGGACGCGGCGGTGGCGACCGGGTCCTTCGCCATGACCTCCAGGCTGCCTGCGCCCTCCTCCGGCACGGAGGAGCAGGCGGGGCCGTACGGTTCGGCAGGTGCCTCGGCCTGGGCCTGCGGAGCGAAGAACGCCAGAGAGGCGGGAAAGGCCAGTGCCGCGGCGGCCGCCGCGGTGCGCTGCAGACGGGTGATCGTCATGATGTCTCCTCCGGCGAGCGGGGGTGGGTTTTCTCCTTCTCTCCCACGCTGACGCGCGTCCGCCCGGACCGCGCGCCGCGTCGTTTCTGCGTCGAAAGTCACGTTCCGATGCGCTCATGACATCGCTGTGTCGGACCGGGGCAACCGGGAAGCATGAATGCCTTACGGATTGTCGTGCGGAAGGCCGCCCGTCACTCGCCCGTACATGCCGAACGTGAGGATCAGCAGCCCCATCACGAAGCTGAAGACGACGTTCGGCATCCCGAAGTCCAGGATGTTCGCGGCCCGGTCCAGGATGAAGAGGTGGCCGAAGCCGCTCAGCAGGAAGAGCGCGCCGATCGTCATGTTCAGGGTGGACGCGACGTTCCCGCCCACCGCGGCCCCGGCGATCAGCAGCCCGCCGACGACCACCGAGATCAGGCTCAGCAGACCGTTGGTCGACAGTCCGGCGATGTGGTCGCCGCTGGTGTCGAAGAAGCTCAGCCGACTCGTGAAGCCGAGGATGCCGAAGGTCAGCAGGATGGCGCCGCAGAGACCCGCGCCGATCCGGTACACCTTCACCAGCCGGTGATCGACGGGGAGTTCGTCGCTCAGTTTCATGGCCGTCTCCTGTCCGTTCTGCCGCGGTTCGGGGCGGGGGCGACGGTGCGGCTGGGGGCATCACGCGGGGCCCGGTGACTCCAGCGAACCCTGCGGCGACAGGCCGGGCAACATGCATCGTTTTTGCATCGTATAGTGGGTTTTATGGACTCTGTGGCGGAACCCGTGGCGGACCCGGCGGGTCGCCGCACGGGTGGCCGGCCCCCGCGGACGCCGGCCGACGGAGGGCTGACCACCGGTGCGGTGGCCCGCCTTCTTGGAGTCGCGCCGACGACGCTGCGTTCCTGGGACCGCCGCTACGGCATCGGCCCGGCCGCACGGGAGGGCGGCCGGCATCGTCGCTGGACCGGGGCCGACATCGCCGCCCTGCGGCGCATGTGCCGCCTGACGAGCGCGGGCCTGCCGCCGGCCGAGGCCGCTCGTGCCGTCCTGGCCGGAGCGTCCGGCGCCACGGCCCCGCCACGGCGCGGGCACCCGTCACGGGCCCCCGGGGGACTTCCGCTCGGCAGTGCCCGCCGCGAGTGCCGAGGCCTGGCCCGGGCGGCGCTCCGGCTGGACGCGCCGGCCATGGAGGAACTGCTCACGGAGGTCCTCGACCGCTACGGGCTGCCGGCCGCCTGGGACGAGGTGATGGCGCCGGTGCTGCACGCGGTGGGCCGCAAGTGGGAGACCGCGGGGGAGCGGTACATCGAGGTCGAGCATCTGCTGTCCTGGCACGTCTCCGGCGCGCTGCGCGGTGTCCGTGCCGCCGGGCCCCCCGCCCCCGGTGCGGGCCTCTCCCTGCTGGCCTGCGTACCGGGTGAGACCCACACGCTGGCCCTGGAGGCACTCGCCGCCACGCTCACCCGGCACGGGCTGTCGGTCCGTATGTTCGGCGCCGCGCTGCCCGTCGAGGCGCTGGAGGAGGCGGTCCGGCGCACCGGACCCGACGCGGTGGTGCTCTGGGCTCAGTCGCACGGCACGGCGAGCCGTTCGCTCGCGGCCCGGGTGGAGGCGATCGAGTGGGGCGTACGGGGCGCGCGCAGGCGGCCCGTCGTCTTCACCGCCGGACCCGGCTGGGCCGGGCGGCAGCCCCCGGGAACCCGGCACCCGTCCGGGCTCACCGAAGCGGTGGACGCACTGGCCGCACTCGGTGCGCGGTGACGACGGCCGCCGTCACCGCAGCCAGTCCGCGAGTCCCCTCAGAAGGCGCTCCACGTCGTCCGTGTCGTTGTACGCGCAGAGTCCGACGCGCAGGCCGCCGCTGTCTCCGAGCCCCAGGTGGCGGGAGGCCTCCAGGGCGTAGAAGGAACCGGCGGGCGCGTGCACCCCGGAGCGGGCGAGGGACCGGTAGGCGTCCGCCGCGTCCCGGCCGTCGAAGGTGAGCAGCAGGGTGGGGGTGCGTTCGGCGGCACGGGAATGGACCGTCGCCCCGCCCAGTTCGTCCACCGCCTTCTCGATGGTCTGCCGCAGCTCCGTCTCGTGGGCGTCGATCGCCGCGTACGCCGACCGCAACCGCGCCCGACGCCCGCCCGCCCCGTCCGCGCCGGTGCCCAGGCCCGCGAGGAAGTCCACCGCCGCGCGGGTCCCCGCCATGGACTCGTAGGGGAGGGTGCCGAGTTCGAAGCGTTCCGGCACGGCGTCGGTGGAGGGCGCCAGCTTGTCCGGGCGGAGAGTGCCGAGCAGTTCGGGCCGGGCGGCGAGCACCCCGTGATGGGGTCCGAAGAACTTGTACGGGGAGCAGACGAAGAAGTCCGCCCCGAGCCGCTCCACATCCACCGCGTGGTGGGCCGTCAGATGGACCCCGTCCACGTACAGCAGCGCGCCGGCCCGGTGGACCAGTTCGGCGATGGCCGGGATGTCGGGCCGGGTGCCGATGAGGTTGGAGGCGCCGGTCACCGCGACCAGCCGGGTCCGCCCGGTGATCTGTGCGCCTACCGCCTCGGGGGGAAGCTCGCCGGTCGACGGATCGAAGTCGGCCCACCGCACCACCGCCCCCGCCCGCTCGGCCGCGTGCACCCACGGGCGGATGTTGGCATCGTGGTCCAGCCGACTGACCACCACCTCGTCCCCCGGGCTCCAGGCCCTGGACAGGGTGCGCGAGAAGTCGTACGTGAGCTGGGTCGCGCTGCGGCCGAACACGATCTCGCCCGGGTCCGCGCCCAGCAGGTCCGCCATCGCCTGCCGGAACCCGCGGACGATCTCCTCCGCGTTCACCTCCCCGGGCAGCCCGGTGCCCCGGATCGACAGGGGTCCGCTCATCGCCTCGCCGATCGCGGCGATGACGGAGGCCGGGGTCTGGGTGCCGCCCGGCCCGTCGAAGTGCGCCGTACCGGACCGAAGGGCGGGGAACTGTGCGCGCACCGCGCCGACATCGTACGACAAGGGGGCCCCTCGATTCGCTGATGTGCTGCCGGATCTCGCTGTGATCATCGCAGGGCGATGCCCTCCGGTGGAAGGAGCGGGAGCCCTCCGGCGGAGCCCCGCTCGGCGCCTCGCTCCGGGGCCTTGCTCCGGGGCGCTGTTGGGAGAGCTGGTTTCGCGCGGGCGCACCGCTCCCTGTCCGAATACGCGCCCGAGCGTAGGACAGTGTTTCCCGGCGTACCGGAATACGCCGTACTCAACCGTCGCGATGATCCTACGAAAGAATTGCTCGCACATATGAACTCACCTCGGTTGTGCGATCCTTCTCGCATTCTCGGCACAGATAAATGCGCCGGACGATTTCTGCGAGTCGGTCGGGATTAAAGTCGTGAGAACGGGAAATAGATGATCTGGGCTGATGGGGTCGGGGGCATCAGTTCACGCCACGGCCGGATTTCATCGAGGCCGGGTGTCCAGAAGTCGCCCGTGCGGGGCCATGGCTGCCGCCCGGGGTTTCCTGTCGCTTCCCAGGGTGTTCTGGCCTGCCCTGATGTGGTGCGGCGGTCTCTCTCCCCGGCACTGTCACTTGTGGAGGGTCACGGATGGACGAGTGCGAGCACTCCGCCGATGGCGGAATTCATTCGGTCGACTATTCGGTCGACTATTCGGTCGACTATTCGGTCGACCGGAAGGGGAGGGCCGGTCATGCTCCCGCTCGGCTTCTTCGTGTCGCTGCGTACCCGGTTCTCCTCCTCGCGGTCGTATCCGTGGGAGTGGCCGCATTGTGGCTCCAGTGGGATCCGGCATGGGTCAGTTCGCTTTTCCTGGTCGGGGTCATCGCCTATCTGGCCCTCCTGGAGCGGCTGATTCCTTATGACCGGAACTGGTACCCCGGAAAGGCCGAATGGCGCTGGTACGGCATCTACTTCCTGCTCACCATGGCCGGAAGCGGTCTGGCGCAACTCCTGGTCGCGCTGGCCGTCGGCCTGATCTCGCCGGAGGAGCCGGCCGGCCACCTCTGGGTGGAGATCCCGGGCGCGCTCCTCGCCGGATCGCTCGTCAGCTTTTCGGTGCACCGGCTGGGCCACCGGAACGCCCTGCTCTGGCGATTGCACGGAGTGCATCACGTGCCGGAGAAGGTCAATGTCGCCAACAACGGCGTCAACCACGTGCTGGACATCGTCCTGGCCCAGGGCCTCGTCCAGTTGACCCTGGCCCTCTTCGGATTCTCCCGCCCCGCGGTGCTGGTGGTCGGACTCTTCGTCGCCGCCCAGGGCTACTTCGTCCACGCCAACATCGATGTCCGCATCGGACCGCTCAACCATCTGCTGGCCAGTCCCGAGCAGCACCGGCTGCACCACAGCACCGATCCGTCCGAAGCCGGCCACTACGGCTCCGACCTGTCGTGCTGGGACCACCTCTTCGGCAGCTTCACCTGGTACCCCGGCCGTGAGCCCACCGCCGTGGGCCTGTACGACCCCACGTCCTTCCCCGGCACCGGCGAGATCCTCGCCGCCCTCCTGCACCCCTGGCGACGCAGACCGGCACCGGGCCTCCGGCCGGAGTGACCGCCGATCCCTGACGTACCACCACGACTTGAGGAGTCCGCATGGCCGACGCGAACAACCGGGCGCTACGCAACAAGGTGGCGATCATCGGGATGGGCTGCCGTCTGCCCGGCGGCGCCTCGGACCACCGCACGTACTGGCGGAATCTGGTGGAGGGCAAGGACTGCGTCACGCCCACCCCGTCCGACCGCTACGACGTCCGTACGCTCGGCAGCCGGTTCCGCGACAAACCCGGTCGGCTCGTCGGCGGCCGCGGCGGATACATCGACGGCTTCGACGAGTTCGACCCCGCGTTCTTCGGCATCAGCCCCCGCGAGGCCGACCACATGGACCCGCAGCAGCGCAAACTGCTCGAAGTGGCCTGGGACGCCCTGGAGGACGGCGGCCAGCGGCCCGCCGACCTCGCAGGCGGCAACGTCGCCGTCTACGTCGGCGCGTTCACCCTGGACTACAAGATCCTGCAGTTCGCCGACCTGGGCTTCACCTCGCTGGCCGCCCACACCGCGACCGGGACCATGATGACGATGGTGTCGAACCGCCTCTCGTACTGCTTCGACTTCCGCGGCCCCAGCCTGTCCATCGACACCGCGTGCAGCTCCTCCCTGGTCGCCGTCCACCTCGCGTGCCAGGCGCTCGACAGCGGCGAGAGCGACCTCGCCCTGGCCGGCGGCACCCTGCTGCACATGGCCCCGCAGTACACCGTCGCCGAGACGAAGGGCGGATTCCTGTCGCCCGAGGGCCGCTCCCGTACGTTCGACGCAGCGGCCGACGGTTACGTACGGGCCGAAGGCGTCGGCCTGGTCGCGCTGAAGCGGCTGGACGACGCCGTGCGGGACGGGGACCGGATCCACGCGGTGATCCTCGGCAGCGGCGTCAACCAGGACGGCCGCACCAACGGCATCACCGTGCCCAACCCCGACGCACAGGTCGACCTCATCCGCCGGGTCTGCGCCGAGGCGGGCATCACCCCCGGCGAGCTCCAGTACATGGAGGCGCACGGCACCTCGACCCCGGTCGGCGACCCGATCGAGGCCGACGCCCTGGCCCGCGCGCTGACCATCGGACGGGCCCCCGGCGCCCGCGCCTACGTCGGCTCGGTCAAGGCGAACATCGGCCATACCGAAGCCGCCGCCGGGATCGCCGGGCTGATCAAGACCGTCCTGAGCATCGAACACCGGACGATCCCGCCCCACATCAACCTGGAGAACCTCAACCCCGCCATCGACGCGGCGGCCCTGCCCTACGAGATCCCCACCCGGCCCACCGCCTGGCCCACACACGAAGGGCCCGCCCGCGCCGGGGTCAACTCCTTCGGATTCGGCGGCACCAACGCCCATGTCGTCCTGGAGGAGGCCCCGCGGCCGGCGCCGGACATCCGCCCCGCCGCACCCGCCGGGCGCCGCTGGAGCATCCTGCCGCTCAGCGCCCGCGATCCGGACGCCCTGGTGGAGATGGCGGCCGGGATCCGGGGCGAACTGGCGGGCGACAACGGCCCGGCCGTGGCCCTCGACGACCTCGGCCACACCCTGGCCCACCGCCGCCAGCACCTCCCCGAGCGGCTGTCCGTCGTCTACTCCTCCCGCGCCTCCCTCGACGAAGCCCTGGCCGCCCACGGGCGCGGCGAGCCCCACCCCCGGGTCGCCCGCGGCCGGGCCCGGGACGCCGCCGACCGCAAGCTGGTCCAGGTCTTCACCGGAATGGGCCCCCAGTGGTGGGGCATGGGACGCCAACTGCTGGCGGAGGAACCGGTCTTCCGCGACGCCGTCACCGCCTGCGACCGGGCGCTGCGGGAGTTCGCCGACTGGTCCCTGATCGAGGAGATGACCGCCGACGAGTCCGTCTCCCGGATGGGGGAGACCTGGCTCGCCCAGCCCGCGAACTTCGCCGTACAGGTCGCCCTGGCGGCCCTGTGGCGGTCCCACGGGGTGCGTCCCGACGCCGTGGTCGGCCACAGCACCGGCGAGATCGCCGCCTTTCACGCGGCGGGCGTCTACTCCCTGCGGGACGCGGCCAGGATCGCCGTGCACCGCAGCCGCCTCCAGCAGACCCTGGCCGGCACGGGCGCGATGCTCGCGGTGAGCCTGTCGGAGGAGGAGGCCGAGCGCCGGGTAGGCCCCTACAGCGACCGGGTCTCCGTCGCCGCCGTCAACAGCCCCACCGCGATCACCCTGGCCGGGGACGAGGCGACGCTGACCCTGCTGGCCCAGGAGCTGCGGGCCGAGCAGCAGTTCGCGCAGTTCCTCACCGTCGAAGTGCCCTACCACAGCGTCGCCATGGAACGGATCAAGGATGAACTCCTTCGGGCTCTCGCTCCGTTGGAACCGCGCCCGGCCCAACTCCCGCTGTACCTGACCGGTGTCGAGGGGGCCGCCCGAGGTGAGGAGCTGGACGCCGCCTACTGGTGGAAGAACGTCCGCGACCGGGTGCGCTTCCGCTCCGCGCTCGACCGCATCGCCGACGACGGCCACCACGTGTTCCTGGAGATCGGCCCCCACCCGGTCCTCGGCCATGCGATCCGCGAAAGCCTCGACGCGGCCGGGACGTGGGGACTCACCGTGCCCTCGATCCGCCGCCGGGAGGACGAGAGCGAGTGCTTCGCCGCCTCCCTCGGCTCTCTCCACAATCTGGGCGTCACCGTCGACTGGAGCGTGCTCCAGCCGGCCGGCCGGCCCGTCACCCTGCCCCGCCACCCCTTCCGCCGCGACCGCCACTGGACCGAACCCCGGCCGGTCGCCCAGGTCCGGCTTGGCCACCGCGACCACCCCCTCCTCGGCCGCCGCACCGACACCACACAACCCACCTGGCAGGCCCGCCTGGACACCGAGGACCTGCCCTACCTCGCCGACCACCGCATCCAGGACACCGTGGTCTTCCCCGCCGCCGGCTACCTGGAGATGGCCGCCCAGGCCGTCCTGCGGCTCACCGGCGGCACCACCGCCGTCCTCGCCGACATCGATCTGCGCAAGGCCCTCTTCCTGCCCGACGGCGAGGACCGGAGCGTGGAGGTGTCGCTCTCCCTGGAGAACGCCGCCTTCACCATCGCCTCCCCGGCCGGGGACGACGGGGAACGGACCGTGCACGCGAGCGGGATCGTCCGCACCGGGCAGCGTCGCCGCACCGCCCGGCCGCTCGACGCCCCCGCGATCCGGGCCCGGTCCCCGAGGCACCTCGAAGGACCCGACTGCTACACCGCACTGGCCGCCCTCGGCTACCACTACGGCCCCGCCTTCCAGGCCGTCGAGGAGGTCTGGATCGGCGCCGGAGAAGTCCTCGCCCGGATCCGCCCGCCCCGGGCGATCGGCGACGACGCCGCCGGCCACCACCTCCACCCCGTCCTCCTCGACGCCTGTTTCCAGACCCTCCTGATTCCACTGATTCCACTGATCCCGCTGACCCCCGGAGATCCCGTACCGGACACCGGGATCAGGCTGCCGCTCCGCCTGGAGGAGGTCGCCCTCGAACCCATCGGCGACCAGCCGTTCTGGGCCCACGCCACCCTGCTCCCCGGCGACGCGGACACCACCCTCGGGAACATCGACCTGTACGCCGACGACGGCACGCCGCTCGGCCGCGTCCACGGCTTCCGCGCGCCGACGTGCAGAAGGCCGCCACCGCCGTCGCCCGGACCACGATCGACTCCTGGCTCGCCGAACCCGTCTGGACCGACTGCCCGCCGCTGCCCGCCGAGGACACCGCCGCCCGGCGGCGGGACCCGGGCGACGGAGGCGTACGCGGCGAGCCGCCGGGGCGCGACGGTGATCCGCGGCCGGCGCCCGCGGCCGCCGCACGGGACCACGACTGGCTGGTCCTCGCCGACACCGGGGGCGTCGCGGACGCCTTCGCCGCCCTCGCCGCTGCCCGGGGCGAACGCTGCCGCCTGGTGCGCCGGGGCGCGGCCTACACCGCCTCCGGAGACGGCGCCACGTTCACCGTCGACCCCGGCTCCGACGCCGGTCTCCGCCGGCTCCTGGCCGACCTGGACCGCGACGGCGGCCCCTTCCGGGGAACAGTCCTGCACCTGTGGAACCTCGACGCGCCCGCCCTCGCCGCATGCGACCCGGCCTCCCTGCGCGACCACACCGGCGCGGGCGCGTACTCGCTGATCGCCCTCGCCCGGCTCCTGCTCGCCCGGGGCGGCGCAGGCCGCCTGCACATCGTCACCCGCGGCGCCCAGCCCGCCCTGCCCGGCGAGGGGCCCGAACCCCTCGGAGCACCCGCCTGGGGCATCGGCCGCGTGCTGCGGCACCAGGAGCTGATCGAACACCCCGGCAAGCTCATCGACCTCGACCCCCGGCGGCAGCCGGGCCCCGAGGGCGACCGGGCCGAGGCCGAAGCGCTCCTGCGCGAGGCACTGAGCGACGACGAGGAGGAGATCGCCCTGCGCGACGGCGGCCGCCGCACCAGCCGCCTCCGCCCCGCCGAGAGCCTGACCCGACCGCTGCCGCTGCGCCTGCGGGCGGATGGAAGCTACCTGGTCACCGGCGCGTTCGGCGCGCTCGGCCGCCTGCTGTGCCGCACCCTCGTACGACGCGGGGCCCGCCGGATCGTCCTGGTCGGGCGCACCCCCGTCCCGGCCCGGGAGAAATGGGCGGGCACCGACCCCGCCACCGCCGAGGGCCGGGCCGTGGCCCTGATCCGCGAGCTGGAGGCGCTCGGCGCGCAGCCCGTCCTCGCGACGCTCGACATCACCGACGAGGACGCCCTGACCGGCTGGCTCGACGCCCACCGGAGCAGCGGTGCGCCGCCCGTACGCGGGGTGTTCCACCTGGCAGGACAGGTCCGCGACACGCTCGTCGCCGATCTGGACCGGGCCGCCTTCGACGCCGTCCACGACCCCAAGACCGTCGGCGCCCACCTCCTGCACCGGCACCTGCGGGACGAACCCCTCGAACACTTCGTGCTCTTCGCCTCGATCGCCTCCCTGCTGACCACGGCCGGCCAGACCAACTACGCCGCCGGTAACGCCTTCCTGGACGCCCTCGCCCACCACCGCCGCACCCAGGGGCTGCCCGCGCTGAGCCTGGACTGGGGCCCCTGGGCCACCGGAATGATCGAGGAACTCGGCCTGGTCGACCACTACATGCACAGCCGTGGCATGAGCTCACTGTCCCCGGACGCCGGCATGGCCGTCCTGGAGCGCGTCATCGGCCAGGACCACGCCCAGCTGGTCGTCGCCACCGTCGTCGACTGGCCCGTCTTCCTCGCCTGGTACCCGTCCCCGCCGCCACTGGTCGCCGACCTCGCGGCAGCCGCCGCCCCGCCCCCGGACGCCGTATCCGGCAACGGATTCCTCGACACCTTCCGCGCCGCCGACGAGGAGACCCGCCGCGCCCTGGTCGCCGAGCGGTTCGCCGCGCTCGCGGCCACCGTGCTGCGCACCGGCACGGACCGCATCGACCCCACCACCGGCCTCGGCGCACTAGGGCCTGTATCGAGTCGTGATCAATCTGCGGGATTCGCCCTCGCTTCGGGGGTGGATCGTGTAGTCCGGTGTGCATGACGCGGAGACAGTTGA